>JAHVKF010000001.1:332697-665394 GCA_019800895.1 Halomonas denitrificans
CTCGCGGCCCTGCACGTCCAGACCAACAATCTGTCGTTGACCGACCAGGAGACGTTCAACGACGACCTCGTCGTCGAGGACTCGGACGCTAGCATCGGGCTGTACAGCAGCGGGGGCGGCGGCTACGGCTCGTCGATCACCCTGTCGGAGCTGACCGCAGGCAGCCTGCTCGACACCTGGGGAATCGTGCGTCGAACCGCCCTGGGCAACAGCGAACTCTGGTGGACCTACGGTACCGATCCCGACTACAGCCAGAACGACACGCGCTTCATCCTCGCGCCCGACGGATCTGCCGCGCTGGGCGCCACGCCGGTGCTGGACCCGGAATCGACGCTTACCGTCGAGGCCGGCGGCGACAACTTCGGCGTCCTCGTCCAGTCGCTCGGCCAATTCGGCAGCGCGATCGGACTCCACGCCGGTCCGGCGGGCTATTCGAGCCTTGCCAAGAACGCCTACTTCGACGCCGGCTGGCAGCGCTTCGACACCAACAACGGCGCCTTCCTGATGGAGGTCGCGCCCGACGGCACGACGACGATGTTCACGGAGATCGGCGGTGCCAATCCGATCGACTTCCAGCCGACCCTGACCCTGGCCGACGGCGAAACCACGGTCAACGGCGCGTTCTTCGTCGGCAACGGCAGCGTCGTGACGTCACCGGGCGGCTTCTTCGGATTCAACCGGGCCGATGCGCAGTTCCCGGTGCACGTCGGCAACAACGCCCTGAACGGCAACGGCGCGCGCCTGACCACCGGCGGGACGTGGACCGATGCCTCGAGCCGTCTGTTCAAGACCGACTTCCAGGCCATCGATCCGCAGGACATCCTCCAGCGCGTGCTGCGGCTACCGGTGCTGCGCTGGCGCTACCGCGATTCCGAAGAGGGCACCCATCTGGGCCCGATCGCCGAGGACTTCCACGCCCTGTTCGGACTCGGTGACACGGAGCAGTACATCGCCGGCGTGGACCGCAACGGCGTCGCGCTTGCCGCGATCCAGGGCCTGCACCAGCAGCTCGAGGAGAAGGACCAGCGGATCGCCGAACTGGAGCGGATGCACCAGGAGAGCCAGCGCGCGCTGGCCGCGACCATCGAGCGTATCGAACGGCTCGAGCGCGAGGAACGAGGGGAGGACCGGCAATGAGCACCCTCCTCGCGTGCCTGTTCGCCCTGTCCGTCGGACTGCAGTCCGGCGGCCCCTTCGAGATGCGGAAGTCCGTCATCGCGGCTGGCGGCGACACGGTCCAGTCCACGGCCCCCGGATCGTCGTTCCTGCTTTCTTCCAGCCTCGGCCAGCCGAGCACTACCACCAGCACCGCCGGCGCGTTCCAGCTCTCCGGCGGCTTCTGGGCCGGCCTTGAGGGCGCGTCGGTCTTTTCGGATGGCTTCGAGGCCCAGACGGGCCCGAATCCGAGGTCTCGATCGGATCGATAGCGCTCCCGATCCGCGATGGCGGACGTCGGGGCCCCGTCAGGACAGGTCGAAGACCACAGCCAGCACCAGCACCACCGCACCGGCGGCGTAGAGCTTGAGGATCAGCGGAAGGCAGAAGCGGAACCAGCTGGCGTAGGAAATGCCCGCTACGCCGAGGATGCCCATCAGGATGGCGTTCGTCGGGATGATCATGTTGGTGAAGCCGTCGCCCATCTGGTAGGCCATCACGGCGACCTGGCGCGGCACGTCGAGCAGGTCGGACAGCGGCGTCATCAGCGGCATGGTCACGAAGGCCTGGCCGGAGCCGGACGGGATGAACAGGTTCAGCACGGCCTGGATCAACATCATGCCGACCGCGGCCAGCTCGGCGCCGACCAGCGACAGCGGCTGCGACAGGTAGTGGACGATCGTGTGGAGGATCTGGCCGTCTTCCATGATCAGCGCGATGCCGCGGGCGATGCCGACGAGGATCGCGGTCTCGGTCAGCTCCTTCGCACCTTCGATGAACTTCTCGGAGGCGAAGCTGGGCCCCACGCGACCGATCACGGCGGTCACCAGCCCGAGCACCACGAAGCAGGCCCCGAGCTCGTTCAGGTACCAGCCGCGCGTCGCGATGCCCCAGACGCCGACGCCCAGCGCAGCAAGGAACGCCAGCACGATGGCCACGTGTTTGCCCTTGAGCGCCGGGTAGTGTGCCGGCGGCTCGACCTCCGCCGCCGCGTCGCCTGCAACCAGGCTGGCCGACGGGTCGTTCCGAACCTTCTCCGCGTAACTCCAGACGTGGTGCACCGCGATCAGCACGAACGGGACCAGCAGGGACAGCCGCAGCCACCAGCCGGAATAGGTCGGCAGCTCGGCGATCTCCTGCGCCACGACCACCGTGTACTGGTTGAACGCCGCCAGCCCGTAGCCCACGCCATAGCCGGCGACGACCATCCCGACCGCCGTCATCGCGTCCATCCGCATCGCCCGGCACAGCGCGACCAGGATCAGCACGAAGGGAATGTACTCACCCGACGAGCCGACCGCGCTCGAGGCCAGCGAAAACACGAAGATCACCGCGAAGATCAGGCTCCTCGGCCGATCCCGGAACCGCTCGAGCAGCCGCCCCAGCAGCGCATCGATCGTACCGGTGGCGCGGATCATCGCCAGCACGCCGCCGATGATGAACAGGAAGAAGATGATCGGCCCGGCGTCCACGAACGCGCGCGGAATCGCCGTGAACAGCGCCAGGGGCGACAGCATCTCCTTCTCCGCCACGACCTCGTAGGACCCCGGCACCACCCGCCCGGAATCCAGGTCCTCGGCAAAGAACCCCTGCGGCACCAGCCACGCCGCGACCAGCGCCGCGATCATCAGGAAGAACAGCAGGGCCAGCGTGTGGGGGATGCGAAGCGTGGGGGACTGCGTCATCGTATCGAGCGCTCGAAGGGGCTTCGGGCGATTCTACCCGTGAGCGACCGCCGACTCCCCTGCCCGGCCGTTTACGGCTCAGAACCAGTGCGCAAGCACCACCAACAGAACCATGTTCAGCACCACCGTCGTCCAGAACACCGCCTGGAACTCGGCCTTGCGCGTCTTGTGGCGCAACAGGCGCTGCGCCATCAGGGCGCCCGGCCAGCCACCGACCAGCGCAAGCAGATGAAGGGTGGCTTCGGAGGTTCGCCACGAGCCCCGTCGCGACGCGCTCTTGTCCAGTCCGTAGGCGATGAACGTCACCACCGACAGCAGCAGGACAATGAACGGAATCGCGATGTGGAGCGCGCCTTCGATGGACGCTGCGAACAACACCCCGATGAAGATAAACAGAAACAATCGCTCGAACGGGCTCACGCTAACGGCTGCGGGAGCCTCAACGCCGGCACGTCGCGTTCCGATGGGACGCACATCGCACGCCTGCCACCGGCCCTTCGGGTCCTTTTCGAGCGAATACGTGACCAGGTCACCCGTCGCTGGCCGCCGCGCTCCGAACGCCAGCGCCGAGATGTGGACGAACGCCCTCTCGCCACCGTCATGCGGCTCGACGAACCCGAACCCCCGCGCGTCGTTCCACTGCACCACTATGCCCTGCACCCGCATTCCGGCACCTCCGCCTGCGCTCGATCACGATCATAGGGGACCGAATCGGTAGAGTGGCCTCGGATTCCAGCAGGTTTCACAGCGCGGCTCCGCAGCGCCCCCAAGTCCGCGCGCGATGGGGCGGTGCACCCAAGTAACGGCGCAGAGCCGGAGGGAAACTGGGTGCCTCGAACCCCTGCCACCATGGCGGGCTCGGCTTGCTGTATTCTTCCTCGCATCGGGGAATGGGCAAGAATTGATCAGTTGGTGCTTATGCGTATCGAGGAACTGCAGCAGGCGGCACGCGAGTTTCGCACTCATCTGGACCGCATCAAGCAGGAAAGCCCGGACGTCGATTGGTTCTTCGGCGACATTCTCGGCAACATCGACGCAATCGGCGGGCTACTGACCGGCGGCAATCGCGACTTGTTCGGCAGACTGTCCGGAGGGCGAATCGCCGACATCGGCGCAGCCGACGGCGACCTCTCGTTCTTTCTCGAGACGAAAGGCTTCCGCCCCGAGATCGTGGATTTCGCCGCTTACAATTTCAATCAGCTCGAAGCCGCCTACCGACTGAAAGAAGCGCTCGATTCAAGCGTTCCGATCCACGAGATCGACATCAACGGCCAGTTCGAGTTGCCTCATCGCTATGACGCCGTGATCTTTCTCGGCATTCTTTATCACCTGCAGAACCCCTACCTCGCCCTGGAAACGCTCGCACATACCAGTCGGTACTGCATTCTCAGCACCCGAGTCGCCGCCTGGATGCACTCGGGGCCCTGGCCGTGGCAGTTTCGAGGTCGCATCAGGAACCGCCCGATCGCCTACCTGCTCGAACCCGATGAATTCAACAACGACTCGACCAACTACTGGATCTTCTCTGAAGCCGGGCTGAAGCGGATCGTCGAGCGTACCGGGTGGCGAATTCTCGATTTCAAAACATACGGCAAACGCTGGACCTCGAACCCGCGCGATCCGAAGCGAGACCAGCGCGCGTTCATGCCGTTGGAATCGCGCCACACCTGAACGACGTCGGTCGAACAGGGCTCCGAACGCCCCAACCACCCGGTTTCCCGATCGCCGCTTGTCCCCTTTACGCAATCGGGTGTCCCGCACGTTTTCTCATTGCGCCTCTAGAAGATTTCGTTGAACGGGGAACAGCCCCCGATGGCGGGGTTTGCGCCCGGACTACGATTGATGGAGAAGGAGGCCATTAGCGGCCCATCGACACTTCAGCACGGGGACGGAACATGACGCACACCATTCGCACGCTACGGGCCGCCGGGCCCTCGCTGATGCTGCTGGCCCTGGCCGGCGCAGCCCAGGGCGCCGTGCTCACGGCCGGCCCGGGCGGCACCTACGCGACGGTCCAGGACGCCCTCGACGCGGCCGTCGCCCTCCCCGGCGACGACGAGGTGCGGGTCCGCTTCGGCGTGTTCCCGGAAAACCTGTTCGTCGACCTGGACGGCAGCGGTGATCTCATCGAAATGAGCGGCGGCTGGGATGCCACCTTCACGAGCGCCAGCGATGCCCGGACCACCGTCATCGACGGCGGCGGCCTGGGCAAGGTGTTCGAGATCCAGACCGAGGGCAGCGACCGGTTCGTGCTGCACGGGATGGAGCTGGCCAACGGCGAGGACACGCTGCGCGCCGGGGTCGCGGTCTTCGCGCGCGACACCAGCTCGGTCGAGCTCTACAACCTGACCATTCGCGACAACCTGGCGATCGCCGATCGGGCGTCCTCGGGCGGCCTGTACGCGGTCCTGATCGGCAGCGCCGACCTCGAAGTCCGCGATTGCGACCTGCTCGACAACACGGTGACCTCGACCGGCACCGTCGACGGACGCGGCGGCGGTTTGACGGTCGAACTCAACAACACCTCGACCGCCCGCATCATCGGCAACCGCATCCGGGACAACGTCGTCACCGTGGCCGGCAGCGGCGCCGGGCTCGGCGCCGGCGCGGACATCATCCAGTTCGAGGCCGGGTCATTCTTCGAACTGACGGACAACGAATTCCGGGGCAACCGGATCGACGCCAGCGGCGTCACCGGCACGGGGCTCATGCTCAGCGGCACGAACTGGGTGGCCCGCCGGAACCGGGTCGCCAACAACATCGACGACAGCGCGAACGGCTTCGGGTCCCAAGCCTTCTTCAGCACCTTCGCGGGCACCGCGGTCCTCAGCGACACCCTGGTCGTCGACGGCAACGCGCGCGGTGTGCAGCTCAACGCCAACAGCGGCGCCACCCTGCGCGCCACCAACCTCACGGTCGCCGGCCATTTCACGGAACGCGGCATCCTCGCAGGCACCAGCGGCGGCGGCCAGCTTTCGGTGTACAACTCCATTTCCGTGAACAACGGCGTCAACGCCCAGCTCGACCCCACCGTCACCGAGGGCAGCAACCTGTTCACCAACGACTCCGGCCTGTTCATCGATCCGCTGATCGGCGACTACCGCCTCGCGCCCGGCTCCGCCGCCATCGACGCCGGCGACAACACCCCACCCGGCGGCCTCGGCCCCATCGACCTCGCCGGCCGAACCCGCATCTTCGGCCCGGCCGTCGATATCGGCGCTTACGAGGCCGACGACGTGCTGTTCGCGGATGGATTTGAGGCCTGAATCGCACCCGGGCAAACGAAAGCGACGGGCGATTGGATCAGAGTACTGCCGAGCAGCCTGGCGCGGCGCTCGCGTTCCGACGAGGCCCCGAGAGAAACCTAAGCAGCTGATTTAGCTGTCTTCCGCATGTGGGACTCTCGTTAATCTGGGCGAGTCGGGCGCGGACTGGTCGCGAGTATCCAGCGGGGCATTGGCTTCGTCAAGGAGCCATTTCCGGCAGGTATTCTTTCCCCATGAATGCATGCATTCGCGCGTTCGTCCTCGCCTGCCTCGCCGCGCTGTTGACCGGCTGCGGTGTGCGCATCACCTACAACAACCTCGATTGGCTGGCCATTCGCTGGGTGAATTCTCAAGTCGACCTCAGCGCAGAATAGGAGCTGCAGGCCCGGAGCGCCATCGAACGCAAGCTGGCCTGTCACTGCGAGAACGAGCTGCCGGACTACATTGCACTGATCGAACGCATCGACCAGGACGTTGCAACCGGCCACATCACCGTGGACGCCCTGGACGGCTACGGCCGGGAGATCGGCGAATTCGGCCCACGCCTGCTGGACCGCGCACAGCCCACGATCATCGAATTCCTGGCGAGCCTCGACGACCAGCAGGTCGAAAACCTCATCGATAACATTCGGGAACGAAACGAAGAACTCGAGAAGGACAGCGAAGCGCTTAGCCCCGAAGAACGGCAAGCAGCGATGATGGATGACATGGAACAGAGCCTCCGCAGACTACTGGGCCGTCTTGACGCCGACCAACGCGCACGCCTCGGACAATGGGCCCAAGCACGCCAACCCGATTCGGCATTCGAGCGAGAATGGCGCGAACTCCGCCACCAGCGGTTCATTCAAGCCCTGGCCGTGCGCAACGATACCGCGGAATTCGAACGGCGGATGAAGGTTCTGTTCGAACTCGCACAGCTCGACTCGCGACGGGAGTCCGGCCCCGCCCAACGCGCCACGCCCCACAACCGGGCCAACATGTTGGACACACTGATCGACGTCTACGAGCTTGCCGACGACCGCCAGATCAAACGAATGCGCAATCGGCTCGGAGATCTAGCGGATGACTTCCGAGAACTCAGATGCTAGGGTCAGGATCGAGTCGAAAGCAAATAAAGAGGCGAATTGATTCTCGCGCAAGAACCATGACCTACCCACATCTCTCCGCGCCTATTGAATAGGCGTTTGTCAAGTTCAGCAGAGTAGACGCGAATCTTACTCGCAGTTCTCGCCGACCCAATCGCGAAACTCTTGGAGGCGATGTGACCAAAAAACCACTACGTCCGCCTCGACGAGCCTCTCAACGTCCTTCTCAGATATCACACCTTGCAAAAATGCGCCGGTAACAACAAAACTTCCCCAGTGCTCTCTCCAAGAAGTTGCCTTTGTTAGCACATCATTTATTCGTTTGACTGAATTGGTAGCATCGTTTGTGACTTTGCATTCAAGCGCGAGCATCTTAGTGTTTCCAAGCCCACATGCAACATCCACTTCTTTGGGCCTGGTTTTGGTTGCAAATCTTGTCTTGTGCATGAACTTTTTCGCATCCACGTCGCCTCTTGACTCAATTTTCTTACTGGGGATTTGAGACCAACCAAGCTCCATAAGCGCCTCAATAACAAGCTGCTCCTGCTCACTTGCCAACGCCTTCCTCCTTTCGGTAGCAACTGACTGACTAGCCATCAATGCACAAACCACTTCTTGTAATCGCTTCAATTGTGACCAAGAGGGATCAATTCCCGGCTCCACCCACGGGCAGAGGCTCTTATCTAGAATTCGAATTAATACTGATTCCGCAGCCTTCGCGACATCAGGCTGAAGTCCAACACCAGATTTTTCACTTGCCTTGCTCCATGTTGGACACAGTAAGAGGAACTGATCCTGGCTTATCGGAGGGGCACAAAGATGACGGAACACTCTCATCGTCCGGCCATCTGTTTCAAGTGCAAGAGGAATACTCAGAAGCCCATTGGACAAACGTAGAGCTTCGCTAATTTGTCGCCGCTCAGCGCGCTTGGCGGAATACCAACTGTCTACTGCAGAGTCATTGATCTGCGAGTCTATGTAGATTGCTTTAGCTTCTTCACAATATTTCGCTGCCTCTTCAACCATGAAGAATCACCTACCAGCTGCGTAGTAGGGGGATCGAACCCTTACTGAACCATTCCTCTTGTCTTCTTTCTCCGTATATCTGACCGCTGCGGTCATATAATCGGGAAATGGCTTTGACACGTTTTCGCCTTCGTGGGCTCCACTCAGTGAGTCGATCAAAGCTCGCCCCAGCACTTTCCCCAACGGAGGTGGGACGGCATTGCCAATTTGTCTATACCGTGCAGCTCTACTACCTGTAAAAACCCATTCACTCGGAAAACCCTGTAATGCAGCGGCCTCTGCTACGGTAATTCGACGCAATCGATTTCGAGTATCCCAGATCCAATCTTGCGACGAAGACGCAGTCACAGTTCGGGCCGGCAGATTTTGATCTGCCACAAATGCGCCCTGCTTGTAGCCCCAATGCCCCCCAGGCCGTGTCGGCTCTTTGACCCCTCTACTCTTAAGTCCAGTTCCGGGTTTAAGCTCTGAAAGCTGCTTAAATAGTGAGGCGCTAGGTTGGACTAGCATTTCGTTCTCGGGCTCCATGATGTCTTGGAGTGCAGCCGCCATCGTGACCCACGGCGGAAGACCATCACGTTCGTCCTTAGAGTGCGAAGGCGTGGGAAACTCAGGAGGTGGCTCTTCAAGAGAAGCAAGCATGAAAAGGCGAACTCTTCTCTGAGGTACGCCAAAGTCGGCCGCGTTAAGCACCGAAAAATTTGTGCGGTATCCTATACGCTCAAACGACAAGCGCACCAAATTAAGGGCCTCCCCTGGGATTCCACCGGGCCCCCGGGCAGTGACCAGTCCGCGGACGTTTTCGAACAGTATCCTACGAGGCTTAATCTCGTCAGCGATTCTCACAAAGTCTTCAAACAAGCGTCCCCTAGAGTCAGCAACAGACCGCTGAGCACCCGCGGAGCTAAATGGTTGGCAGGGAGGCCCTCCAACAAGAATATCAGGAGACTCGCCAAGCTCTTCTTTTAACGATAGGCCCGAAATATCTTCGTGACCAATCGTTGCGCCTTCCAAATACCGGCGTTTTCGCTTCGCGTTGATTCGTATGCCAGCAAGTTGATTAGCTCGCAGCGTCTCGACACACGACCCATCAAAATCGGAGGCTCGAATCAACTCAAAGCCTGCCTGCTCAAGACCAATGTCAAGTCCACCTGCACCAGAAAACAAAGATACTGCTTTGAACACTTCAGCCACCAGAACGCTGCCAGTTCATCCACATTTCGAATAGCCGCAGGCCAAGCAGGTTTGACACCCATCCAGCAGCACCAGCGCCTTCGTATTGCACTTGTGGCACAGCGTCGCGGAGGCCGGGTAGTCTTCGCCGTCGGCGGTTGCGGGTGCCGAGGCGTCGACGACTGCGCCGCCGCTTTCGCGCGCTTCGAGTTCGGCGCGCTTTTCCTTCAGCATCAGCTGCTGCTGCTCGGACAGCTCGTCCGGCTCGAGCAGGCCGATGCGCTTGAGGTGGACTTCGACCACGGCGCCGATGTCGGCGACGATGGAGGGGACGAAGCGGCCGCCGGGCTTGAAGTAGCCGCCCTTGGGGTCGAACACGGCCTGGAGCTCCTCGCACAGGAAGGTGACGTCACCGCCCTTCCGGAACACGGCGGACATGACGCGGGTCAGGGCCACGATCCACTGGAAGTGGTCCATGTTCTTGGAGTTGATGAAGATCTCGAAGGGCCGGCGCTGCTCGTGCTCGGTGCCGGCGTTGAGCACGATGTCGTTGATCGTGACGTACATCGCGTGGTCGTCGAGCGGGGTCCGGATCTTGTAGGTGGCGCCTTCGAGGCACTCCATGCCTTCCGGGCGCTCGAGCTTCTCGTGCATCCGGATGATGTCAGCGGACTTGCCGCGACCGGCGCGACCACCGTCCTCCTTGACCGCCTCGGCGGGCGGGGCCTCTTCGGCCTTGCTCTTGTCCTTGACCTGGTACCCCACGATCTTCTTGCTGATCTTGACCGTCATTCTGCGTTCTCCTACCCCGGGTCTCTGCCCGTTCCGCTGATTCGGCGCCTGGTGCGCCTCGTTGAATTCGTTTCGTGCCGGCGGGAATCCGTAGCGTTCCCGACGGCGACTCTGCTGCTCCCGGAGGCGCGCGGCGTTCCGGGGGTGCTTGCTGGCTTCAGTGGAAACCGGCAAGAAGGTCACTGGATCCCGGATCAAGTCCGGGACGACAGGCCTTTTGTCTGGATCCCGGACCGAGTCCGGGACGTTGGATCCAGTCTCCTAGTGCCGGGTCTGTTCTTCCGGCTTGCGTTCGCGGTCGACCTCGATGATCCGAAGTCCGCCGATGCCACGCCCCGAGGGGCCCCACTCCTTGCACTTGTCCGCCCGGCTCCGCTTGATCCGCTTCTGCCGGGACTTCGCTCGATCGCTCAACCACCGCTCCCGCCCGGTTCCGGGCTCACGTTGCACACGATCCTGCTCTTGCTCCTGCTCTCAAATCAAAGACACTGGATCCCGGGTCAAGCCCGGGACGACAGATAAACCTTTCCCGGGCTCACGTTGCACACGATCCTGCTCTGCGTTCCTTTTTTCTGTTCAACCCTTCAGTTCAAAGTCGCTGGGTCCCGGCTCAAGGCCGGGATGACAGAAAAATACTCGCACCGGGACCTTGCTCTGAACGGTCCTGCTCAGCGTCGTTTTTATCTTTCCCCATCGGGACCCAGTTTTGGCTGCGTGGCACAGTCAGGCGTTCGCAGGCAAGGCTTTGCAAGTCATCGGACACCGGAGCGCACTGAAGTGCGTGAGGATGCCGGTGGCGAAGCAAAACGCCGCATGCGGGCGCCTGGCGACGCCACGCAGTTAAAACTTGCCGTAGTAGCCTTCCTTGAGCGCATCAAACAGGTTGGCCGCCGTATGCATCTCGCCGTCGTACTCGACCTCTTCGTTGCCCTTCAGCTCGATCTGCTCGCCGCCCTCCAGCTCGAACACGTAGGTGGTGTTCTCCAGGTCCTTCTCCGTGACGAGCACGCCCTGGAAGGCTTCCGGGTTGAAGCGGAAGGTGGTGCAGCCCTTCAGGCCCTGCTCCCACGCGAACAGGTAGATGTCCTTGAAGTCCTCGTAGGGATAGTCGGTCGGCACGTTGGCGGTCTTGGAGATGCTCGAGTCCACCCACTTCTGCGCCGCGGCCTGGATCGAGACGTGCTCCTTCGGCGTGATCGTCTCGGCGGTCAGGAAGTAGTCCGGCAGCTGTTCTTCCGGGTCGTCGGAGAACGGCATGGCCTTCGGGTTGACCAGCGTGCGGTAGGCCAGCAGTTCGTAGGAATAGACGCTGACCTTTTCCTTCGACTTGCGGCCCTCGCGGATCACGTTGCGGTTGTAGTGGTGCGCGAAGCTCGGCTCGATGCCGTTCGAGGCGTTGTTGGCCAGCGAGAGCGAAATGGTGCCGGTCGGCGCGATCGAGGTGTGGTGGGTGAAGCGCGCGCCGGTCTCGGCGAGGCGGTCGACCAGCTCGGGGGCCACTTCGGCCACCTTCTGCATGTAGCGGCTGTAGCGCGCGTGCAGCACCTTGCCGGGCACGCGATCGCCGACCTTGTAGCCGTCCTTCGCCATCTCGGGGCGCTTGCGCAGCATCTCGGCGGTCACCTCGAACTCGTCGAGCATGATCGGCGCCGGTCCCTTCTCCTGCGCAAGCTCCAGGCCGGCCTCCCAACCGGCCACGGCCATCTCGCGGGCCACCTTCTCGGTAAAGTCCAGGGAATCGGGGTCGCCGTACTTCTTGCACAGCATGGTCAGCGTCGAGCCCAGGCCCAGGAAGCCCATGCCGTGGCGGCGCTTGTATTCGATTTCGCGGCGCTGCTGGCCCAGCGGCAGGCCGTTGACTTCGACCACGTTGTCCAGCATGCGGGTGAAGATCTTGACCGCCTTGCGGTACTCGTCCCAGTTGAACGAGGCCTCGTCGGTAAAGGGTTTTTCGACGAAGCGGGTCAGGTTGACCGAGCCCAGCAGGCAGGCGCCGTAGGGCGGCAGCGGCTGCTCGCCGCAGGGGTTGGTCGCGCGGATGGTCTCGACGAACCAGTTGTTGTTCTGCTCGTTGATCCGGTCGACCAGGATGAAGCCCGGCTCGGCGTAGTCGTAGGTCGACGACATGATCATGTTCCACAGGCGCTTGGCCGGGACGGTCTTGTAGACCTTGCAGGCGACCAGGCCTTCCTCGTTGGACACGTAGCCCGACTGGATCGGCCACTCGCGCCAGATCACCTGCTTCGGGTCGTCCAGGTCCAGCTCGTCGGCTTCGGTTTCGAGCACCGGGAAGACCAGCGGCCAGTCGGCCTCGTCCTGCACGGCGCGGATGAAGTCGTCGGTGATCAGCAGCGAGCAGTTGAACTGGCGCAGGACGCCGTTCTCGCGCTTGGCACGGATGAAGTCCATGACGTCCGGGTGCGAGACATCGAAAGTGGCCATCTGCGCGCCGCGCCGGCCGCCGGCAGAGCTCACGGTGAAGCACATCTTGTCGTAGATGTCCATGAACGACATCGGGCCCGAAGTGTAGGCGCCGGCGCCGGACACGTAGGCGCCCTTCGGCCGCAGGGTCGAGAACTCGTAGCCGATGCCGCAGCCGGCCTTCAGCGTCAGCCCGGCCTCGTGGACCTTGCCGAGAATGTCGTTCATCGAGTCGCCGATCGTGCCCGACACGGTGCAGTTGATGGTCGAGGTGGCCGGCTTGTAGGCCTGGGCTCCGGCGTTGGACGTGATCCGCCCGGCCGGGATCACGCCGCGGCGCAGCGCCCACAGGAACTCCCGGTACCAGGTCTCCTTGGCGTCGGTCCCCTCTTCCGCATCGGCCAGCGCCCGCGCAACCCGCTTGTAGGTGTCATCGATCGTCTCGTCGATGATTTCTCCCGACTTGGACTTGAGACGATATTTCTTGTCCCAGATGTCCAGCGACGCTTCCTGGAATTCGATCTCCGGGAGCGCTGCGTTCAGTGCTTCAGCCGATACACTCATGCCTGCAACCTCTTGGAATTGTTCTCTACCCCGGCCTTGCGCCGAAGACTTATCCACAGCTTGTGAGCCGTTTTATCCACAAACCCTTGTGCGCTGGGCAAAATTTGCACACAAGATGTTGTGTTTCAGGGCTACGACGATACGCGCTCCGGTTCACACTTTCAAGAAGATTCTCCGTCGATTTTCGATGGGAACGACGCCTGATTCGAACGGAAAAGCCCAAGTGACTGATTCATCGGAATTCCCCGCCACGCCCCACCGGACCGTGCTGCCGGAGATCGTTCTGGTGGCCCCGGAAATCCCGCCGAACACCGGCAACATCCTGCGCCTGTGCGCCAACACCGGCGCCCGCCTGCACCTGGTCCGGCCGCTGGGATTCGCGCTCGACGATCGCCGCCTCCGCCGGGCCGGGCTGGACCACGTGGAGCGCGAACGGCTCGCCGTCCACGCGGATTTCGCCGCCTGCCGGCAGGCCCTGGGCACCCACCGCCGATGGCTGGCCGTGGAGACCGGCGGCGCGGTACGGTACGACCGGGTGGCGTATCGCGCGGACGACGTGCTGGTGTTCGGCTCCGAGACGAAGGGGCTGCCGGAAGGCGTGCTGGCCGAATTCGACGAGGATCGCCGGGTGCGGATTCCGCAGCGCCCCGGCTCGCGAAGCCTGAATCTCTCCAACTCGGTTGCCGTCGCGATCTACGAGGCGTGGCGACAGCTGGGGTTCGAAGGCGCGGACTAGCCGCAGACCGGCGAGGGGATCAAGGGCCCGGGCGTCAGAGGCGAAATGTGTGCGCAAGCCTCGCTCGCGAGTCAGGAGCCCGGGCCGCCTCCCAGACCTGCACGAAGCTCGTCCAGCGATGCCTGGTCCTCGGACGTCCAGCCCTCACCGACCAGTTCCCGGCGACGTTCGGCCAGCTGGACGGCGCGCGCGGGGTCCGATTCAGCGAGACGGCGGGCGAGGAAGTCCAGCGCGCTGGCGCTGTTCTCCGCATGCGGCTCGAGTTCGGCGACCAGAGTATCGATGTCCGGGGCGCCGGGATCGACCCCGAGCAGCAGCAGACCCAGCTGGCCAGCGGAATCCACGGTCTCGATCGGCGCGTTGCCCTCACGCGTCAATCGATAGGCCTCGCGCTGCGCGTTCACAGCGCCCTGGAGGTCGCCCCGGCCTTCGGCCAGCAGAGCGCGCGCCCGGGCGATCTGCGGTCGTAGGCGATCGAGTTCGGAGCCGTCCAGGCGGTCCGTCGCCTCCTGCAGCTGCTGCTCCGCCTCGTCGAATCGATCGGCGGCGATCAGGGCCTCGACCAGGGCAATCCGCGCCCGCTCGGCGCCGGGTGCCTGGTCGATGTCGAGGTACAGGTCCCGGGCGCGTTCGAACAGGCTGGCTGCCTGAGCTGCCCGATCGCGGTCGAGTTCCGCACGCCCCTGCTGGAGCAGGGCGAATGCCTGGTTGGTCGGGCTGCCCAACTCGATCGCACGCGCATGGGCTTCGGCCGCCCGAGCAACCGCATCCTCGAGCCGACCGATTCGCCGAAGAACGGAGGAGAGGTTTGCCAAGGCCTGGATCTCCAGGTTCGGGCTCTGGTACTCACGCGCCGTATCCAACACTCTCTGCTCGTAGGCGAGCGCCTGCGACCACTGCCCACGGGCCATCTCGACATCACCGATCACGAGTAGCGTCATGGCGACTTCAAGCGGCAGTTCGAGCGTCTGACGGATGTCCAGCGAAGCAAGCAAGGTGCGTTCGGCATCGTCGAAACGGCCCTGGTCGACCTGCAACGTTCCGATGTTCTTCAATGCGGTGGCTTCATTGAAGCGGTCGCCGACGGCACGATAGTGGTCCAAGGCTTCGCCCATGAGCGCCTCGGCCTGCGAGAATTCGCCGCGCGTTGCGGCCAGGATGCCGAGGTTCGACTTGGCATTCGCGACGTAGTCCTCGTTGCCCAGTTCGGCAAAGGCTTCGAGCGACTTTCGGTACATCGCCTCCGCCGTCGCCTTGTCGCCGCGCCGCCACGCCAGGGTGCCCGACACCGATTGCACGCTGGCGAGCATGCCGCGATCCCCCTGCGCCTCCGCCTCTTCCGTCAGTTCCCGGTGCAGACGCTCCGTGTAGTCCCAGTCGCCGAGCCGGCGGGTGACCAGGGCCAGGTGGTACTTCGCATCGAGGAGGTCGGGCGCGGCCGCGAGCACCGTGTCGAAGAAGCGCGCGGCCTCCTCCCAGCGGCCGCGCAGGCGCGCATCGAGGCCGCGGGCAAAGGCTTCGTTGACGAACGGATCGTCGGTGACCAGGCCGCGCCGCGCCCGCTCGGAACCCTGCCAGCGCGACAGGGATTCCGACAGCGTCGTCCCGGCGGCCACGGCCAGCACGGCCACGTCGGCGCCCTGCAGGTCGAGGTCGTAGCGCTCGGTCGTCCCGTCGGCGCTGCGCAGCGAGAAGCGGTAGCCGCCGTCGGCCAGCTCCAGCTGCGGCACCAGAACGCGGTCCGCCCGCGTGTTCAGCTTCAGCACGCGCGCCTGCGCCGCCGGATCCTCGGCGTCCGGATAGCGACGCAGCGTCGACAGCACCTGCGAGGTCTGCACCCGTTGCACGCCGCCCTGCTCCAGCGCACGGTCGAGCAGCGGCAGCACGCCGAGTTCCACCCAGTCGAGCCGTGCATCGCCGGTCCGGTTGTCGACCGGCAGGACCGCGATGCGAAGCGTCTCCTCGTCCGGCGTCTGCAGCCGGGTCCAGGACAGGACCAGGAGCGCGACCAGCGCCGTGGCGAGCAGCGGCAGTCCGATCCGCCGACCCCAACTCGGGCCGCGACGGTGAGGCGAGAACGGAGACGATGACGACGCCGACTGCGCCAGGGGCGCCGAACGACCGCCGGTCTCGATCGTTTCCACCGGCGCGGTGAAGCGGTAGCCGACGCCGTAGACCGTGGCCACCCACTGGTCCGGCTCTCCGCCGAGCGCCTTGCGAACGCGACTGGCCGCCTGGGCCACCGTCGATTCGGACACCGGGCGCGAGTGCCAGACCTCGCGCAGCAGCTCGTCCTTGTCCACGACGCGATCCGCGTTGCGCATCAAGTGGACCAGCAGGTCGAAGGCGCGCCGTTCGATCGTGACCGGCTCGCCGTCGAGGCGCAGTTCGCGCGCACCCGGATCGACCTCGATGCCGTTCGAGCGCAGCAGGGCCGGCTCGGGCGACGTGTCGTGGTCGATGGGAGTGCTCTCGTCCGTCATGCCCCGCTCTGTCCGCCCGGAAGTCGTCGAAATGCCATGCCGTCAGGGGTCGGTCACGCTGCCGTCAAGATTCGATAGGCCTGCGGTTTCAGGATAGTACGCCATGAAGACACAGCCCGTCACGACCCACCACGAACCGCGCCCCGGCAATCTCCGCCGGGCCACTCCTCCCGTCCGGCCGGCGTCCGATCCGGGCCCTCGAGATCGATGGGCGCCGGCCGGCTGGGTCCTTGCCGTTCTCGTCGGCGGGTTGCTCTGCACCGCGGCGCTGGCCGGCAGCAACCTGCTCGACAATCCCGGTTTCGAAGCGGGCATCGCACCCTGGGTGGCCTGGGGCGATGCATCGATCGCGCAGACCGACCAGGTCGTCCACTCCGGCCAGTACGCCGCCGAGGTCACCGGCCGCACGGCCGAGTGGCAGGGCGCGGTGCAGGCCATCCCGGTCGGGCTGCTCGAGCCGGGCCGGAGCTACCGCGTGCGGGCCTGGGCACGAATCGCAGGGGCCGCGACCGCGCCGCTGGCCATGACCATCGCCCGCGAAGACGGCGACGGATTGACCTTTCCGCGCGTTCTCGACGCGGACGGCTTCGACGACCGCTGGGTCGAGCTCGACGAGGTCTATACACATGAAGTCACCGGCACCCTGACCCGCTTCGACTTCTACGTCCACGGCCCCGGGCCGGGCATCGACCTGCTGGTCGACGACCTGAGCTTCGAGCCGCTGCCGCTCGATTGGCAGTCCGAGGCCGATGCACGCATCGAGTCCCTGCGCAAGCGCGACCTGGAAATTCTCGTCGTCGACGGCCAGGGCCAGCCGGTCGCCAGCGCCCAGGTCGACATCGAACAGCTCGAGCGCGGCTTTCCGATCGGCACGGTGATGGCCGCGGGGCCGCTGGACACCGAGCCGCAGTACCGCGACTACATCACGCAGCACTTCAACTGGACCGTGCACGAGAACGCGATCAAGTGGTACGCCACGGAGCCGGTCCAGGGCCAGGTCGACTACACCACCGCGGACACGATGCTCGAATGGGCCGAGTCCGAGGGCCTGGAAGTCCGCGGTCACACGATCTTCTGGGCGCCGGAGCAGTGGCAGCCGAACTGGGTGCCGGGCCTCGACGACGCGACGCTGGCCGCCGAGGTCGACGACCGGCTCGAAGACCTGGTCAGCCGCTACGCGGGGCGCTTCCGCCACTGGGACGTCAACAACGAGATGCTGGCCGGCTCCTTCTACCAGGATCGCCTCGGCCCCGACATCCGGCGCTGGATGTTCGAGCGCACGCGTGAACTCGACCCGTCGGCCGAGCTGTTCGTCAACGACTTCAACGTGGTCTCGTCCTCGTCCAAGACCGATCGCTACGTGCGCTTCATCCAGGACTTCGATGCCGCCGGCATCCCGGTCGACGCGATCGGCGCCCAGGGCCACTTCACCGACGTCGACCCGTGGGGCGTCAAGGTCCGTCTCGACAAGCTGGGCGCCCTGGGCAAGCCGGTCTGGATCACCGAGTTCGACGTCGTCCAGGCCGACGAGAACGACCACGCGGACGCGCTCGAGGACTTCTTCCGCATGGCCTACAGCCACCCGGCCGTCGAGGGCATCGTGCTGTGGGGCTTCTGGGCCGGCTCCCACTGGCGCGGCCCCGACGCAGCCCTGATCGATCTGGATTGGACCGTCAACGCCGCCGGCCAGCGCTTCGAGGCCCTGATGGCCGAATGGTGGAGCGACGAGACGGTGACCACCGACCTCGCCGGTGCGGCCGATGCGCGCGTGTTCCACGGCACGTACCGGATCGACGTCACGGCCGCGGGCTTCCCGGCCCGGGAGTTGACCGTCGGCGTCCCGGCAGACAGCGGGCCGCTGCAGATCACCGTCGACCTCGATGTGCTGCACACCGACGGATTCGAGTCGCTTCCCTGACCACCACCGCCCGCGCTTCGGTTTACTACCCCAAGGAGAGCTGCACATGAACACCGCACTTCCGCGAAGCATCGTCTTTGCCGCCGGCACGGCCGTGGCGACGCTTGCGCAGGCGGGTCCGACTCCGGAACCGCTCGATTTCGATCCGACGTTCGCCGGGGATGGAAGGCTGATCCTGGAACCGGGCACCCGAGCGCAAGCCCGCGCCGGCGTGATCGACGACACGGGCGAAATCCTGTTGTTCGGCCAATCGGATGACGGCAGCGCCAGCGCTCGCGAAGCCATCTTCCAGCGCATCTTCGCCGACGGCACCCCCGGAGCGCTCGAGCGCTTCGATGCGCAATGGCCAGGCTGTCAAGTGCCCCGGTCCTTTCTTACCGGCATCCGGCTGAGCAACGGCGACTATCTCGGCGCTGGCTATGTGCAGGAGGGATGCAGCGGCCGGCCTCGGCTCTTCAACGCGCTCCAGCTCGCGCCTTCCGGAGGACTGGTCGAAGAATTCGACCGCGTGCCCTTCGACAACCAGCGCGCGTATATCCGTGCGCTGGGCGAGCAGTCCGACGGCAGCATCATCGCGGTCGGGTTCACGGAAGGGCCGGCCCTCGGCAACGAGGCCTTCGACGTCTCGGTCGCGCGCTTTACCCCTGCTGGCGTACTCGACCCCACCTTCGGCTCCGGCGGGACCTTCACCTTCGACCGCGCCGGCGATGAGGACCAGGCCTTCGACGTCGTCGTCGACCCGGCCGATCGGATCCTGGTCGCCGGTCGTTCGCGGTTATCTCAGGGCGATCAGGACATGTTGGTCCTCCGCCTCGAGCCGGACGGGGCGCTGGACTCGACCTTCGACGGCGACGGTGTCTGGACTTACGACGGCGGTGGAGGCCTTGACGAATTCGCGGCGTCGATCGATCTGGCAGGGGGTGGACGAATCCTGATCGGCGGCACCGCGTTCAAGGCGGTCGACCGGCGCGAGGCGACGATCGTGGCCCTGACCGAAAACGGCGCGTTGGATACGGGTTTCGGAAACGGCGGGCTCGTTTCCCTTGCGCTCGGCAACACCGAATCCTCGATCAACGACATCCTGTATGACGCCTGGCGCATCTACGTGGCCGGTTGGAGCCGCCCGGTCGGCGGTCAACGCACCGACATCGATGCCGCCGTCACCGTGCTGAGGTCGACCGGCGCGCCGAACACGATGTTCAACGGCGGCGAGGCGATCGTCTTCGCGTTCGATCCGGCGCTGGGTCCCCAGTTCGACCTCATTCAGACCGTCGACGTCAGCGGCGACGGCCAGCAGATCCTCGTTACTGGCTATACGGAAAACGAAGCGCTCGACAGGAACCGCATTGCTGTAGTGCGACTGGTCGGGCGGGAAAACGCCTTGTTCATCGACGGCTTCGAGGGAGGCGGACCGTGAAACGCGCAGCCTTCGTGCTTTGCCTCGCGCTCGGGGTCGCGCTGGCAGCTCCGGCATCGGGCGACCAGCTCCGCGGCCGGTTCAGCAACCTCGCCGCGCTCGATGCACGGCTCGACATCCGCATCCGTTTCTACGACCGCAGCATGGACACGCCGCTGGCCGAACGTCGCTATCGGGCCGTCGACCTCGACGACGGCGCGTTCGAACTTCCGGTCGACGCATCGCAGATTCCGATGAGCGCGCGCATCGTCGAAGTCGCGATCCGCCCGCATGCACGCCCTTATGCAGCGTTCCAGCCGGTCCCGCCCCGCCGGCCCCTGGTCCGCGCCGATGCGGGCGCCCGCTTCGCATCGCGTCCTGGCATCGGCGCGTTCGGCGCCCGGGCGCCCGTTCACTCTTCCTTTCCCGGAGTGCAACCATGAACTCGATTCGCCGCATGCTGGCAGTCCTCGTCTACTTCGCCTCCATCGGCGCTGCAGCACAGTCCGCGTCCTTCACCTACCAGGGCCAGCTCCGCGACGCCGGCCAGCCCTTCACCGGCATCGCCGACCTCGAATTCCGGCTCTACGACGAGTTGACCGGTGGAACCCAGATCGGCAGCGTGCAGGCGCGGGGCCAGTGGCCCGTCGAGGACGGCCTGTTCCAGGTCGAGCTGAACTTCGGCGGAGGAGCCTTCGACGGCAGCGACCGGTTCCTCGAGATCACCGTCGACGGCGCCCCGCTGAGCCCGAGGCAGAAGATCACGGCCACGCCGTATGCGCTGCTGGCGACCGGATTGGCTGCGGGATCCGTCGGCGGCGGGAGCGTCGATCCAACCGCAGTGCAGCTTCGCGTTACCGGAACCTGCCCGCCGGGCCAGTACATCGCGCAGGTTCTACAGTCCGGCAACGTGGTCTGCGAGGTCGACCAGGATTCGGGCGGGACCGCCTGGAACCTGGGCGGGAACGCCGGGCTTTCCGCCGGCGCCTACCTCGGCACGGCGGACGCGACCCCGATGAACATCCGGGTCGACGGCAAGCGAGCGATGCGCTACGAGTGGGGCTTCAGCAGCAGCGGCGCGCCGAACATCATCGGCGGAGTGGACGCGAACTCGATTCCTGACACCAACGAAGCTTCAGTGATCGCCGGCGGCGGGTTGGCCGGCGCACCGAACTCCATCGTCGGCAACGGCAGCGCCATCGGTGGCGGTATCGGAAATGTCGTCGACGGAAACTGGTCCGTGATCCCCGGGGGCCGATCGAACCAGGTCGACGGCAACGACAGCGTCGCCATGGGGCGAGGTGCGCAGGCCAACCACTCCAACGTCTTCGTCTGGAACGACGGGGGCTCGTTCGCATCCACGGGACCGGACCAGTTCCTGATCGACGCCGCCGGCGGTGTCGGAATCGGAACGAACAATCCGAGCGATCAGCTGCACATCTCCATTCCTTCGGGTGACGCGATGCGTGTGCAGATCGGAGGACAGACGCGATTCCGCATCCACGACAACGGCGGAATCTCGGTCGGCGTGAATTCCGGACCCCCGGCAAATGGATTACTCGTAAATGGCGATATTCGGTACTCGCAACCGCGGACTCGATGGCTGATGCTGAGTTCCGGCTCCTTTGTGCAGGGCTTTGGGAGCGCTTCTTCCTATGACTTCAGCCATAACTTCGGTGGATTGACCCTGAATGAACCTGCATTCTGTTCGATTGGCGCGAACAGCTTCCGCGGCGCGGTGCAAATCCCCCATGGTGCGATTGTCCGCGTATTCCGCGCACACCTGACCGAGGACGATAGCGACGCGAACCTGCGGATCGAGCTACGAAGAGTGCGCGAGGATGGCGATTGGGACGATTTCATGGCATCCATTGTGACAGCGGGTGCGAACAGTTCACCCCGTGTTTTCGAGGATGCATCGATCGCTACTCCCGTCATCGATAACGAGAACTACGCCTATTTCGTAACGTTCTTCGGAGGGTGCAACCTGGGATCCACCACCCTCCACAGCATACGAATCGAATACGAGCTTCGAGATGTTCTTTGACGTACGGAACGACGCGGATGCTTACTTGCGGCGAGTGCGGCGCGATTTGCTGGCGTCCGCAAGCCTGGTTCTGATCATGTCCTCTCCAATCCTCGCCCAGAGTTTTTCGGTCGACTGGCACACGACCGACGGCGGCGGCGAAATCCTGTCCGAGTCGGATGACCAGCAATGGCAGCTCTCGGGCACGATCGGCCAGCCCGATGCAACGGAGCTGATCGACCTGGCCGGCAACGGATGGACGCTGACCGGCGGGTTCTGGGGTGTGAACATCGAAGAGACGGACCTCCTGTTCGAGGACAGCTACGAAGGGGTGGATGTGCCGGTGCGATAGGTTGCCGTGCCCTTTGGCTCGCGCAAAATTCAGGAACGTCGCTGGGTCCCGCATCAAGTGCGGGACGACAAACTACGGCTGGATGGACGCTGTCCGGTCGGTCCTGGGCTGTGAAATTCGGAGAGACCTCCTGTTCCGGGACACCTACGAAGGCGAGGAGGTGACTGCGAGGTGATCGAGTGCATGCGGCCCTCGCTCCCACAGGAAGCCCCGCCCTTCGCCCGCAAGCGGCCTCCCACAGGAACACCACGCCGTTCGAACTGATCGCCTGTTGGAGGGCGCTTGCGCGCGAATCGGTTCAGCTTCGCGTTCGGCTTCGAACTCAGGCCGGGCCGCTGTCTTCTTCGCGCGCGGCGTCGGGTTCGCGGCCGAGCACGGCGCGCGGATAGGAACCGAGAATCTTCACCATGCGCGCTTCGCCCTCGAGCTCACCGAGGACGCCGGAGAGCCGCTCGTCGGTGACGTGGCCGTCGACGTCGATGAAGAACACGTAGTCCCAGCGACCCTGGCGCGACGGGCGCGATTCGATGCGGTTCATGTTGACCCCGTGACGGGCCAGCGGTTCGAGCAGGTCGAGCAGCGCGCCGGGACCGTCGCGGCCGGCGACCATCAGCGTGGTCTTGTCGTCGCCCGACGGCTCGAGCAGGTCGCGGCCGAGCACGAGAAAGCGCGTGGTGTTGTCGACGTGGTCCTCGATGTTGCCGAACAGCACCGGCAGGCCGTAGACCTCGGCAGCATGACGCCCGGCAATCGCCGCGGCTTCCGGCCGCGTTCGAACGCGCCGGGCCGCCTCGGCGTTGCTGGACACGGCGACCAGCTCCGTCTTCGGCAGGTGCGCCCGCAGCCAGTGCTTGCACTGGGCCAGCGACTGGGCGTGGGCGTAGACGATTTCGATGTCGCCGAGCGACTTCGCCTGGGTCAGGAGGTGCTGGTGGATGCGCAGCTCGACCTCGGCACAGATCTTGACCTCAACGTTCAGGAACATGTCCAGCGTGTGGCTGACCATGCCCTGGGTCGAGTTCTCGACCGGCACGACGCCGAAGTCGGCCTCCCCGCTCTGCACCTGGAGGAACACGTCCTCGATGCTCTCGGCGGCGATCGCCTGGACCGAGTGGCCGAACTGGCGGTAGACCGCCTGCTGGGTGAACGTGCCTTCGGGGCCGAGGTAGGCGATCTTCATCGGCTCCTGCTGGGCCAGGCAGGCCGACATGATCTCGCGGAAGAGGCGCAGCATCACCGAGTCGGACAGCGGGCCGTCGTTGCGGTCAATGACGTTGCGCAACACCTGCGCCTCGCGATCCGGCCGGTAGTATTCCGCGCCGCGACCCAGGTCACCCTTGCTGGCACGGACCTCCAGCGCGAGCTTCGCGCGCTCGGAAATCGCGGCCTGGATCTTCGCGTCGAGCGCGTCGATACGCTCGCGGATCTCCGCGAGGCGGGCGGGATCGGGCTTGTCGGACGCTTCAGCCATGGCGACGCTCGAACTCGTGCATGAACTCGACCAGCGCGGTGACCGCGTCCGGCTCCACGGCATTGTAGAGGCTGGCCCGCAGGCCGCCAACCGCGCGGTGGCCCTTCAAGCCCGGCATCCCTTCGGCCTCGGCCTGCTCGACGAAGCGCATCGTCAGCGACTCGTCGGCCAGCACGAAGGGAACGTTCATCATCGAGCGTGCGTCCGGGTGAACCGAGTTGGCGTAGAACTCCGAGGCGTCGATCGCGGCGTAGAGGCGGTCGGCCTTGTCGCGGTTGCGTACGCCGATCGCGCCCAGCCCGCCGAGCGATTCGATCCAGTCGATCACCTCCAGCGCCACGTACCAGGCGAAGGTGCACGGGGTGTTCTTCATCGAGTCGGAATCGACCCAGGTGCGGTAGTCGAGGTAGCTCGGCAGGTCCTCGGGGATTCGCTCGAGCAGGTCGCGACGGACCAGCACCACCGTGAGCCCGGCCACGCCCAGGTTCTTCTGCGCGCCCGCGTACATCATGCCGAGGTCGGCGTAGGGGTACGGTCGCGACAGGAACTCGCTGGAAAGATCGGCCGCCAGCGGCACCGCCGCCGCGGGCGGCTCGGCGTACTGAACCCCGTGGATGGTCTCGTTGCCGGTGTAGTGCAGGTAGGCGGCGTCGGCCGGCAGGTGGCCGAGCTCGGGCAGGTCCCGATAGCCCTGGTCGGAGCCGCTGGCCACGAGGCGCGTCTCGACGATCCGCGCACTCTCGGCAAAGGCCTTCTCGCCCCAGTGACCGGTGATCGTGAACGCCGCGGTGCGATCGCGGGCGAAGTTCATCGGCAGCATCGCGAACTGCAGGTGCGCCCCGCCCTGCAGCAGCAGCACCGCGTGCTCGTCGCCGACGCCCATCAGGCGGCGCAGGCCGGCCTCGAGGCGCTCGGCCAGCGCCATGAACGGCTTGCCGCGATGCGAAATCTCGACCACCGACGGCGTGAAGTCCCCGTCCAGCGCGAAGGTCTCGGCCAGCTTCTCGCGCACCGGCCGCGGCAACGCGGACGGCCCGGCACTGAAATTGTGAATCGTCATCGTTACGGACGTCCTTGCTCAGGCGTCCAGTATGAAGCAGTAATTCGAGGAAAAGCAGGCCGTCGTGCCCCGACCGTTTAGAGGATGGACACAAAGGCGCGAAGGAGCAAAGATCGCGAAGAGGAACAATTACCGGGTTTCAAACCTCGGAAGCAGTCGTCAACCAGCTCCAGGAAAAAGCCTCCCGCTGGTTCAGCCCGTCCGGATCGACAGGTCTTTCATTCTCTGCACGACTTGTTTCTTGGCGTCCTTCGCCCCTTGGCGCCTTTGCGTCCATCCTCTAAAGGAAGACAGCACGCCAACGAACGAGGCGATGTCAGTCGCCGCGGACGGGGAGTCTGGAGGCGAAGGCGTGGGCCAGGGTCGAGGAGTCGGTGTGTTCGAGTTCGCCGCCGAGCGGCACGCCCTGGGCGAGGCGGCTGAGCTTGATGCCGCGCTTGTTCGCCAGTCCGGCGATGTAGTGTGCGGTGGCTTCCCCTTCGACGGTGGAATTGGTGGCCACGATGATCTCGTCGATCGGCTCGTCGGAAAGGCGCTGCTCGAGCTGGTCGAGCCCGATGTCCTCGGGGCCGATGCCGTCGAGCGGCGACAGGCGGCCGAGCAGCACGAAGTACTGGCCGTCGTAGCCGGTGGCCTGTTCGATCGCCAGCACGTCGCCGGGCGCCTCGACCACGCACAGCACGCCGCGGGCCCGCTTGTCCGACCGGCAGATGCCGCACAGCTCGTCGGAAGTAAAATTGCGGCAGCGCGAGCAGCGTCGGATGTCCTGCATGGCGCGGCCGAGCACGTCGGCCAGTTCGCGACCGCCCCGCCGGTCGCGCTCGAGCAGGTGCAGCGCCATCCGCTGGGCGGTGCGCGCACCGACGCCCGGCAGACAGCGCAGCGCGGTCAGCAGCTCATCGAGAAGCGGATCGTTCACTCGGGTCGACGCGCCGCGATCAGGGGAGGGAGAAGCCGGGCGGCATCGGCAGGCCACCGGTCATCGAGGCCATCTTTTCCTTGCTGACCTCGGCCACGCGGTTGACCGCATCGTTGATCGCCGCGGCGATCAGGTCTTCGAGCATTTCCAGGTCCTCGCCGGCCGACGGCTCGATCTCGACCTTCTGCACGGCGTGGCGGCCGTTCATGGTGACCTTGACCATGCCGCCGCCGGATTCGCCCGTGACCTCCAGCTCGGCCATCTCGGCCTGCGCCTTCTTCATGTTCTCCTGCATCTTCTGCGCTTGCTGCATCAACTGCGCGATGTTGCCTTTCATGGGTTTCTCCGGGAATCTGTAGAAAGTTCGTGATCGACGAACGCGGTGCGATCAGTGCCGCGTCGGCTCGCCGGGACGCACGCTGCCGGGCACGACTTCGGCATCGAAGGTGTCCTGGAGGTTGCGCACCACGGGGTCGCTCGCGACCGCCGCTTCGGCCTGGGCCTGGCGCTCGGCCTGGTCGTCCTGGGCCAGCTTCGCCGGGGTGACCAGGTCGTCGTGATCGACCGGCTTGACGTCGATCCGCTTCGGGCCGCCGGCCTGGCGTTCGATGGCCTCGCCGAGACTGGCCTTGAAGCGTTCCGTGACCAGGACCAGATCGTCGCGCGGCACGTGAAATTCAAGTCGGCCCTCGTCGACCCGGACCAGGGCGAGCATGCCGGCGACCGCGCGCACCGAGCCGTTGAGTTCGAGGCTGTCGAGGACCTCGGCCCAGGTCTCGGGGGCGAGCTTCGGCGCCGGCGTCGCGGCCGGGGCCGGCGATTCGCGGCGCGGCTCGACACGTTCGGGCGGCGGCGGTTCCGGTCGCGGGTCGTCCGTCGTCTGCCGCCGGTGCGACGGCGGCGGGGCGGGCGGCGGGACGGACGACGACGTGGACGACGCTGCGGGCGGCGACGCTTCGCGGACCGCATCGGCGCTGGCGCTCGATCCCGACGCCGCGGCCGGTGCGGCGGATCTCGCCCGGGACGCGGGCGAGGCGGACTGGCTGTCGACCTTGTCCGGCCGGGCCGCTCCGCCCTCGCCGGCCGGCTGGAACGCGAACATCCGCAGGAGGGTCATTTCGCATCCGGTCCGCATCGAGGGCGCGAGACCCAGGTCGCGCCTGCCGGTGACCGCGATCTGGTAGTAGAGCTGCACGTCTTCCGGGTCGAGCCGACTCGCCCAGTCGACCAGCTGCTCCCAGTCGCTTCGGCTGTCGTCGCGGTAGTCGGGGACATGCTGGATCAGGGAAACGCGGTGCAGCGTTTCGGCCAGGTCGCCGAGCAGCCGGGCGAGGTCGCGGGCCAGGCTGAACACCTCGTCGACCGCCGCCAGCGCGCGCGCCGCGTCGTTCTCGATCAGGCCTTCGACGATGTCGTGCAGGTGGCGCTTCTCCACCGTGCCGAGCATGTCCTCCACGGCCCCGGTTTCGAGCCTGCCCGAGCCTGCGGCCAGGGCCTGGTCGAGCAGGCTGAGGCCGTCGCGCATGCTGCCGTCGGCGGCCCGCGCCAGCAGCGCCACCGCCTCGTCCTCGCAGGAAAGCTCCTCGGCGCCGAGGATGCGCTCGATCTGGCCGCCGATCTCGTCGACGCCGAGCCGACGCAGGTTGAACTGCATGCAGCGCGACAGGATGGTGACCGGGATCTTCTGCGGGTCGGTGGTCGCGAGCACGAACTTGACGTGCTCCGGCGGCTCCTCCAGCGTCTTCAGCAGCGCGTTGAAGCTGTGCGTGGACAGCATGTGCACCTCGTCGATCAGGTACACCTTGAAGCGGCCGCGGGCCGGTGCGTACTGCACGTTGTCGAGGATCTCGCGCGTGTCGTCGACCTTGGTCCGCGACGCCGCGTCGATCTCCATCAGGTCGACGAAGCGGCCCTCGTCGATCGCCACGCAATGCTCGCATTCGCCGCAGGGTTCGGCGGTCACCCCGGTCTGGCAGTTCAGCGACTTGGCGAGGATCCGCGCGATCGTGGTCTTGCCCACCCCGCGCGTGCCGGTGAACAGGAAGGCGTGGTGCAACCGGCCCTCGTTCAGGCCGTTCGACAGGGCCCGGACCACGTGCTGCTGGCCGACCAGGTCGGCAAAGGTCCGGGGCCGCCACTTCCTTGCAAGAACCTGATAACTCAAGATATTTTTCCGCAGACGGTGGGGTCGAGGGGGTGTCCGCGGCAGCCCGATCGGCGACCGCAACCCGGTTCACCGAGTCTACACCAACCGTCCCCGCGGGCCGCGGGCCGATCGCCGTCGGCCGAAGGGCCGCCCGGCACCTTTCCGTGACCTGCGGCACGTGCAGCGGGTCGTTGGAAAAAGCAGACTGTGGTCCAGCGCACTCGCTCCCTTGCCCTTTCCCCAGGACCGGCTCGACGATGCCCGACCCCGAAGCTGCCCCACCCCGGCCCCTGCGGCGCGTTCTGAAGCGGACGGCCATCGCCGCTGTCCTGCTCCTGCTCGGCGTCCTCGGGCTGGTGGCGATCCTGCTCGCCTGGCCGGCGCCGGACCCGCCCGATCGCAGCGTGAGCGGCGACTTCGTGATCCGTGACGTGTCGGTCGTCGACGTCGAAACGGGCACGGTGCGGCCCGGACGCGACGTGATGCTTCGGGCCGGCACGATCGAGTCGATCTCGGCGACCGGTACCGGGCCGGTGCCCCAAGGCGCGGTCGAGATCGACGGGCGCGGCCGCTTCCTCGTCCCCGGCCTGTGGGACATGCACACGCACTCCAACGCCTTCGCGCCGCAGTTCCAGCATCCGCTGTTCATCGCCCACGGCGTCACGGCCGTGCGCGAGATGTGGGGCTGCATGTCGCGACCCGACCCGTTCTTCGCCTGCGCCGAGGATCGGCAGCGGTGGAACCGGGCGCTGGCCGAGGGTCGCGGTGTGCACCCGCGCTACGTCGGCCAGTCCAGCTTCCAGATCAACGGCGGCAGCGAAGTGCCCGAGGGCTACGAAGCCTTCTTCCGCGCCTCGACGCCGGCCGAGGCGCGCGCGATGGCCGCCTGGTACGCCGAGCACGGCGTCGATACGCTGAAGGTCTACTCGGAACTGAGCCCCGCGGCCTATGCCGCACTGGCCGGCGCTGCGCGCGAGCACGGCATGTCGGTCGCCGGCCACCGGCCGGTCCGCGTCTCGCTGGAACAGGTGATCGACGCGGGCCAGCGCAGCATCGAGCACGGCCGCCTGTTCGCCTTCGAGTGCTTCGAGGACGCCGAGGCATTCCGGGCCCGGGAGCGACCGATGGCCGCCTACGACGGCGACCTGCGCCGCCGCCTGGTCGACGAGCAGGACCCGGCGCGCTGCTCGGCGCTGATGCAGCGCATGGCCGCCTCCGACACCGCGTGGACGCCCACCCTGCTCACGCTGCGCATGGAAGGCTTCGCCGACGACGCCGACTTCCGCAAGGACGCCGGCCTGCGCTACGTGCCCTGGCTGGTCCGCCGCCTGATGTGGTTCCCCGACGCCGACCGCATGGCCGCTTCGGCCGTCGGCAACGACGGACGCAACGTGCGGCGCGAGCTCTACCGCCTGGCCCAGCGCCACGTGGTCCAGGCCAACGACGCCGGCGTGGACATCCTCGTCGGCACCGATGCGATGGACACCTATTCCGTTCCCGGCGCGGGCCTCCACGACGAGCTCGAAGCGCTGGTCGAGGCCGGCCTGACGAATGCCGAGGTGCTGCGCGCGGCCACGCTGGGCGCGGCCGAGTACAGCGGAGCCGCCGACCGCCTCGGCACCGTTGCATCCGGCAGGACCGCCGACCTGCTGCTGCTCGACGCCAACCCGCTGGAGGACATCGGCCATACGCGCGAGATCGCCGGAGTATTCCTCGCCGGACGGTACTTCGACCGTGACGCGCTCGATGCACTGCTGGCGTTCTCCGAGGCGCGCGCCGGCAGCCCGTCGCAGAACCTGAAGATCTTCTTCGCCGCGATCCGGAGCCCCCTGCTGCGCGTGCAGATGGCCGACTGACCGGTCCCGGAGGCATCCGGCACGCGCGAGCCGCTAGACTCCGCGCATGAGCGAGCCCGAGTCCGCCCTCTCCCCCGACCCGAACCGACCCTGGGACGTGATCGTCATCGGCGCCGGCGCGGCCGGGCTGATGTGCGCCATCACCGCCGGCCAGCGCGGGCGGCGGGTCCTGGTCGCCGACCACGCCAACAAGGTCGGCAAGAAGATCCTGATGTCCGGCGGCGGGCGCTGCAACTTCACCAACCTGCACTGCGGGCCCGAGAACTTCCTGTCGGCGAATCCGCACTTCGTCAAGTCGGCGCTGGCCCGCTACACCCAGTGGGACTTCATCGCGCTGGTCGACAAGCACGGCATCCCGTGGCACGAGAAGACCCTGGGCCAGCTGTTCTGCGACCGCTCGTCGAAGGACATCGTGCGCATGCTGCTGGCCGAGTGCGAGGCGGCCGGCGTGACGGTTCGAACGCACTGCCCGATGGAACTGATCGAGCGGGGTGACCGGAGCGCAGGCCGACCGTACCGCGTGCGGCTGACGGTCGATGGTACGGAACGCGAAGCGACCTGCGAGTCGCTGGTGATCGCGACGGGCGGCTACTCGATTCCGCGCATGGGGGCGACCGGCTTCGGCTTCGACTTCGCCCGCTCGCTCGGCCTGAAGGTCCACCCCACCCGCGCGGCGCTGGTGCCCGTGACCTTCGAGGGCCGCAAGCTCGAGCAGATCGCCGACCTGGCCGGCGTCTCGCTCGACAGCGAAGTCAGCGCAGGAGAAGGTCGCTTCCGCGAAGCCATGCTGTTTACGCACAAGGGGCTCAGCGGCCCGGCCGTGCTCCAGGCCTCGTCCTACTGGGACGTGGGGCAGCCGATGACCCTTGACCTGGCGCCCGGCGTCGACCTGGAGGCGGAATTGAAGACCGCGCGGCGCGAGCAGCCGAAGAAAGCGCTGAAGACCTGGCTCGGCGATCGCCTGACCAAGCGCGTGGCCGAACGCTGGATCGCGCTGGGGATCGACGACAAGCAGATGGCCGACCTGTCCGACGCCGACATCCGGAACATCGCCGACCGTGTCCATCGCTGGACCGTCTGGCCCAGCGGCTCGGAAGGCTACGCGACCGCGGAGGTCACGATCGGCGGCGTCGACACCGACGCCCTGTCGTCGAAGACCATGGAGTGCAAGGACTACCCGGGCCTGTACTTCATCGGCGAAGTCGTCGACGTCACCGGCCACCTCGGCGGCCACAACTTCCAGTGGGCCTGGGCCTCGGGGCATGCGGCGGGGGAAGTCGCTTGATCATCTCGAATCGAACATCGACAGATCTGTGGGAGTGAGCTTGCGAGCGAAGGCCCACGACCGGCTCGTTCTTCGCTCGCAAGCTCACTCCCACAGGCACCTGGCAGACCGAATCTGCAGCTGGAGATCGAACCCGGGATCCCGCCCTCCCCGTCGTCCCGCACTTGATGCGGGACCCAGTGTCTCTCCCTGTTCGTAGCCCGGATGGGCGAAGCGCATCCGGGGCGTTTCGTCGATGGAATCAGACACTTGGTCGCCCACCGTGATCGTTCCGGACCGGGCGGCGGCGTCGCTTCACGAATCGTGCCTGAAGGCCCACCCGCATTCTGTCGAACGTGCCGTTCGGTCGAGTTTGTTGCTTTTATTTGCGCGCTCAAGTATCATTCACGCATCATGAAAATATCTACCTGCACACCGAGTGAAACTGCCGCCATGACCCTGATCGAAATCGCCGACCTGATCGAACGCCGACTGGACCGCGAAATCTCGTTTCGCCGGGGCATCTCGTTCCGTGAGTTCCGGATACTGAAGAGCCTGTCCCGCTTCCCGCAGGCTGGCGCGATGCGCGTCGACCTAGCGGCCGAAGTCGGCCTGACGCCGTCGGCGATCACGCGAGCACTGAAGCCGTTGGAGAAGATCGGCGTGGTCACCAGCATCCGCAGCGAGCGCGACTCGCGCAGCTCGCTGGCCCGCCTCACCGACGCGGGACGCGAGATGCTGGCCGATGCGCAGGCCATCGTCGACGATGCACTGGCCGACATGCCGATCGAGCACATCCCGGGCGCCGCGCTCGACGAGCTGCATGCGGCGCTGCTTGCCACGCGCCGTCCGGCAGCCAGCTGATGGGAGGCAGTGGAGCGTGATCGGTACCGGAAGCCCATGACGCTCTGCGCCCAAAAAAGAACAGGCCCCGCACGATGGCGGGGCGTTTTCTTTGTTGGCGGAGAGAGAGGGATTCGAACCCTCGATGGGGCTTTTGACCCCATACTCCCTTAGCAGGGGAGCGCCTTCAGCCACTCGGCCACCTCTCCGGAAAATCGCCGCCCGGGCAGGACCCAGGCGAGCCGGAGATTATAACGGCCTCGAAACCGGAATGCGACCGCGCAAGCGCCCGAATGGCTGACGCGCCGCCGGGAATTTGCGACAATACGCGCTGGTGGTCCTCGTCGGTCTCCCCGCACCACGAACCCGTGAACCCCGTCAGGCCCGGAAGGGAGCAGCGGCAGCGGGGGATGTGGGTGACGGGATCGGGCGGTCGGGGGCCACCTCTTTCCCTCTTTTCCAGGTCGCGGGCCGGTGTTCTGCCGGCCCGCGCTCGTTTGCGGCCGGCCTGCGGCGCACCGTGCAGGCCGTTCCCGCCTGCGGAATTTTCCTACGAGCCTGCGCAATCCGCCCGATGCGGTCGGGTGGATTTCCGACGTGCGGACGCGGCGGTTTCCGATGGCCGGTGCGCCGCCGGATCGACAGACTGGATCGCGAGGTGACCGGCACGGCGCCGGCGCCCGTCGATATCCAGACATCGTTATCCGAAGGAGGCACCACATGTTCAAGCAATCGTTCGATCAATCGTTCAAGCCGTCGTTCAAACCGTCGTTGAAGCAGATCGTCCTCGCCCTGGTCCTGGCGTTTTCGCTGGGCGGTGCGGCGCTGGCCGCCGACGAGGCCCAGGTCGACGTCAACACGGCCACCGCCGAGCAGCTGGCCGAGACCCTGGTCGGCGTCGGCACGTCGAAGGCCGAGGCGATCGTCGCCTACCGCGAAGAGAACGGCCCGTTCCGCCACATCGACGAGCTGGTCAACGTCCGCGGCATCGGCATGGCCACGGTCGACAACAACCGCGAGCGCATCCGGCTGGGCATCAGCGACGACGGCTGACCACGCGACGAAGCACCGTCGATGCCGGGGGCCGTGGGGGCTGCACCGGCAACCGGGGCGCGCCGTCCGCTACGGCGTTGGCAGGAACGGCGCGCCCCACTCTCCATCCGGGCCGGCGCGGCCCGGGGTCTTGAACCGATCGGCAGATTGATGCCGCAAGTCATTGAATGGAAATGGATACCGCCCGGCCACGCGCCGGGCGTTCTGCGTCCAGCCCCGGTATTCACCCGCGGGTTCTCGGAATCTGAGAAACTGTACTTCTATACAGTTCTCCACACCCGAGCACGGAGACCCGCCATGCCCCTGAATTCCAACTCCATTTCGAAGCCCATCTCGCTGGGCCAGCTGCTGGCCGACCGCGACGACCTGTGGCGGGGCCGCCAGCGGCGGCCCGCCCCGGCCCGCTCGACCGGCCACGCCGCGCTGGACGCGAAGCTGCCGACCGGGGGCTGGCCGCGCGGCAAGCTGACCGAGCTGGTGCCCGAACGCGCCGGCAGCGGCGAGCTGGACCTGCTGCTGCCCTGCCTGGCCGAGTGCACCCGCGAGGGCCGCTCGGTGGTGCTCGCCGCCCCGCCGCTGGTGCCCTGCCCCCAGCGGCTGCACCGGGCCGGCGTGGACCTGGCCCGGGTGCTGGTGGTGCGTGCGCCGGACCATGCACTGTGGGCCGCCGAGCAGTGCCTGAAGAGCGGCCTGTGCGGCGCGGTGGTGGTCTGGCCGCAACGCAACCAGGTCAACGAGCGCGCGGTACGGCGGCTGCAGCTGGCCGCCGAGAACGGCGAGGCGCCGCTGTTCGTCTGCTATCCGCCCGGCTGCCCCGCCCCGCCGTCGCTGGCCGCGCTGCGGCTGGCGGTGCACGCCGGCGGCGAGCTCGAGGTGCTGCGCAGCGCGCAAGGAAGAGCGAACGGGCCAATCCGGCTGGCGCCGGACAACGTGGTGACGCTGGCCGCGCGCCGGCACGCGCTCGAACGCCGCGCCTGAACGGGTCGGTGGCGTGTCCGGAACGCTTCGCAAGGCCGCGCTGTGGACCGGCGTCGTCTGCCCCCGCCTGGCGCTGGAAGCCGCCGGGCGGATGCGCGCGCCGGACGAGAACGCCGACGACCGGCCGCGGGCCGCGCACGACACGGTCGGCGGGCAGATCCGGCTGGTCGCGGTCGACGAGGCCGCGGCCCGGCTGGGCGTGCGCACCGGCCAGGCGCTGACCGATGCGCTGGCGATCGCTCCCCGGCTCGACAGCCAGCCGCGCGACCGGCGCGCGGAAGCCGCCTGGCTCGAGGACCTGGCCCTGGTCGCCTACGGGTTCAGCCACCAGGTCGCGCTGACCGGCGACGGCGTGGTGCTCGAAGTCGGTGGCAGCCGGCGGCTGCACGGCCCGCTGGATACGCTGCTGGACGCCCTGGACGAGGCCCTGGCCCCGCTGGGCGTGACCACCCGGCTCGGCGTGGCGCCGGTGGCCGCGGCCGCCGGCCTGATGGCGCGCGCAGGCAGCCGCGCCGAGACCCTGGACGCGCTGGAGAAGACGCTGGCCGCCTGGCCGATCGAGCATCTGGAGCTGGCCCCGGCCGAACGGCGCAAGCTGGACGGCCTGGGTGTCCGACAGGTCCGCGACCTGGTCCGCCTGCCGCGCTTCGAGCTCGACCGCCGTCTCGGCCAGGGCGTGGGCCGCTACCTGGACCAGCTGCGCGGCCGGCTGGAGACGCCGCTGGTCTACTGGCAGCCGCCGGAGACCTTCGCCCGCACCGTCGACCTGCCGGTGCCGGTGCGCCGGACGGATGCGCTGATCTTCGCGCTGAACCGCGTGCTCGACGGGCTGGAGCACTGGCTGCGCGTGCGCGACCAGCGCCTGACCCGCCTGCACGTGACGCTGGTGCCCGAGGACCAGGGCCCGAAGATCGCGTTCTCGGCCGGCCTCGGCCAGCCGGGCTTCCAGCGCGACCGGCTGCTCGAGATCCTCAAGCTCAAGCTCGAACCGATCCGCATCCAATCCGACATCGAGACGCTGCGGGTCGAGGCCGACAGCGTCAGCGGCCAGCGCCCGCCGCAGGCCGATCTCTGGTCCGGCACCAACATCAACGATGCCTGGCCGGCACTGCTCGACCGGCTGGAGGCGCGGATCGGCGAGGACGGCCTGTGCGGCGTGGCGCCGAAGTCCGACCACCGACCTGAAAAGGCCTGGGCGTGGACGAAGCCCGGCACCACCGCGGTGGCCGACGACGCGCCGGAACGTCCGGCCTGGCTGCTGCCCGACCCGCGGCCGTGCCGCCTCGACGATCTCCGCCTGATCGACGGCCCCGAGCGGATCGAGACCGGCTGGTGGGACGGCCAGGACTGCCGCCGCGACTACTGGGTAGCGCACGACGCGAGCGGTCACCGGCTGTGGGTGTTCCGCGAGTACAAGCCGCGCGACGGCTGGTTCGTGCATGGAGTTTTCGGGTAGGGCGAGGGGTCAGGGACGGGTGAAAAACAGTTCGGCCGGGCGGATGGGCCGGCGTTGAGGATTCAATGGTGAGGGGCGAGTGACGAGGGTCCAGTCGCTGCAGCGAAGAGGCCGCCCTCGGTCACCGCCCCTCACCACTGGCGCCTCACCCATCGCCCCGCTCCCCACGCGTCCCTGGTCCTTCCCCCTGGTCCTTCCCCCTGGTCCCTCCTACTGCTATCGTTCCCCGCTGCCGACGCCGCCGGACCGTGATGAAAGCGATCCTCGTCATTGTTGCCGTCGCCCTGCTCGCCTGGGGCGCCCATCGTTTCCTGCGCTTTCGCCAGCGCAAGCGCGCCGCGGCCACGCCGCTGTCCGAGGTCCAGCGGCGGATCCTGCACGACAACATCCCGCTGTACCGCCGCCTGCCCGACGATCTGAAGGCCAAGCTGGAGCGTCACGTCCAGGTGTTCCTGTTCGACAAGCGCTTCCACGGCCTGAAGGGCCAGACCATCGACGACGAAGTCCGGCTGACGATCGCGGGCACGGCCTGCATCCTGCTGCTGGGCCGCGACGACCTCGAGTTCGCTGACTTCACCAACGTGCTGGTCTACCCGGGCACCTTTGTCTCGGAGCAGAAGCACCACGACGGCCTGGTCGAGCAGGTCGGCCGGCAGGCCCGGCTGGGCGAGTCCTGGAAGCGCGGACCGATGGTCCTGGCCTGGGACGCGTCGGAGCACGGTGCGCGCGACGTCCACGACGGCCACAACGTGATCCTGCACGAGTTCGCGCACAAGCTCGACGAGGCCGATGGCGCGATGGACGGCGCGCCGATCCTCGAACAGAAGAGTCACTACGTCAGCTGGGCGCGCACCCTGCAGCCCGAGTACGATCGGCTTCAGGAGTACGCTGCCCGTGATGTCGAAACCGTCATGGACCATTACGGCGCAACCAACCCGGCCGAGTTCTTCGCGGTCCTGGTCGAGACCTTCTACGAAAAGCCCATGCAGCTCGAGAAACACCACCCGGAACTCTACGCGCAGATGCAGCGGGCCTTCGGCGTCGACCCACTCGCCTGGTGGACTGCAGAACGCGAAGAACACCGGGTGAATCGCGAGGAAAAACGGTCATGAAGCGCTGGTTCATCACCCTGTTCCTGCTGTCGCTGGTCGCGCTGCTGGTGTTCGCTGCGCTGATGCTGGCTCGCCCGGAGGTGCCGCTGCTGGCACCGGCCGGACTGATCGTCGCCGCGGCCGCGCCGCTCGGGTTCTTCGCCTGGCTGTTCATCGGCGGCCCGGCACGAACGGACCGTCACCCGGTGCTGGTTTCGGCCATCATCGGCCTGGGCGCGGTGCTGTGCGCAGCGGCGGTGTACCGCTACGGCGAGGTCTGGAACATGTTTCTCGCCGGCGGCATCGGCGTGCTGATCGGCTGGATGATCTACCTGCGCTGGTACTCGGTGCAGCCGGCGGCACCGAACGCCCCGGTGCCCGGCCAGCCGCTGCCCCCGTTAACGCTCCAGACCGAGGACGGTGCGCCGATCGAGTCCGAAGCGCTGCGCGGGAAGCCGGCGGTGCTGGTGTTCTACCGCGGCAACTGGTGCCCGCTGTGCGTTGCCCAGATCAGGGAACTGGTCGCCGCGTGGCGCGATGTGGCCGATGAGGCCACCCTATGGTTCATCAGCAACCAGGGCCAGGGGCAGACCCGTGCGATCGCGGCGAACTTCGACCTGTCCGGTGCGTTCCTGCGCGACCCGGACGGCCTGGCGGCGCGCACGCTCGGCCTGCACGCGCCCGGCGCGACGCCGGCCGGTCTCGAACTGCTGGGCTACCCGCGCGATGCCGCCGTGCCCACGGTCATCGTGATCGACGCCGAGGGCATCGTGCGCTTCGTCGAGGTGGCCGACAACTACCGGCTCCGCCCCGATCCGTCGGTCTACCTCCAGGTGCTCGACGAATCGTAGAAGCGCTGACGCCGGCTCAGTCGTCGGCCGGCGGCACCTTCGGCTTGTCGCCGTCCATCTCGACCAGGCCCATCGGATTGCCCGCCGGGTCGCGGAACAGGCCGAGGACGACCAGGCCCGGCACTTCGAAGCGCGGCGTGTCGATGCTGCCGCCGGCATCCTCGATCGCTTCGAGGCAGGCCGTCACGTCCGAGACCCCGACGTAGAGCCGCTTCTCCTTCGGATCCCGGCGGATCGCCGCGCGCAGCGGCTGCAGCACGTCGAGCTCGATCTGACCGGTGGGCGTGAAGCGCCAGTCGAAGATGGTCTTGTAGAAGGTCCGGAGCGCTTCGTCGTCCGGCCCGGCGATATCGAGGAACACGATCGGAGAGGACATGGCGGCCTGGGCTGTGGATCCGAGCCCAGTACACTCCTGCCGGTCGCGGATTTCAACAGGAATCTCGCGAACGGCTGTCTCGAACTACTCCCGCGCGCCCGCGCAGTCGATGCACAGCGTGACTGCGGGGTCGTTGGTCAGTCGGGCCTCGGCGATCGGCTCGCCGCAGTCGAGGCATTCGCCGAAGTCACCCCGCTCGAGCCGCTCCAGCGCCGCCTTCAGTCGTGAAATCTGCTGCGCCCTGCGTGCTTCTGAAGCTTGCGCCATCGCCTGGCCCTGCATGGCGTCAATCCGTGACAGTCGTCCCTGACGCGTCTGGTCCAGCTCGACCGGCTCGCGGTCATCGCGCGAGGCCTCGCTGGCCACCCGCAGCTCGGCAAGCCGGGCCTCGATCAGCGCCGTCCAATCCACGTCACTCATTCCACGAGCCTACCGCAGCCGCGCTAGGCTTTATGCAGGCATCCCGGAGCAACCGACCGCGGCCCATGAAAATTCGAACTGTTCCCGGCTCCGCCCTCGCCCCATGGCTCGACGAGGTCGCGACGCTTCGTACGACCGTGTTCCGCGAGTACCCCTACCTGTACGACGGAAGCACGGCCTACGAGCGCGACTACCTGGCGACCTATGTCGACTGCCCCCAGTCGGTCACGCTGCTGGTGGTCGACGAGGACGGCGACGACGAGACCGTGGTCGGCGCGTCGACCGGCCTGCCCTTGACGGCTGCCGACGCCGCCTTCCGTGTGCCGTTCGAAACCGCCGGCATCGACCCGGCGAGCGTTTTCTACTTCGGCGAGTCGGTGCTGCTGCCCGACTATCGCGGCCGGGGCATCGGCCACGGCTTCTTCGACCTGCGCGAGGACCATGCGAGGCGACTCGGCCTTGCGATTACCACCTTCTGCGCCGTCGACCGCCCCCCCGACCACCCGGCACGCCCGCACGACTACCGCCCGCTCGACGGCTTCTGGAGCGGCCGCGGCTACGTCAAGCGCCCCGACCTGCAGGCCGCCTTCGATTGGAAGGAAGTCGGAGAGTCCCACGAATCCCCGCACACCCTGACGTTCTGGCTGAGGGGCCTCTGAGAGCGAAAAGCCTGGTTCTTTAGGTGATGAGCGCGAAGACGCGAAGGAGCGAAGGACGCAAAGAGAAGCCGTTATTGCCGATTGGTTTGGACTCGAACCGCCAATTCGAGCAATTCAGAGGTGGGCATGGAGCCAGTCCCATCTGCAAGAGACTCGTTGACGCCGGCGAGACCAATCCTGGTCCTACTTCGACCAGCGGGCCTGCTTTTCCCAACGAAAGATCTTCTTTGCGCTCTTTGCCCCTTCGCGCCTTTGCGCTCATCATCTAAAGGACGCTGCCGGGAAGCCGAAAATCAGCCCCTCCCCTGCAACAGGATCGCCGCGACGAGACCGGCTTCGGGGAGCAGGCAGGCTTCGTCGACGATCTCGCAGAAGGTTTCGGCGAGGTCGGGGTCGGCGTCTTCGAGCAGGGTGAAGTCCTGGAACACCATCACCCGGCGTTTGCCCTGTTTCGGTTCGAGGGCGTTCAGGGCGTCGGCGAGCGCGTCGAGATTGAAGCCGAACCAGGCGGGGAGTTCCAGGGCCTGGTAGAGGGCGTGCATCAGCGTGTCCCTGTCGAACACGGGTGCGCGGTCGACGCGGACGGCCTCGTAGCCGGCGGCGCTCAACCGGCCGACCAACGTGTCGGCATCGAATGGATCATCGAGGCGAACGATGCCCTGGCGCGCGTCGAGGTCGATGCCGCTCACGGCGGCCGGACTTCGATGTTCAGGCGGACGAAGCTGCGGTAGTGATCGGACGTGTACCAGGCATCGCCGTCGCGGCCGACCACCAGCCGCTGCGGACCGACGCCGCGCAGGCCCGGCGTACGGACCACGAATTCGCGGTAGTAGCCGCGCGGCTTCGACGGCAGCCGACCTTCGCGATTCTGGAACGTGGCCCCGTCGTTGCGGTGCTCATCGGACTCGCCGCGTTCGATGCGTTCGATCGCCGGGCCGAGGTCCATGTCGCCGCGCCAGGCGACGCGCCCGTCGCGGTCGCGAACGACCACATCGCGAACGACCGGGCCGGCGGAGTCCCCGGCCGGAGCGGACTCGGACGAGGGCGCGCCGGACTGCGGAGCCGACTCGAGGAACTGCGGGTTTTCCAGCGCGATCCACGCGACCAGCGCGAGGATCAGCAGCGGCAGGATCTTCTTCAAGGGCTTCACCCGCGAGACGGTCCGCGGTCGTCTACCAACGGTGGTAGGCCGGATGGCCGGGCTTGACCGCGACGAAGCGACCGGTGCAGCGATCGTAGACCGTGCCATCGATGGACAGCTCGGACTCGACGGTGACGATGTCGCCGTCGACGTCGGTCGGCCAGGCCACGAGGGTCAACTCGCGGTCCGACGGGGTCGGACGTCGCAGCTGGACCTTGAACTCCATGGTCACGCAGCACGGCGGCGTGTCCAGGTCGCGCTGCCGGGCCAGGTGCCAGGCGGCGGTCCAGTTGCAGTGGCAATCGAGAATGGCGCCGATGATGCCGCCGTTGAGCACGCCGGGGAACGCCTCGTGATGCGGTGCCGGGGTCCAGCGGCAGACCACCCGGCCCTGCTCGCTGTCCCGCTCCGGCACGGAGCGGATCCGCAGGCCTTTCTCGTTGGCCGGCCCGCAGCCGAAGCAGGCGTTGTGCGGCGCGAAGTACTCCTGGAGCCCTGTGCCGTCGGGGAGCGTCGCGGTCATCGGCTCGGTCCTCCCTGTCGTTCCATCGGTCGTTCCATCGGTCGTTCCGTCGGTCGTTCCGTCGGTCGTTCCATCGATCGTCTCGTCGATGCAGTTCTTCGACCCGGTCCATCGATGCCACGGGCCGACTGGCATACGGGCCCCGCGCGTGCGGGGCCGATGCACGAACCTTACTCGGAAACTCCGCCGCGAGCCAGCTTCAGCGGATCGAGCAGCGATTCGAGTTCCTCGCGGCTCATGCCCGTGGTCTCCATCGCGACATCGATGATCGGCCGGCCTTCCTTGTAGGCCTGCTTGGCGGTCGCCGCGCCCTTCTCGTAGCCGATCACACGGTTCAGTGCAGTGACCAGGATCGGGTTGCGGTCCAGCGCGCGCTTGATGTTGTCCTCGCGGACCGTGAAGGACGCGATCGCCTTGTCGGCCAGCAAGCGGCTGACGTTGGTCAGCAGCGCCAGGCTCTCCAGCAGCGTTGCGCCGATCACGGGGAGCATGACATTGAGCTGGAAGTTGCCGGACTGGCCGCCGACGGTGATCGTCGTATCGTTGCCGATCACGCGCGCGGCGACCATGCAGGTGGCCTCCGGGATCACCGGGTTGACCTTCCCCGGCATGATCGAGCTGCCCGGCTGCAGGGCCTCCAGTTCGATCTCGCCGAGGCCGGCCAGCGGGCCGGAATTCATCCAGCGCAGGTCGTTGGCGATCTTCATCAACACGCCGGCCAGGGTCTTGAGTTGGCCGGAGAGTTCGACCGCGCCGTCCTGCGCCGCGATGCCCTCGAACTTGTCGGCGGCCGACTCGAAATCGAAGCCCGTGAGCACCTTGAGCTCCTGCGCGACCTGCTCACCGAAGCTCGCGGGCGCGTTGATGCCCGTACCGACCGCGGTGCCGCCCTGCGGCAGGCGCTTGAGGCGGACCAGCGCCGACTCGATGCGGGCGCGGCAGGAGGCGATCTGGCTGGCCCAGGCGCCGAGCTCCTGGCCAAAGGTCACCGGCATCGCGTCCATCAGGTGGGTACGGCCGGTCTTGACCGTGTCCTTCAGCTCGCCGGCCTTCGCGCGGATCGTCGCTTCGAGGTGGTCCAGCGCCGGCAGCAGGTCCTCGCTCGCGGCGAGACAGGCCGACACCTGGATCGTGGTCGGGATCACGTCGTTCGAGCTCTGCGACATGTTGACGTGATCGTTCGGGTGGATGCTGTCGTCGCCGGCCTTCGCGCACAGGTGGGCGATGACCTCGTTGGCGTTCATGTTCGAGCTGGTGCCGGAGCCGGTCTGGTAGACATCGATCGGAAACTGGTCGGTGACGTCGCCGGCGATGACCTTCTCGGCCGCCGCGGCAATCGCGTCGGCGGTGGCCGGCTCCATCAGGCCGAGGGTCTGGTTGGCCCGCGCGCAGGCGAGCTTGACCCGCCCCAGGGACTGGATGAACGCTTCCGGCATCGGCTGGCCGGAAATCGGAAAGTTGTTCACGGCACGCTGCGTCTGCGCGCCCCAGAGGGCATCGGCGGGCACTTCGAGCTCGCCCATGCTGTCCTTTTCGATACGGGTGTCGGTCATTGGGGAAACGGGTCCGGATTGCGAGAAAGTCAGCCCGTAATTATAGGCCCGGAGCGATCCAGCCCGGAATCGAAAAACTTCGGGAAACCGCAGACGAACGTGGATGAACGCAGATAGAGAAAGGAAAGGCAGAACTCTGGACGCCCAGACTCGTGCGCATTCCCGGATCGCCGCACCAGAATCCCTGCATGCAGTGCATTGGTCTTTTCATCTGCGTCCATCTGCGTTCATCTGCGGTTCGATTCGCAGTTGGACAGTCCGGTCAAGCCAGCATCGTCCTGGCGTGGTTCAGGGCGTCGAGGAAGGTGTCGATTTCGGCGCGGGTGGTGTAGCAGCCGAAGGAGACGCGGGCCGTTGCGGGCACGTCGAAGAACTGCATCACCGGCATCGCGCAGTGATGGCCCGTGCGCAGGGCGACGCCGAAGTGGTCGACGATGGTGCCGATGTCGTTGGCATGGGCGCCGTCGACGACGAAGGAAATCACCGGACCCTTGTGCTCGGCGGTACCGAGTATGCGGAGGCCGTCGATGGCCTGCATGCGCTCCGTGGCGTAGGTCAGCAGGTCCTGCTCGTGGGCAGCGATCGCGTCGATGCCGATGCGGTCGAGGAACTCGAAGGCCGCGCCCATGCCGATCGCGCCGGCGATGTTCGGCGTTCCGGCCTCGAACTTGTGCGGAAGCTCGTTGTAGGTGGTTCCTTCGAACGACACGCGGAGAATCATCTCGCCCCCGCCCTGCCACGGCGGCATGGCTTCGAGGAGCGACTCGCGCCCGTACAGCGCGCCGATGCCGGTCGGACCGTACATCTTGTGCGCCGAGAAGGCGTAGAAGTCGCAGCCGATCGCCCGCACGTCGACCGCGGTGTGGGGCAGCGCCTGGCAGCCGTCGATGACCGTGACGATGCCGCGCTCCCGGGCCATCGCGCAGACGCGTTCGACCGGGTTGACCGTGCCGAGCGCGTTGGAAACGTGGACCAGCCCGATCAGCTTCGTCCGGTCGGTGATCAGGGCCTCGAGCTCGTCGACCCGGAGCTCGCCCCGGTCGTTGATCGGCGCCGGCTTGAGCACCGCGCCGGTCTGCTCGCAGACCAGCTGCCACGGCACGATGTTGGAGTGATGCTCCATCGTCGAGACGATGATCTCGTCGCCGGGCCGGAGCCTGGGCCGGGCCCAGGCCTGGGCCACCAGGTTGATCGCCTCGGTCGCCCCCCGGGTGAACACGATCTCGCGCTCCGAGGAAGCATTCAAGCCATCGCGCACGAGCTGACGCGACCGTTCGAAGGCCTCCGAGGCCTCGACGCTGAGCTGGTGCACGCCCCGGTGAACGTTGGCGTTGTACTCGGAGTAGAACCGGGAGGTCGCGTCGATCACGCACCGGGGCCGCTGCGCCGAGGCCGCCGAGTCGAGGTAGACCAGCGGCTTGCCGTGCACCGTCCGCGAAAGGATCGGAAACTCCGCGCGCACCGCTTCGACATCCAGCGGCGGGGTGAGAACTTCGTCTTCAGCTCGTGCCATGAACTCGTACCTCTGAATGGTCACCCGCGGATGAACGCAGACGAACGCAGATAAAACAGGACCCGAATTTCTTGTGACGACGTGTTGCTGTTCTCCCGGTCCAATGGGGTGGACGTCTTGACCCTTTTCGGTGGATCGACGCCTTTCCGCTGTTCATCTGCGTTCATCCGCGTTCCTCTGCGGTAAGAATTTCAGGCTCGCGCCTTCAGGCGCTCCAGCAGCCAGTCCTTGATCGGGCCGGCTTCGAGGTCGTCGAAGGCGGCAGCGGCGAAGCCGTACTTGAGCAGGCCGATGGCCTCGGCGTCGGTCAACCCTCGCGAGCGCAGGTAGAAGCGCGCATCGTCGTCGAGCTGGCCGATCGTCGCGCCGTGGCTGGCGGTGACGTCCTCGGCGTGGATTTCCAGCTCGGGCTTGGTGTTGATCCGGGCGTTCTCGCTCAGCAACAGGTTGCCCGTGCTCATTTCCGAATGGCTGTCGTCGGCACCGGGCACGATCAGGATCCGCCCGTTGAACACGCCGGTCGCTCGGTCGTCGGCGAGAATCCGGAACACCTCGCGGCTCCGGGTCGGGCCCACGTGGTGCTCGATGGCCGTGTGGTAGTCGGCCAACGAACGACCGTCCAGGGTCGCGACACCGTGAATCGCGCCGGCCGCGTCGGCAGCATCGAGCGACACCCGGAGGTCCTGGCGGGTCAGCGCGCCACCGGCATCGGATGCGAAGGCGCGGTACGTCGCCCGGGCCGCGACGCGCACCGTGGCGTGCTCGATCCACGCCGTGTCGTTCGCGGAACGGTCGATCACGTGCGTCAGCGACGCGCCCTCGCCGAGCCGCATGTCCTGGACCGCGTTGACCAGGCCCGCACCGCCGCCGATCTGCAGCGAGATCAGGGTCAGCGAGCTGTCCGGCGTCATCTCGACGTGCAGGCGGGGATGCACGACCGACTCGAAGCCGGGATCGATCGAGTGCAGAACCACGATCGGCTCGGCGATCGGTTCGTCGATCACCAGCTTCCAGCCCTGACCCAATCGGGCGATGTTCAGCCAGGCAAACGCATCGTTCGGCCCGTCGGCAACCAGCGCGTCGACGTCGATGTCGTCCTCGACCAGGCCGGTCAGCGTGGCGCCGCGGGGCAGCCGCGTCGCGGCGGGATCGACTTCGCCGTTGTGCACGTGGAGCACGGCGCCGTCGAACGGCAGCTCGGGCGTTTCGGGCCGTTCGCTCGAGGTCCGGCCCTCGTCGAAGGTCCGCTGGTCGAGCAGCGTCAGCGGGGTGTACTTCCAGTTCTCGGTCTTGCGATGCGGAAAGCCGTGCTGCATCAGCACCTTCTGCGCCCGCTTGCGCAGGTCACCGAAGCCGTCGTCCGGGGCATCGTCGATCGGGGCCAGTCGTTCGAGCAATGCGCTCATCGCGTCACGCTCCCGCCGTCGCGTCTGCGGACTCGTCGAGGAAGGCATAGCCCTCGCGCTCGAGCCGTTCGGCGAGCGACTTGTCGCCGCTCTCGACGATCCGGCCGTCGGACAGCACGTGGATCCGGTCCGGCTCGAGATAGTCCAGGAGCCGCTGGTAATGGGTGATCACCAGGAACGACCGTTGCTCGTCGCGCAAGCGGTTCACGCCCTCGGCGACCAGCTTCAGCGCATCGATGTCGAGGCCCGAATCGGTCTCGTCGAGCACCGCCAGTTTCGGTTGCAGGACCGCCATCTGGACGATCTCGTTGCGCTTCTTCTCGCCGCCCGAAAAGCCTTCGTTGACGGCACGCTTGAGCAACGCCTCGTCCATCTTCAGCACCTTCAGCTGCTCGCGCACGGCCTTGAGGAAGGCCATGGAATCGACCTCGTCCTCGCCGCGCGCCTTGCGCTGGGCGTTCAGGGCGGCGCGCAGGAAGTAGGCGTTGTTGACCCCGGGGATTTCGACCGGGTACTGCAGTGCGAGAAACAGGCCGGCGGCAGCACGCTCCTCGACCTCCAGTTCGGCCAGGTCCTGTCCTTCGAACAGGATGCGCCCTTCGGTGATCTCGTAGCCGTCGCGCCCGGCCAGCGTGTAGCCCAGCGTCGACTTGCCCGAACCGTTCGGCCCCATGATCGCGTGCATCTCGCCCGCGCCGAGCTCCAGGTCCAGGCCTTTCAGGATTTCCTTGCCGCCGACTTCGACGTGCAGATTCTCGATCTTCAGCATTGTCGTTCCTTCGTCATACGGGAAAAGGGACGAGGGGCAAGGGACTAGTCCCTGACCCCTTTTCCCCTTGTCCCTGGTTTGCTTATCCCACCGCGCCTTCGAGGGAGATCTCGAGCAGGGCCTTGGCCTCGACGGCGAATTCCATCGGTAGCTCCTTGAAGACTTCCTTGCAGAAGCCATCGACGATCAGCGCCACGGACTCCTCTTCGTCGAGGCCGCGCGACTGGCAGTAGAACAGCTGGTCCTCGCCGATCCGCGAGGTGGTCGCCTCGTGTTCGATCTTGGCGGTCGGATTCGCCGACTCGATGTACGGGAACGTGTGCGCGCCGCAGGTCTTGCCGATCAGGAGGCTGTCGCACTGGGTGTAGTTGCGCGCACCCTCGGCCTTCTTCGCGACCCGCACCAGCCCACGATAGCTGTTGGAGCTCTTGCCGCAGGAAATACCCTTGGAGATGATCTTGCTGGTGGTGTTCCGCCCCAGGTGGATCATCTTGGTGCCCGTATCGGCCTGCTGGTGGTTGTGGGTCAAGGCCACCGAGTAGAACTCGCCCGCCGAGCGGTCGCCGCGCAGCACGCAGGACGGATACTTCCAGGTGATCGCGGACCCGGTCTCGACCTGCGTCCAGCTGATCCGGGAATCGTCGCCGCGGCAGTCACCGCGCTTGGTCACGAAGTTGTAGATGCCGCCCTTGCCGTTCTCGTCGCCGGGGTACCAGTTCTGCACCGTCGAGTACTTGATCTTCGCCTTTTCGTGGGCCACCAGCTCCACGACCGCGGCGTGAAGCTGGTTCTCGTCGCGCATCGGTGCGGTACAGCCTTCGAGATAGCTGACTTCCGACCCCGGCTCGGCGACGATCAACGTGCGCTCGAACTGGCCCGTGTCGCGCGCATTGATGCGGAAGTAGGTCGACAGCTCCATCGGGCAGCGGGTGTCCCGCGGGATGTAGACGAAGGATCCGTCCGAGAACACCGCGGAGTTCAGGCAGGCGAAGTAGTTGTCACGGTACGGAACCACCGAGCCGAGGTACTCGCGGACCAGGTCCGGGTGCTCCTTCACGGCCTCGGAGAACGAGCAGAAGATGACGCCGGCTTCTTTCAATTCCTTCTGGAAGGTCGTACCGACCGAGACGGAGTCGAACACCGCGTCGACCGCCACGCCGGCAAGCCGCGCCCGTTCGTGCAGCGGCACCCCGAGCTTGTCGAAGGTCTCGAGCAGCTTCGGATCGACGTCGTCGAGGCTCTTCGGCCGATCCTTCTGCTTGGGCGCGGCATAGTAGTGGATCTTCTGGAAATCGATGCCCGGCACGTCGAGCTTGGCCCAGTCCGGGCCTGTCATCGTCTGCCAGTGATGGAAAGCCTTCAGCCGCCATTCCAGCAGCCACTCGGGCTCCTCCTTCTTGGCCGAGATCATCGCGATGACCTCTTCGTTCAGGCCTGCGCCGACGGTTTCGGACTCGATGTCGGTGTAGAAGCCGGCCTTGTAGCGGCTCGTGATCAGCTGCTCGACCTGCTGCTGCGTGTCGGTCTGCATGTCGGTCTGGGTCTGGTTCATGGCGTGTTTCCTGTTCGGGGCCGCTTCAGGACCGTCCGGTGACGGGGTCGGTCCGCGTGACGACGTTCAGGCCCGGCGTTCCACCGCGACCGCGCGGCGCGGCGAGGTCGGCCAGCGAAAGCGAGGCCAGCGCCCGTTCGACGGTTTCGCCGATCCGGCGCCAGTTGCCGCGCAGGCTGCAATCCTGTTCCCGGGCGCAGAGCCCGGCTTCCAGGCCGCACTCGGTCAGGGCGATCGGCCCTTCCATCGCCCGGATGATCTCGGCCACGGAAATCTCGTCTGCGGCCCGCTGGAGGCGATACCCGCCGTGTACGCCGCGGACCGACTCGACCAGGTCGGATCGAGCCAGGGTCTTGAGCACCTTGGCCACGGTCGGCGGCTCGAGTCGCGTGGTCTCGGCCAGCTGGGCCGCGGACCGGCAGGTGCCGATGTCCTCGGCCAGTTCGGCCATGAGCACCGTTGCGTAGTCGGTCAACTTGCCGATTCTCAGCATGCCCGCTCCTTCCTGTAGATGGTGTCGGCCGGCCCGAGGACCAACCCGGTCCGGGACGAATCCGTCCTTAATCAAGACCAGATTGGTACATTTTAGCCGAAACGCGTCGACGCCGCTGCCCGCTCGCGGTGCCGGCGGCGAACGGAAAGCGCCACCGGGGACGGCGGGGAAGGCACAATGCGGGGATGATCGACCGAGCCGATGCCGACCGCGACCCCGGACAGGACTCCGCGTGCCGCGACGCCACGCCCGACGCCCGCGAACGAGCGGCCCGCGACTTTGCCGAGGGCGCCCTGCGCCAGAACGCGATCCGCTGGACACCGGCCTCGGCCGACGCCAGTTTCCGACGCTACTTCCGGATCGTCGTCGACGGGCGAACCGCCGTCGTCATGGACGCGCCGCCGGAGCGCGAGGACCTCGACGCCTTCATCGACGTCGCGCAGCGACTGGATCGCGCCGGCCTGAACGTTCCAGCCATCGAGGCCGAGGACCGCGAAAACGGCTACCTGCTGCTTTCGGACCTCGGCACGACGCCCTATCACCACCTCCTCGACCCGTCCAATGCCGCGCGGCTGTTCGACGACGCGCTGACCGCGCTCATCGACATGCAGCGCTCGACATCGACCGACGGCTTGCCGGCCTACGACGCCGCGCTCTTGCTGAAGGAGCTTGCGCTTTTCCCGGACTGGTTCCTTGCCCGCCACTGGCGTGTCGAGCCGACCGAGGACGAGCTGGACGGTTGGGAAATGGTGTGCATGACCCTGATTCGCTGGGCGCTGGACCAGCCGACGGTGTTCTGCCATCGCGATTACATGCCGCGCAACCTGATGGCCGTCAACGCCGGCAGCGGACGTCGATCCCCCGGCATCCTGGACTTTCAGGACGCGGTGATCGGCCCGATCGCCTACGACCCGGTCTGCCTGTTCCGCGACGCGTTCCTGAGCTGGCCCGAACAGCGCGTGGTCGGCTGGCTCGAAGGCTATCGCCAGCGCGCCGCCGACATCGGCCTGCCGGTGCCCGACGACCCCCAGCTATGGCGGAGGACCTGCGACTTCGTCGGCACCCAGCGCCACCTGAAGGTCCTCGGCATCTTCGCCAGGATCCGCTACCGGGACGGAAAGCCCCACTACCTCGACGATGCGCCGCGCTTCTTCGGCTACCTGACCCACGCCATCGAGCGCAATCCGGAGCTGACCGAGCTGGATCGCCTACTCGATGCCTGGCGGCGCCGCGCCGCCAGCGCCTGACGGCGGCTCCGGCGGCGAAGGCGTCGCCCCCTCTTCCGGCAGTTCGGTCGCTGCAGCTTCGCCCGACGAGGATCCGAACGCGGCCTCCGCCTCGGCCAGCTCTTCGAGCAACTCTTCCCGGGCCCGGTCCGCGGCGTCGAAGACTGCACGCTGGTCCGCATCGACGCGCTCGGCCGGCCCGGCGTCGCGCAGACGCAGGGCCGGCGGAAGAAAGGTCGGCTGCATCGGCATCGTCTCGTTTTCCAGGAACGCGAAGTTCGAATCGTCGGGCAGGTGCGTGACGGTGAACGACGCCACCACCGCGGCCGATGCAATCGCGGTGCGTCGCCACAACGAAAGGTGGAAGGCCAGGTACAGCACACTCCAGATGTACAGGAACAGGACGAGGTAGCCGCGGGCCTCGGCCAGGCCCTCGAGCAGCGGATAGGCGGCGTCGGAGGCGTTGAACACCGCGATCTGGAGGCCGAGATCGAAGGCGCCCGCGACGAAGAACAGCAGGATCAGCAGGCTCAGGTGAGCGACGAAATTTCCGCCCCGGCGGAACAGCACCGAAAGGAAATAGACAGCGACCGCCAGCGCGGTGAACCCGATGATTTCCCAGAGATTCTGCTGGACCAGCTGCGACCAGCGGAACTCACCGATCGTGGTCATCGCCGAGGCCGCGATCTTGGTCGCGACGTAGGCCAGCGCCAGCGCCACCAGCACCGGGGGTTTTCCGAGCCACAGCAGGAGGATCTCCGACCAGCGGATCCGCACCGCGGGCGGCACCGGGTGATCGCCGAGCAGGATGCGCACGCGGGAACGACCGATCAGGAACACGTCGCCGCTGGCGACCTTCTCCCGCTCGAGGTGCACACGGTGCCGGGGGCGCCGGATGCCGTTGATGCTGCCGCGATCCTCGATCCAGAGATCGCCTTCGCCGTCGAACACCAGGCGGGCGTGTCGGGCGTCCACGTGTTCGTCGGTCAGGATGACGTCGTTGTCGTAGCCGCGGCCGAGCCAGACCTGGTGCTGATCGAACTTCTGCCGCTCGAGCACGTTGTTGGTGGTGCCGAGCTGCTCGATCACGAGTTCCATTCGATCGACCCCATCAGGCGAACGTGGAAACTCCGGGCCTGCTCGCGCCCGACGCCGGCCAGCGTGTAGTGGATGTAGACCGCCTCGCCACCCCGGCGCTGGGCCCGGGTCACGAACAGGACGTCGTACAGGCCCGGATAGTCGGCATAGGACCGCGCGCAGTAGGTCGCCTTGAACGGCACCGGGGCCAGCGATGCCGGCGCGGTCCAGTCCTCGGTGCACTGGAACTCGGTGACGTCGTCCTCACCGGTCCGGTTGAATGCGAGGAAACTGTTCTGCTCGAACACCCGCGAGATCTGCCAGTCGTTGAGGCTGTCGCTGGCGTACCACGCGACCAGGATTTCCAGCGGACCCGTATCCAGCGTCCGCGACAGGTAGATCCGGTCGTTGAGCGTGCAGTTCGAGCGGCTTTCGCGCCAGGGCAGTTCCTCCATCGGCTCGCGACCGCCGCCGGTACAGGACATCCAGGGCCGGATTTCGCGCGGGATCCGAAGCGGACCGAACGGTTCCGGGGTCCAGTCACCGGCAAGCAGGTCGTCGAGCATTGCATCCTGGTGAGCGAGGATCCGGCTCGGGATGTCCCTGCGCAGATCGGCCAGCGCAGGCGGCCGATCCGGCGCCCGGTCGATCAGGCGGACCAGATTGTCGACGGGCACCAGGAAGCTCACCGAGTTGCCGGCACCCGCAACGTTGATGCCGACGACCTCGCCGAGCACGTTGACTGCCGGACCGCCGGACATGCCCGGATTCAGCGCCCCGGTAAAGTGGATGTTCTTGCGGTACTGGTTGGCCAGCAAGCCGTTGTAGGTGCCCGGAACGATGCTGATGCCGATGTCGTAGGGATTGCCGAGGGCCAGCACCGTCGCGCCGTCGCGGGGCGCTTCGGCGGCCAGCGCGAAGGGCTCCGGTTCCGCCGTCCGGTCGCCGGCCATGCGGACCAGGGCGAGGTCGTGGAGCACGTCGACGTCGAGGACCTCCAGCGGACCCGAAGCGCCTGCGGCGTCGCGGTAGCGCAGGGCATAGCGTTCCGGGTCGATGACGAATTCCGAAACGACGTGGTAGTTGGTGGCCAGGCGGCCGTCCGGCCCGACCGCGAACGCGCTTCCGATGCCGTTCTTGTTGTTGCTGATCCGGTCGACGACCTCGACCGTGAACAGCCCCGGCTTCAACGCGTCGAACAGTTCGCTGTACTCGCCGTCCTGCGACCGGACCGACGACGCGGCGATCGCGAGCAGGGCAAACAGCAGGCAACGGAAGAGGTGCGACATGCGGGAGCTTCCGGACGGGACGTTCGAAGCGTACCGCACCGACCGACCGCGCGGGTCGACGGCGGCTAGAATCGTCGTCTGTCCCTTTCTCGACGCCTTGCCATGCGCGCGATGATCCTGGCCGCCGGACGCGGTGCGCGAATGCGCTCGCTGACCCGCGACCGCCCGAAGCCGCTGTTGACCGCCGGCGGGCGGCCGCTGATCGAATGGCAGATCGTGCGGCTGCGCGAGGCCGGCCTGACCGACCTGGTCGTCAACACCGGCTGGCAGGGGGACGCGCTTCGTTCCGCGATCGGCGACGGCGCGCGCCTCGGGGTGTCCGTGCGCTGGTCCGAGGAGGGGTGGCCGGCGCTGGAGACCGCGGGCGGCATCCGGCGTGCCCTTCCGCTGCTCGGCCCGGATCCGTTCCTCGTCGTCAACGCGGACCTCTGGTGCGATTTCGATCCGAGCCGTCTGGGCCCGCTGGAGCCGGGCGCCGATGCCCACCTGGTCCTGGTCGACAACCCGCCCCACAACCCGGACGGCGACTTCGCCCTGGACGGCGGCCGGGTACGCGCCGCCGGCATGCGGAAACGAACCTACAGCGGCATCGGCGTATTCCGGCCCGCCCTCTTCGAACGGCTTCCCGAAGGCGCCCTGCCCCTGCGCCCGGTGCTCGACGCCGCGATCGCGGCCGGGCGCGTCACCGGCGAACACCATCGCGGCACGTGGATGGATATCGGCTCGCCGGAGCGGCTGGCGGAACTGGACGGCATGCTTGGGAAGGAGGAAGGGGCAAGGGACTAGGGGTCAGGGACTGGTAAAACCTCGGAATCGGGCGGTTTTCCGGTCCCTACTGGTCCCCTACCCCTGGTCCCTGGTCCCTGGTCCCTGGTCCCTGGTCCCTGATTTTCCTCCATTCCGGCATGCCGGACTCCCCGGTGATCGACTCGGCGGCATCCCGCAGGGCCGGCTGGGCCTGGAGCAGGGCGTGGAAGATCAGGTGCTGTTCGATCGAGCCGGTCAACGCCTCGGCGCCCGGTCCGGTCGCGTAGACGGGGACATCCTCGCCGCCGTGGGTCGACTGTGACACGCCGAAGACCGCCTCCTGCTTGTAGTCCGGATCCCTCGGCTCGCCGGGTGCCAGGTCGGGGCGCGGCCCCGGTCGATAGCCGGGGCCGTTGATGTAGTTGAGCGTCGTGAAGGGCTTGCCGTCGATATCACGCGCCAGGCGCGGGGGCTCGCCGGCCGGGCCGGGGCCGTGGGTCCGGCCCAGGATCGGGTTGCCACGCCCTCCGTAGCCACCGAAGGTGAGCGCATGGCCGTGATCGGCGGTGACCACGACCAGGGTCTCGGCGCGATCGACGCGATCGAGCACCGCGGCGACGGCCTCGGACAGCAGGATCGTCTCGTCGAGCGCGCGGAAGGCGTTGCCTTCATGGTGGGCGTGATCGATGCGGGCGCTTTCGACCACGAGCACGAAGCCGCCGGGCTGGCCTTCCCCGCCGTCGCGTTCCCCGGGGGTGCCCGCGGTCCGCTGCCGAAGCAGGTCCAGCGCGCGGACGGTCATCTCGACCAGCGACGGCTCGCCGGCGCCGTCGTCGGCGCGGTCGTGTCGGTAGCGCATGTGCGATCGATCGAACAGGCCGAGGACCGGGCCGTCCGGCGCCTCGGGAAGCGCCTCGAATTGCTCGCGGTTCCAGATGAAGCGACCGTTCGGGAACCGCGCCTGCCAGCGCTCGGTCAGGTCGACGCCGTCCTGTCGACGTCCGCGCCGATCCGGATACTCCGGGTCGAAGGCCTCGGCCGGCAGGAACCCCGACCGGCCGCCCCCGAACACCACGTCGAACCAGCCGTCGACGTCGTAGTCCACGAGCTGCCGGGCGATGTCTCGGCAACCGAGCTCCCGGGCCGTCGGCGACAGACCGCTGTCGTCCTCCCAGCGCCGCTCGGGCGACTTGGCGTACAGCGCGGCGGGCGTCGCGTGGGTGATTCGCGAATTGGTGACGATCCCGGTCGCGAGACCGGCCCGCCGGGCGAGGTCGAGCAGCGAGACGCGCTCGCGCCCGGTGGCCGAGCCGCAGTCCGAACGCTCGGCGCGCTGGTCCACGGCGATGCCGCCGGCGAAGGTTTTCACCCCCGTGGCCATGGCGGTCATGGTCCCGGCCGAGTCGGGCGTCTGCTGGTTGGTGTTGTAGGTCTTGGCCAGCGCCAGGAATTCGAACGCCTCGAACGCCAGCGAGTGCTCCTCGCCCGGTCCGCCGGCCCGCTGACCGGCCAGGATGCGCGCCGCGCTGATCGTGGCCAGGCTCATTCCGTCGCCGACGAACAGCACCAGGTTGCGCGCCGTGCCCGCCCCTGCTCGTTCGCGCCGTCGCGCGATTTCGGCCTGCCCGCTGCGGTACCAGCGGCCAGGTGTCTCGGTGATCCGCTCCGCCGTAACGGCCGCAGCCGCGCGCGCCGGCGTTGTCGACGGTGCATCGGCCAGCGCCGCGCCACCGGAGAGCAGGATGGCCGCGAACACGGCCCGGGTCGAAGGTCGGTCGAGAATCATGGCGTGGATTGTAGGCGGGCCCGGATGACGACCGGGTGTCGCGTGCACCCCGTCGACGCGATGATCAGTTCGAAGCCGACTTCAGCCGCTCCATGCATGCATCCATGTGGTCCGACAGGCGCTCCAGCACTGCCGCGTCCTCGTCGTTCCAGGACTGCTCGACGGCCTGGTCGAGGGCCGCATCCAGCGTGTCGCGCCAGCGCCCCTCGGCCGCCACCAGTCGCTCGCCCAGCGACGTTCCGTCGGCACCGAGCAGATCGGCCGAGGCCTGGACCCACGCCCGGTCGGGGTCGCCGGCACTGGGCAGGACGCCCCGCGCGCGAAGCCGGTCCGCCAGTTGCTCCAGACACGCCGCGCGAGCCTCCACGACCCGCCCCAGCGCGTCGGCCAACCCGGCGGGCGGCGCGCCGTCCTCCAGCAGCTCCCGGTACCGTTCCAGCAATTCGGCACCGCGAGCGTGGACTTCCATCAGGCAGGCCTCGTCGTCATCACGGATCAGGCTCATCGGGCATCCTCCTTCGATGTCTTCTGCGACGGGGGCTGCGGCGGCGACTCGTGCTCGTCCGGGTCTTGCTCCGCCGCCTCGAAGGCGCCCGTCCCGGGGCCGCGGATCACGGTCAGCGCGCCGGCCTCGAGCTCGACCTCGACCGGGGTCTCGCCGATGTCCTCGCCATCGGCGGTCGCCGCCATCGGTTTCTTGGCCGTCAGGCTCACGCGCCGGCACCGTTGATGGACGACCCGGGGCGAGCGAACTCGCTCTGGCCCAAGCAACCGGACGGCGACGAGCGTCCAGGCAAGTCGCAGTGGGTGATCGGCACGAACCGCATAGACCTCGAAGGCGCCGTCGTCGACCACGGCCTCCGGCACGCGATTGCCGCCGCCGTAGAAAGCGCCGTTGGCCACCGCGATCTCCAGCCAGCGGCCGCCGAAGACCCGGTCATCGCAGCGCAACCGGCCCCGGGTGCCGCGGTGTTCGCGCCAGCGCTCGACCAGGCGGCGGGCGTAGCTGAAAGCGCCGAACCACTTCTTGTCCCGGTCGTCCACCGCGCGGCTGGCCTCGGCGCCCAGCCCCATGTGGGCCACGTTGATGAACGAGCGGCGCCCGCTCGTGGCCTCGATGCGGCCCAGGTCGACGACCTCCCGGCGGTCGTCGACCACGGCCCGGCAGGCCTCGTCCGGATCGCCGGACAGGCCCAGGCTGCGGGCGAAGTCATTGGCCGTTCCCGAAGGCAGCACGGCCAGCACGGCCCCGGCGCGGGCGCAGGCTCCGGCCACCGCCTGGACCGTTCCGTCACCACCGGCCGCCAGCACGCGGTCGTCGCGTTCGATCGCCGCGCCGTCCAGACCGCCCGGATCGATCGTCTCGTCGACCTCCAGGTCCGCGTCCCGCAGCCGTTCCAGCCAGAAGTCGACTCCGCGATCGCCGTCGCCCGCAGCCGGATTGCCCACCAACCAGGTCGTCATGGAATCTCGAACCGTCGCACACCAGCCTTCAAGGTACCCGATGCAGCGGTCGCCCGGGGTACCCTTCGACATCGAGGCTCCGCCGCCCGATGGACGACCGAAGACAAGGACCGCCATCGGCTCCGGTGCACGATGCGGCGCCGGGGAGACGACGAGCCGCGGTTCCGGCCCACCCGGCGACGCCCGCCCCGCCAACCCGAGGAACGCAGCGATGAACCCCGTACTGGCCCGCGTGGTCGAACTGCTCGAACTCGAGCGCCTCGAGGACAACCTGTTCCGGGGCCGCAGTCACGATATCGGATCGCCTCAGGTCTTCGGTGGGCAGATTCTCGGCCAGGCGCTGTCGGCCGCCCACCGAACGGTCGACGACCGCGCGCCCCATTCGCTGCACGCGTACTTCCTGCGGCCGGGTGATTTCAACCGACCCGTGGTCTACCAGGTCGAGCGGTCGCGCGACGGCCGAAGTTATTCGAACCGGCGCGTGGTCGCACTGCAGCATGGTCGCCCGATCCTCAACCTCGCCGCGTCGTTCAAGCGTGCCGAGGACGGCCCCTCGCACCAGATCGACATGCCGGACGTCGAAGGACCGGACGGCCTGAGCGAACTGGTCGACATCAATCGATCGATGCTCGACCGCGTGCCCGAGAAGATGCGGCGCTTCCTGGCCCACGAGCCGCCCTTCGAGTTCCGGCCGGTCGAGCCTCCGAAGCTGATCGACCCCTCGGAACGCCCGCCCCGCAAGCATCTCTGGATGCGGGCGTGGAGCCGGCTTCCCGATGACCCGGAGATCCATCGCACGCTTCTGACCTACGTGTCCGACTACGAACTGCTGGGCACGGCGACGCTCCCCCATCGGCTCCCCTTCGGCGAGAAGACGGTGCAGATGGCCAGCCTCGACCATGGCATGTGGTTCCACCGCCCGTTCCGCGTGGACGACTGGTTGCTCTACGCCTTCGACAGCCCGTCGTCCGGCGACGGACGCGGCTTCAATCGTGGCCAGATCTTCGCCCGCGACGGCACGCTGGTGGCCTCGACGGTCCAGGAAGGCGTGATCCGGGTATGGGAGTGAAGCGCGCCAGGATTCTGGGGAAAGGGACCAGGGGAACGAGACGGGTAAAACCCTCGCTACGATCGCACTAGCCCCTAGTCCCTGATCCCTTTCCCCTCGTTCCCGAGCCCCTCCACCGTCACGTTCCGCCCCGCGGAGATGTCCGTCGCGTCGGCCGGCTCGATGGAGATCCTGACATCCGCCTCGCGCAGCATGCCGCGGCCGCGCTCGGGCCATTCGACCAGCAGCAGCGAATCGGCGCCGATCAGATCGTCCAGGCCGAGGAAGTCGAGTTCCTCGGGGTCGGTCAGGCGATAGAGATCGAGGTGGTGGACCGTGACGTCGGTGAGGTCGTAGCTCTCGACCAGGCCGTAGGTCGGGCTCTTGACCCGGCCCTGGTAGCCGAGCCCCCGCAGCACGCCGCGAACCAACGTGGTCTTGCCCGCGCCGAGGTCGCCGGAGAGCCAGACCTGCACCCCGGGCGCGAGGCGGGTGGCCAGGGTCTCGCCCAGCGCGAGCATCGCCGGCTCGCCGACCGGGCGGTGGGTCTCCGATTCCGGGTTCATCGCGGGAGAACGCGGTGGAGTCCGTCGATGACCTGCCCGGCCAGGACCTGGCGCCGACCCCCGGCCGCGACCTCGGCGGCGCGTGCGTGCAGCACCGTACCCGCGCGCGCCGCATCGAACGGCGCCAGGCCCTGTCCGAGAAGACTCGCAAGAATCCCGGTGAGCGCGTCCCCCATGCCGGCGGTGGCCATCGCCGGCGTGCCGAAGGGGCACACGGCCAGGCGGCCGTCCGGCGCGGCGGTCAGGGTTCCGAAGCCCTTCAGGACGACCACGGCGTGATAGCGCCCGGCCAGTTCGCGAGCGGCCGCGAAGCGATCCCTCTGAACCTCCTGGCTGTCGACGCCGAGGAGGCGCGCCGCCTCGCCCGGGTGCGGGGTCAGGATCCAGCCATCGCGCTCCAGGCGGCGGCCGTCACGGCCCTCGGCCAGGCGGTTGAGGCCGTCGGCATCCAGCACCAGCGGCGTATCGCGCCGGACCAGTCGATCCCAGACCGCCCGCGACCAGTCGCTCCGACCCAGGCCCGGGCCCAGCGCGATGACGTCCGCGCGTTCGGCCAGCGAATCGAGCCGATCGCCGTCCTCGGCGTCGGCCCACATCGCCTCCGGCAGGCCCGAGGCCATGACCGGTGCGTGCGCCGCCCGGGTCGCGACCGACACCAGGCCGGAGCCCGCCTCCAGCGCGGCGCGGGCGGCGAGCAGCGCGGCGCCGGGCATCCCGTGGTCGCCGCCGCAGACCAGCACGTGGCCCAGATCGCCCTTGTGGGTCGAGGCCCGCCGCGGGGTCAGCCAGCGCGCGGCGACGTCGGCGTCCAGCCGCTCGGCGTCCGGCTCGGTCGCATCGAAGGCCTGCTCGGGAACATCCAGCGGGGCCAGCACGAGCTCTCCGGTCCAGTCCCCCGCCGAGCCGGTCAGCAGGCCCCGCTTCATCGCGATGAAGGTCACGGTCACGTCGGCGCGAACGGCCACACCCATGGGCTGACCGGTATCGGCATTCAGTCCCGAGGGCACATCCAGCGCCAGCACCGCGGCCGGGGACTCGTTGATCGCCCGCAGGGATGCGGCGATGTCGTCGCGAACCGCCCGGTCCAGCCCGGTGCCGAGCACCGCGTCGACCACGAGGTCGGCGCCGTCCAGTGTCCCGCCCAGTGCTTCGGCGGCGTGGATCGCACCGCCGGACCGACGCCAGGCCGCGCACGCGTTCGCGGCCTCGCCGCTCAAGCCATCGGGATTCGCCAGAGCGACCAGGTCGACGGCGAGGCCGGCGGCCCGGGCGTGCCAGGCCACGACATAGCCATCGCCGCCATTGTTGCCGCCGCCGCAGACCACCACGATCCGACCCGCCTTCGGAAATCGCTCGCGGAGCGCTTCGAAGGCCGCGCGGCCCGCGCGCTCCATCAGTTCCGGACCCGGGATTCCCAGCTCGTCGATCGCGCGTGCGTCGATCGCTCGGGCCTGCTCGGCCCGATATACTCCGTCGGCATGTCGCATGGCTCCGATTATAAGAACGAATCGCCGCTCGACGCGGCGCGACTCGTGTCCGACCTCCGCGAATGGGGCCGCTCGCTCGGATTCCAGAAGATCGGCATCAGCGACATCGATCTCGCGGCCGACGAGCGCCGCCTCGAGGCCTGGCTCGCGGACGGCCGGCACGGCGAGATGGAGTGGATGGCGCGGCACGGCCACAAGCGCTCCCGGCCGGAGCAACTGGTCCCCGGCACCCGCTCGGTCATCGTCGCGCGGATGGACTACCTGCCCGAATCCGCGACCGACCCGCTCGAGCTGGCCGAGCGCGGCGATCGCGCGTGCATCTCGCGCTATGCGCTGGGACGCGACTACCACAAGATCCTGCGCGCCCGGCTGAAGTCCCTGGCCGGCCGGATCGAAGAACGGATCGGTCCCTTCGGTTACCGGGTGTTCACCGATTCCGCCCCCGTGCTGGAAAAGCCGCTCGCCGCCAAGGCCGGGCTGGGTTGGATCGGCAAGCACACCAACCTGCTCGACCGCCATGCGGGCAGCTGGTTCTTTCTCGGCGAGATCTACACCGATCTCGCCCTGCCGGCCGACGAGCCGGTGCGCGATCACTGCGGCTCCTGCCGACGCTGCATCGACGTCTGCCCGACCGACGCGATCACCGCGCCCTACCAGCTCGATGCGCGGCGATGCATCTCGTACCTGACGATCGAACTGAAGGGCGCGATCCCGGTGGAGTTCCGCCGCGCGATCGGCAACCGCGTCTACGGCTGCGACGATTGCCAGGCGGTCTGCCCGTGGAACCGCTACGCGGACTTCACCGGCGAACGCGACTTCACGCCCCGTGAGGGCCTGGATGCGCCGAAGCTCGTCGACCTGTTCGCCTGGAGCGAGCAGGAGTTCCTCGACCGGACCCGGGGCAGCGCGATCCGGCGGATCGGCCACGAACGCTGGCTGCGGAATCTCGCCGTCGGCCTCGGCAATGCGCCGACCTCGCCCGAGGTGCTCGAGGCGCTGCGCGCCCGCGCGGACCACCCTTCGGCGCTGGTCCGGGAGCACGTGGCCTGGGCGCTGGCCCAGCACGGCGTGCCGGGCAGGGGAAAGGGGAACGGGAAAAGGGGAGCGGAAACGCGTGGAGCCTAGAGCGGTCCCGTCGTTTCCCGTCCCACCCCCTGCCTTTCACTCGCCCCTCGTCCCTCTCCCCTCTTCCCTGCCGTTCAGAGCCTGATCCCGACCCCGATGCCGAACTGCGTCTGTGGCCGCGGGTCGCGGACCGGCCAGAGCTCGACCTGGCGGGCATCGATCACCGGCTGCTCGATGTCGAACTCGCCGACCGTGCGCGTCTCCACCGTCGTGAAGCGCCCGAGCGCGGTCAGCAACCGGCCCGGCGCATAGTTGACCGGTTCCAGGAACCCGGGATAGCGAACGACGAAGCGCACACCGCCCTCGGCCGACGCGCGCGGCCGGTCGGCGCGGTCCAGGGGCAGCGCCAGGATTTCGAGTTCGGTCACGTCCGAGGCGTTGACGACGCCGACGATGCGACCGCCCCACAGCACCCGTTCACCGGGCGCGATCTCTCCGCGAAGCGCGTCTGCAGGCCCCTTCGCAACGACCGGGCCGGCGCCGGAGAAGGGGCTGGTCGCACAGCCGGCGGCCAGCAGCACGACGGCCAGCAGGGCTGGCAGCAGGAGCCGCGTCCGCGCGGCGCGGATCGGGGACTCCGGGCGTGACCGAGGCACTGTTGTAGACCGGAAGCTGCGTGAAACGGTCGCGATCGACGAAGGCAGCGAAAACGGGCGAATCGGGCGGTCGATGAAGTTCATTCCGGCGCTCCGGTACGGGATGCCTTCATCCTGCCAGATCACGGCGGGCCGCGGAACCACCGCTGGGGTCGCAAACGTCAGGGTGTTATCCTGTGGGGTCATCTACTTCAACGACAGGATTTTTGTCATGCAAGCAACGTCCGATACCGTGGTCTCGATCGACTACACCCTGACCGACAACGACGGTGAGGTGATCGACACCTCGGAAGGTCGCGAACCGCTGGCCTACCTGCACGGCCACGGCAACATCATTCCGGGCCTGGAGAAGGCACTGGAAGGAAAGAGCGAAGGCGACGAACTCGAGGTCAAGGTCGAGCCCGAAGAAGGCTACGGCCCGCATCGCCAGGAACTCGTCCAGACCGTTTCGATGGAAGCGTTCGCCGGGATCGACAAGGTCGAGCCGGGCATGAAATTCAACGCGGAATCGGCCCAGGGCCCGCTGGTCGTCACGGTCACCAAGATCGAAGGCGAGCAGGTCACGATCGACGCCAACCACGACCTGGCCGGCAAGGAACTGAACTTCGCCGTCACCGTTCGCGATATCCGCGAAGCCACCGACGCCGAGAAGGAAGCGGGCCAGGTCACCGGCTGACCCCGCCCTTGCGGCAGGCGCGGGTCGCTCGACCGTAGACCGATCGAGGTCGACCGCTGCGCCGAAGTTCGACGAGAACGCCGGGCCCCGCCCGGCGTTTTTCGTTGCAGCAGGCGCTCACGGCGAGTCCGGGCCGGGTCCGGCGCGAACGCGCACCAGACGGGTGGGCGTCAGGATTTTCCGCTGAAGGACCGGATGCGGCGCCGCTGCCGCTTGTCCGGGCGACGTCCGGGATCGACGTTACCGGCCAGGCGCCGCTGTTCGGCACGCTGCTCGCGTGCCGCGATGCTCGCCTCCGTCTCGGCGTAGAGCTCGCGCGCCTGCGGCGCCGGGCCGCGCCGTTCGGACAACGCGCGCACGTCGACCACGAAGACCGTTTCGCCGCGGGTGATGGTCAGGCGATCCCCGACGGAAATCGACCGGGCCGGCTTGCAGCTCCGACCGTCGACCTGCACGTGACCGCCCCTGACCGCCGCCTGGGCGAGCGATCGGGTCTTGAAGAAGCGTGCCGCCCACAGCCACTTGTCGATACGAACCGAGTCCATCCTCCCAAGGCTAGCAGGCTGCGCCCGCCCGGCGCGTCAGCGCAGCACGCCGGCGGCGGCCATCCTGCGCGCGTAGACCAGCAGGAAGACACCGACCACGAAGATCACCGCCGAGAAGATCGCGCCCCCGGCGCCCATGATCTCGATGCCGTCGCTGAGGAACAGCGTGTAGATGCTGCCGACGATCATGCCGACCAGCGAGAGCGCGAACAAGGCCACCGCCCACCGCCGGCGCAGCAGCAGCGCCACCGAGCCGAACAGCGCACCCCAGACGCCGACGGCCCAGAACACGGTGAAGAACAGCGGCAGGTCATAGAAATACGCCAGCTGCGCTTCCGTGAACATGTTCATGTAGAACTCCAGCCGCAGCTTCGTGGCCAGGTAATCGAACGCTCCCATGGCGTTCCACAGCAGCGACAGGATGCCGACGATCCAAAGATGCATCGGCGTGCGAGCATTGACCTGGTGCATGACTCCCTCCTCGATGGTCGAGCGAACGTGGTGCCGGTCCCAATCGTGACACAACACCGAAGGCCGGGCCAGTGGCGGCGACGATGGCGTCCCGCGCGGGTCCCCGGCGGTCAAGCTGCGGGCGCGTCGGCGTCCGCTACGACGACCCGATTTCGCCCGGCCCGCTTGGCCCGGATCAAGGCACGGTCCGCCCGGTCGATCAACGCCTCGGCCGAATCTCCCGCCGCCCAGCCGGCCACACCGATGCTCAGCGTCGGCGAAGCGACCGGATTTTCGTTTCCGGGCAGGTCGATCCGGTCGGATTCGAAGGTCGCGCGCAGCACGTCCAGCCGACGCCCGGCATCCGGCGGGTCGACATCCGGCAGGATCACCGTGAACTCTTCTCCACCGTAACGGGCCACGACGCCCGGTGACTCGATCCGTTCGGCGAGCCGTTCGGCGATCGAACGCAGCGCGGCGTCTCCGGCGAGGTGGCCGAACCGGTCGTTGAATTCCTTGAAGTCGTCGACGTCGATCATCGCCAGCGCCACCGATCGACGGGTCAGCGCGGCCTCGCCGAGCTCACGCTCGAGGCGGCTGTCGAGCCACGCGCGGTTGCGGATCCCGGTCAACCGGTCCTGGCTGGAGAGCTGCAGCAACTTCCGGGTCTGATGAACGCAGGCCAGGGCGAGCAGGGTCATCGCGGCGATCAGGATCAGCCGCGACATCTGGTCGCCCCAGCTGTGGAACCCGTACAGGAACGGCGCCCAGGACGCATCGTTGAGGTCGCCGAAGCTCACTGCAGCCGCGATGATCGCGCCGTACTGGACCAGCGCCAGTCCGCCGGCGAACAGGCAGACGCGGCGGTCGCCGCGCAGCGCGGTCGCAGCGATCGAGAGCAGGTAGAGCTCGTAGACCACCCGGCTGTTGATCGCCACGTGCGGAAGGCCCTGAACCAGGAACAGCGCAAGCACGAGGGAAATGGACGTGATGTCGAAGGCGGCCGACAGGAAGCGCCAGCGGACCGCCGCACCATCGCGCCGAACCTTGTGCAGCAGCACCACGGCAAAGACCAGCGCCACGGAGGCCATTGCGCCGCCGGTGACCACTTCCTCGATCCGCGCCCCGCTCAGCCATGCGATCGGCGGCATCAGCACGATCAGGCTGACCACGACGAGCCGGATCCTTGCCACCAGCACCTCGCCGATCGCGCCGGCCTCCAGCATGAGTTCGTCGGGCGGATCGAGGAGGCGCCGGATCGCTCCGGTCCACCGTTCCTTCGTCCTGCCTCGTCGCATCGGGATCAGGCCAGTTCGCGGATGCTGGTCGGCAGCGGCACCGATTCACCGCTGGTCTTGTCGATCCACACCAGCGTCACGGCGGCGTCCGCGAATCGCGTCGGCTGCGCGTCGTTGTCCTGCGGCACCGACCGGATCTCGCTGTGCAACTTGATGCTCGAACGGCCCGGCGATTCCGGCCGGAGGGTCACTTCGAGGCGCTCGGGCCAGTGGATGGGCCGTCGGTAATTGATGTTGACGTTGGCCACCACCGGACCGGTATCGCCGTCCTGCCAGTGGCACGGCACGCTGTCCATCCAGAGGCTTCGGCACTGCTCGAGATAGGCCAGGAACACCGCGTTGTTGACGTGGCCGAAGGAGTCGACGTCGCCCCAGCGAACGTCGAGTTCGATGCTGAAATCCGACATGGTTCCAACCCCTTGCAGTCGATTCGATGAGCCGCCGACCCCGGAGACCGGGCGGCCGAACCTACAGTGTACTCGTGCGCGGGCCGGCCGAGGCCCCGGCCGTCAGGCCAACTTGCGCCGCCGCCGCTTGATGCCCGGCATCTCGGCCAGGTAGCGGCCCGTCCAGGACCCCTCTTCGGCGGCGATCTGCTCGGGCGTGCCCGTGGCCAGGATCGTGCCGCCGCGCACGCCGCCTTCGGGGCCGAGGTCGATGATCCAGTCCGCGGTCTTGATCACGTCGAGGTTGTGCTCGATCACCACCACCGTGTTGCCTTCGTCGCGCAGCCGATGCAGCACGCTCAGGAGCTGCTTGATGTCGTGGAAATGAAGGCCGGTGGTGGGTTCGTCGAGGATGTACAGGGTGTTGCCGGTATCGCGCTTGGACAGCTCGCGCGCGAGCTTGATCCGCTGCGCTTCACCGCCAGACAGCGTGACCGCGGACTGGCCCAGGGTGATGTAGGACAGGCCGACGTCCATCAGCGTCTGCAGCTTGCGGGCCACGGCCGGCACGGCGTCGAAGAACGGCAGCGCGTCCTCGACCGTCATCTCGAGCACCTCGTGGATGGTCTTGCCCTTGTAGTGGACCGTCAGCGTCTCGCGGTTGTAGCGCTTGCCGTGGCAGACGTCGCAGGGCACGAAGATGTCGGGCAGGAAATGCATTTCGACCCGGACCATGCCGTCGCCCTGGCAGGCCTCGCAGCGGCCGCCCTTGACGTTGAACGAGAATCGTCCGGGCTTGTAGCCTCGCGACCGGGCCTCACCGGTGCCGGCGAACAGCTCGCGGATCGGCGTGAACAGGCCCGTGTAGGTGGCCGGGTTCGACCTCGGCGTGCGGCCGATCGGGCTCTGGTCGATGTCGACCACCTTGTCGAACAGGTCCAGCCCCGAATGCCGGACGTACGGCGCCGGATTCTCGGACGCGCCGTTGAGCTCGCGCGCCATCAGCTTGTAGAGCGTGTCGTTGATCAGCGTCGACTTGCCCGATCCGGACACGCCGGTCACGCACACGAACAGGCCGGCCGGAATTTCCAGGTCGACGTTCTTGAGGTTGTTGCCGGTCGCGCCGTCGAGGCGGAAGATCCGCTTCGCCTTCGGCTTGGTCCGCTTCTTCGGCACCTCGATTTCCCGGCGGCCGCTCAGGTAGTCGCCGGTCAGCGAGTCCTCGCAGGTCTCGATGCCGTCGGGCGGGCCCGAATACACGATCTGCCCGCCGTGCACTCCCGGCCCCGGCCCGATGTCGACGATGTGGTCGGCCGAGCGGATCGCGTCCTCGTCGTGCTCGACGACGATGACCGTGTTGCCGAGATCGCGCAGGCGGGTCAGCGTCTCCAGCAGGCGCGAATTGTCCCGCTGGTGCAGGCCGATCGACGGCTCGTCGAGTACGTACATCACGCCGACCAGCCCCGCGCCGATCTGGCTGGCCAGCCGGATTCGCTGGGCCTCGCCGCCCGATAGCGTATCGGCCTGGCGATCCAGCGTGAGGTAGTCCAGCCCGACGTTGACGAGAAACTGCAGGCGTTCACGCACTTCCTTGAGGATTCTCCCGGCGATCTCGCCGCGCCAGCCGTCCAGGTCCAGTTCGTCGAAGAAGGTCAGGCACTGCTCAACCGACCAGGCCGATACTTCCGGCAGCGATCGCTCGGCAATGAAGACGTTGCGGGCCGCGGCATTGAGGCGCTGGCCGCCGCACTCCGGGCACGCCTGCTCGGAGATGTAGCGCGACAGTTCTTCGCGCACGACCCGCGAATCCGTCTCGCGGTAGCGCCGCTCGAGGTTCGGGATCACCCCGACGAACGGGTGCTTGCGGGTCTGGCTGCCGCCGTCGGCGAAGTACCGGAAGGCGATCTTGTCGCTCCCCGAACCGTGCAGGATCACGTCCTGCACCGCGTCCGGAAGTTCGCCGAACGGCGTCTCCGGGTCGAAGTCGTAGTGTCGACCCAGCGACTGGATCATCTGGAAATAGTAGGCGTTGCGGCGATCCCAGCCGCGCACGGCGCCGCCGGCGAGGCTCAACTCCGGATTGCCCACGACTCGATTCGGGTCGAAGAACTGCTTGTGACCGAGGCCGTCGCAGGCGGGACAGGCGCCGTTCGGGTTGTTGAACGAAAACATCCGCGGCTCGAGCTCCGGCAGGCTGTAGTCGCAGACCGGGCAGGCAAAGCGGGCCGAGAACAGCAGTTCGCCCAGTTCGCTGTCCGCATCCATCGGAGCGACCACGGCAATGCCGTCGGTCAGGGCGAGCGCGGTCTCCATGCTCTCGGCCAGTCGCTGGGCGAGGTCGTCGCGAACCTTGAACCGGTCGACCACGGCCTCGATCGTGTGCTTCTTGCGCAGCTCGAGCGTCGGCATTCCGTCGTCGAGGTCGACGACGCGGCCGTTGACCCGAGCGCGGATGAACCCCTGCGCGCGGAGTTCCTGGAGCAGGTTGGCGTGCTCGCCCTTGCGGTTCCTGACCACCGGTGCGAGCAGCATCATGCGGGTCCCCTCGGGCAGGTTGAGCACCGTGTCGACCATCTGGCTGACGGTCTGCGCATCCAGCGTCTCGCCATGCTCGGGGCAGCGCGGCGTCCCCACGCGCGCATACATCAGGCGCAGGTAATCATGGATTTCGGTCACGGTGCCGACGGTCGACCGGGGATTGTGGCTGGCCGCCTTCTGCTCGATCGAGATGGCGGGGCTCAGGCCCTCGATGTGGTCGAGGTCCGGCTTCTGCATCATCGACAGGAATTGTCGCGCGTAGGCCGACAGGGACTCGACGTAGCGGCGCTGGCCCTCGGCGTAGATGGTGTCGAAGGCCAGCGAGGACTTGCCCGACCCCGACAACCCCGTGAACACGATCAGGCGATCGCGGGGGAGCTCCAGGTCGATATTGGCCAGGTTGTGGGTGCGTGCTCCGCGAAGGGTGATCTTGTCCACGTGGCTCAGGGTCCCGCCGGTCGGCTAAACCAGCAACTATACCCGGTGCGATGAAATACGCGCAAAGGGATGGGTCGCTGCAAGAAGTTCGTCGGCGCTGTGCCGATCCGCTGAGGCACGAGCCGACGCGGCGGCCCGGGCTTGCCGGGGACGGACTCGGTGGACTCGGCGCCGTGGGCCCCGATCAGTGGGCGTCGGGCCGCGCCCATTGCCAGATGCGCATCGGCGGGATGTTGAGCATCACCGAATCCGACCGTTCCGGCGGTCCGAACACCGACCGGGCCAGGCGCGCGACCTCGGATCGGAATTGGTAGGCGACGAACACGCCGGTCTCGGAGAGGCTGTCGCGGACGGCGGCGAGAATGGACGTGCCGAGCTCGCGCGGCATCGTCGAAAACGGAATTCCGGAGACGACCGCGTCGGGCGCGCCCAGGCCGTGCTCGGCCAGGATCGCCGGCAGGTCCGCGGCGCTGCCCGTGTGCGCGATCAACCTCGGATCGCCGATCGCCTCGACGATCTCGGTGAAGCGGGGCTCGAGATCGATGGCCAGCAAGCGTCCGTCGGCCGGCATCGCATCGAGAAGCGCGCGAGTGGTGCCGCCGGTCCCCGGACCCAGTTCGACGACGACGCGGGCACGCTCGAGATTCGCGAACTCGATGATCCGGCGCTCCATGAAGCGCGAGCTCGGGATCACGGAGCCGACCTGGCCGGGATTGCGCAGGAAGCCGCGGAAGAAGTCCATGCTCTTGCGGGCACCGTTGCTGTCCTTGCGTGCTGCCTTGTCCACGGGATCTCCCGGTTGTAGGGTCGTCGGAGGAGTCACTAGCGCGCCGGCCGAGGGGCATCGGTCCGGGTCGCGCACAGGATACCAGTGGCCGGCGGCCCGGCGACGGTGCGGCGTTCGGAATCGGAACGGAACCGGATATTGACCCAGCCTCCGGTTTCCGCTAACATTCCCGCTCTTTAGTCACGCATTTTCTGGAGCGAACCAGCATGTACGCGGTATTCAAAACCGGTGGCAAGCAGTACAAGGCCTCGACCGGCGACGTCGTGCGCGTCGAGAAACTGCCGGCCGAAATGGGTTCCTCGGTCGAGATCGACGAGGTGCTGATGGTCGCCGATGGCGACGACATCCGCGTCGGCGCTCCGACCCTGGAAGGTGGCAAGGTCAAGGCGGAAGTGGTCGCGCACGGTCGCGGCGACAAGGTGCGGATCATCAAGTTCCGCCGGCGCAAGCACTCCATGAAGCAGATGGGTCACCGCCAGTACTACACCGAACTCAAGATCACCGGCATCGAGGGCTGAGCAATGGCACATAAGAAAGCAGGCGGTTCGACACGCAACGGCCGCGACTCGAATCCGAAGTTCCTGGGCGTCAAGCGCTACGGTGGCGAGCAGGTCGACGCGGGCAACATCCTCGTTCGCCAGCGCGGCACCCGCTTCCACGCCGGCGAGGGCGTCGGCGTCGGTCGCGACCACACGCTGTTCGCGCTGATCGACGGCAAGGTCGTGTTCCGCGAGAAGGGCAAGCCCGCGCGGAAATTCGTTTCGATCGAACCGACCGAATAAGGTCGTCGATCAATCCGGATCCGGAAGAGCCGGCCCTGCGCCGGCTTTTTCGTGCGCTATCGTTGTCATCTGCATCGTTGCAGCACGCCCGGGGCAGGTCACCGAGGGACGCCGATGAAATTCGTCGATGAAGCCACGATCGAAGTCCGTGCCGGCCGCGGCGGCCACGGCTGCGTCAGTTTCCGGCGCGAGAAGTACATCCCGAAGGGCGGGCCGGACGGCGGGGACGGCGGGGACGGCGGCAACGTCTGGCTGGAAGCCGATTCGGGCCTGAACACGCTGGTCGACTTTCGCCACGCCCGACTCTTCCAGGCCCGCAACGGCCAACCGGGCGCGGGCCGCCAGAAGACCGGCAAGTCGGCCGAGGACGTGATCGTACGGGTCCCCCTGGGCACCCAGGTCCGGGCGACCGAGACCGGCGAGCTGATCGGTGACCTGACCGAGCCCGGCCAGCGCTTGCTGGTCGCGCGCGGCGGCGTCGGCGGCCGCGGCAACATCCATTTCAAGTCCTCGGTCAACCGGACCCCGCGCCAGTTCTCCGAGGGCACGCCCGGCGAGGAGCGCGGTCTGCAGCTGGAGCTCAAGGTACTGGCCGATGTCGGCCTGCTCGGCTTCCCCAACGCCGGCAAGTCGACGTTCATCCGCGCCGTGTCCAAGGCGCGGCCGAAGGTGGCGGACTACCCCTTCACCACGCTCCACCCGAACCTGGGCGTCGTTTCCCTGGAGCCCGGCCGAAGCTTCGTGATCGCCGACATCCCCGGCCTGATCGAGGGTGCGGCCGAAGGCGCAGGCCTCGGTCACCGCTTCCTGAAGCACCTCGGTCGGACCGGCTTGCTCCTGCACCTGGTCGAGATCGATCCGCTCGACAGCAGCGACCCGGCCGACCAGGTGCGGGCGCTGGAAGCCGAGCTGGCGCGTTACGACGAGGCGCTGGCCGGCAAACCGCGCTGGCTGGTGGTCACGAAGCTCGACCAGCGCGCCGAGGACGACCGCGACGCGGCCGTGGCCGACCTGGTCGATCGGCTACGTTGGGACGGCCCGGCCTTCGGCATCTCGTCGCTCAGCGGCGACGGACTGAAGTCGCTGGTCCAGGAGATGGCCCGCCACATTCTGGACCGTGAAGACGACGCATCGCCCGCCCACGACCCTGCCAGCAGGCCTGGCGACGATTCTCGCGACGATTCTCGCGACAATCGTGGCGACAAGCCCGACGACCAGCCGAACATCGATCCGGCGGAACCTTGAGGCGGCGATCGACTCCAACGGCCTGACCGGCGGCCGGAGCGCCGGTCCCGGATTTCCGCCGCCCAAGGAGCATTCGATGCCGACGCCCGCCCCCTCTTCCACCGCCCTGTTCCAACGACCGGTCGCACGTCGGGCCACCCCGACGACCGCCGGCCCGATGATGACCTTCGGCCTGATCGCGGCCGCCCTGCTCCTTGCCGTGCCGGCCGCATCGGCCGCAGTCGAATCGGTAACGGTCTATCCCGATCGCGCCAGCGTGACCCGCGTGGTCACGGAACGGGTCGGTCCCGCCCAGGCCGAACTCGTCATCGACGACCTGCCGGTCGGTCTGGATCGCGACAGTCTCCGCGTCGGTGCCACCGGCCCCGAAGGCCTCCGGATCGGCGCGCTGGACTTCGACATCGTCCGCGGCAGCGAACGGGTCAATCCCGCCGCACGCGACCTGACGGAACGCATCGAAGCGCTCGAGGCCGAACGCGCCGGTGTCGCCGACCGCATTGCCGCCCGCGACCTCCAGCTCAACCTCCTGCAGCGCGTGGTCGCGCCGTCGGGCGACAACGCGCCCGATCCGGCCGACCTGCTCGCCCAGCTCGACCGGATCGGCGAGCAGGCCGATCGCGTCTACGCCGAGCGGCGCGAACTGCTCGAACGACAAGCCGCGCTGAGCGAAGACATCGAGCGCCTGCAGCGCCAGCTTGCCGATCTCGGCAACCAGCAGCAGGACCGGCTCGAACTGCGCATCGCGCTCGACGCGCCGAACGCCGGCTCGGCCCGCTTCACGATCGACTACACGGTCGGCGGCGCCTCGTGGCGCCCGGTCTACGAATGGCAACTGGATACGCGGGCCGGCGACCTGACCCTGGTCCAGTCCGCCGAGGTCCGCCAGGCCACCGGAGAAGACTGGTCGGGCGCCCGGGTCGCGGTTTCGCTGGCCCGGCCGTCCAGCGGCGGGGCCCTGCCGCAACTCTACCCCTGGTGGATCGATGTCGCCCAGCCGGCCCCGCAGGCGCTCCGTTCACGCAACGCGGCCGAGTCCGCCGCCGACGTCGCCCGCTTCGCCGAGTCGCCGGCGCCGGGCAAGGCCGCCGGTCACGCACAGGCCGAACTCGCGGGCCCGGCCCTGACCCAGCGTTACGACCTTCCCGGCCGGGTCGCGATTCCGTCGGACAACCAGCCGCACCGGTTCCGGCTCGACGAGCGCACCCTCGAGGCCGAGCTCGCCGCTCGGGCGGTGCCGAGCCGCCAGCCGGCGGCGTGGACCTTCGTCGAGGCCGAGTGGACCGGCGACGCGGCGCTGCCGCCGGGGCCGGTCCAGCTGTTCCAGGACGGCGCCTCGATGGGCCGGGCCGGTTTCCCGGGCGCCGCGCCGGGCGCGATCATCGAATCGAGCTTCGGCGTCGACGACCGGATCGAGATCGACTACGACCTGGTCCGCCAGGAGCGCGAGGTCACCGGGCTGTTGAGCAAGACGGTCAGGGAACTGCGCGAACACCGGATCACGATCACCAATCGGCACGCCCGCCCCGTTTCCCTGACGGTGCTGGATCAGTTGCCGGTCTCGCGCGACGAGCGGATCGAAATCCGCCTGACCGATCGCAGCACGGCACCGGATCGCCGCGACGTCGACGACCAGCCGGGCAGAATCGCCTGGGACCTCGAGCTGGCGCCCGGTCAGACGCGGGAACTGGTGCTCGGCGTGGTCGTTTCCTGGCCCGAGGACCTGCCCGGCATCATGGGCTGGTAGGCGACCCCTCGGAGAGGTCCCGCTCCGCTGCGGTGGACGCCGAGGCGACCCGGGGACCGCTGCTATACTCACGCCCGACGGTCGGCCCCGGCCGTCGGGCGACGTGCACTGGACCGGGACTCGATGCCTCCGACTCCGCAACAACCCACGCGACGGGGACGGCTCACGCCCAAGCGTCGGAAGCGCATCGACGCGCTGCTCGACAGCTTGCTCGACCTCGATCCGACGGCTCGCACCGAGCGCCTCGAGGCCCTTGGCCGGCGCTGCCCCCGCATCCACGCCCACGTCGTCCGGCTGGTCGAAGCCTCGACCGCGCCGACCGACTATCTCCAGACCCTGTTCGAGCGGATGCGCGGAAGCGCGCTCCCCGACGACGCCCCCGAATGCAGCCTGCCGATCGGTACCCGGATCGGCGGCTGGCGCCTGCTCGAACCCGCCGGCGCCGGCGGTATGGGCCTGGTCTACCGGGCCGAGCGCGCCGATGGTGCGTTCGAGATGCAGGTCGCGCTGAAACTGATCCGCCGGCTCGAGCCGGCCCTGGTCCGGCAGCTCGAGATCGAGCGTCGCCTTCTGGCCCGCCTGGACCACCCGAACGTCGCCCGGCTGATCGACGGCGGCGTGACCGACGAGGGCTGGGCCTGGCTGGCGATGGAATGGATCGACGGCGCCGATCTCGGCGACTGGATCGGTACGCAGCCCGGGATCCGCGAACGGCTGAAGACCTTTGCCGAGCTGGCCGATGCCGTGGCCCAGGCCCATCGCCGCCGGATCGTCCACGGCGACATCAAGCCGTCGAACGTGCGCGTGGCAAGCGACGGCCGCGCCCGGCTGCTCGACTTCGGTGTCGCGCGCCTGCTCGGCGACGACGCCGACGACGGCCTGGCCGCGCTGACCCCGGCCTTCGCCGCGCCGGAGCAGAAGCGGGGCGAACCGGCCACGCCCCAGGCCGACGTCTTCGCATTGGGCGCCCTGCTCTACTGGCTGCTGACCCGCCGCACCCCGGCCGAGGACGACGCCGACGTCCGCCAGGATCGGCTGCGGGCCGTCCATCCGCGGGGGCGGGAGCTGGCCGCCCTGGTCGCGACCGCCACCGCCGATGACCCGGACGCGCGCTACGACGGGGTGAACGGTTTGCTGCGGGATCTCGAGGCATTCCGAACGTTCCGTCCCCTGAGCGCGATGCCGGCGAAGCGGGGCTACGTGATGGCCCGCTTCGTCCGGCGCAACCGGGCCGGCGTCACGCTGGCGGGGTTGTGCCTGTTGCTGATGATCGCCGGCGTCGCCGGCATCGCCTGGCAGGGACGGATCGCGATCGAGCAGCGCGACCGTGCCGAGGTCGAGGCCGCCACCGCCGAGCGCGTCACGGACTTCCTGGTCGGCCTGTTCGAACAGGCCGATCCCGAACGGGCCCGCGGCCGCGAACTCACCGCGCGCGAGCTCGTCGCGCTCGGCACGGAGCGGATCGACGAACTGGACGCCCAGCCACGCGTGCAGACCCGGGTCCTCGGCACGCTGGGGCGGGTGCACCGGGCCCTGGGAGACTACGAGGCCGCCGAGCCCCTGCTGCGCCGCGCGCTGGCACTGGCCGACGCCACCCCGGGCGCCACGGCGGTCCAGCGCGCCGAACTTCGCGTTCGCCTCGGCGACCTGCTGAGCGCGGCCGGCCGCTATCCCGAGGCGCGCGAACGGACCGAAGAGGCCCTCGAGCTCCTGCCGCCGGGGCCGGGGCCGGAGCGCGCCGACACGCTCAACAACCTGGGCAACATCGCCTACGCCGAGGGCGACTTCGCCGCCAGCCAGGCTTACTACGAAGAGGCCCTGTCCATCCACCGGACGATCGACGCGGGCGGCGAAGGCGAAGCCCTGGTGCTGCTCAATCTCGGCTCCGTGTTCGCGATCCGCGACCAGCTCCAGCAGGCGCGCGATCATTTCCAGCAGGCCTGGACGATGCGCCTGGAGCTGCTCGGCGAAGAACACCCGGATACGGCCGATGCGCTCTATCGCGTCGCCGATTCGCAGATGTCGATGGGCGAACTCGACGCCGCGGAAGAAACCTACCTCCGCGTGCTCGACCGCTACCGGACCATCTACGGAGATCGCCACCCGCGCACGGCGTGGCTGCTCCACTCGATCGGCATCCTCAAGTGGCGGCAGGGCGATCTCTACGCGGCCGAACCGTACTGGTCCGAGGCCCTGGCGATCCGGCGCGAGGTGCTCGACCCGATGCACCCCGACATCGGCGCCAGCCTGAACGCGATGACCTTCGTGATGCGCGACCAGGGCCGCCTGGCCGAAGCCCGGGAGGTGCTGCAGGAGGTCCTGGCGATCGCCCGGACCCGGTTCGGCGAATCGCATTACGCCGTGGCCTCGACGCTGCACAACCTCGGCATCCTGGCGCTGGAGATGGGCCGTCCGGACGAGGCCGAAGCGCGCCTGGACGCCGCCTACGCGATGCGCCGGGAGCTGCTCGGCGACATCCACTCCGAGGTGGCCAATTCGCAGGAAGGCCTGGCCCGCCTCGCCCGCGCCCGTGGCGACATCGAGTCGGCACGCGAATGGGCCCGACGAGCGCTGGCCACCTTCGCCGAAGTCCACGGCCGGGACGACCACCCGGAGGCCGCACGCACCCGGGCACTGCTTGCCGACCTCGACGACGCGGAATCCGATGGCTGAACCTCCCGCGCGTCTGACTCCGGCTCGCCGTCGCCTGCTTGACCGGCTGTTCGACGAACTGCTCGACCTCGGCGACAGTGCGCGCCGGAGTCGACTGGACCGGCTCGCGCACAGTCACCCCCGCCTGCACGCCCATCTCGCCCGCCTGGCCGCTGCGGCCGACCCGGACGACGATGAATTCATGACCGCGTTCGGCCGCGTCGGCGCCGCCGCACTGGCGTCGCTCGATGCCTGCGACGAGCCGATGGCCGGAGGGACACGCGTCGGCGACTGGCGATTGCTCGAGACGGTCGGTCGCGGCGGCATGGGCCAGGTCTACCGGGCCGAGCGCGCCGACGGCGCCTTCGAGATGCAGGCCGCGATCAAGTTCATCCGCACCTCGACCAACCGGCGTCTCGCCGAGCGCCTCGCCGTCGAGCGCCAACTCCTCGCACGGCTCGATCACCCCGGCATCGCTCGCCTGATCGACGGCGGCACGCTCGACGACGGCCAGGGCTACCTGGTCATGGAGTGGATCGAAGGCCGCGACCTGACCGACTGCCGCGACGAACTGCTCGCCGATCCCATGGAAACGCTGCGCCGCTTCGCCGACCTGAGCAGCGCCGTGGCCCACGCCCACCAGCGGCGAGTCGTCCACGGCGACATCAAGCCGGCCAACGTCCGGATGACCGCCGATGGCCGGATGCGGCTGCTCGACTTCGGGGTCGCGCGCCTGGTCACCGACGACGTCGAGCATGGCGGCCTGGCGGCGCTCACCCCGGCGTTCTCGGCGCCGGAGCAGCTGGCCGGCGAGCCCGCCTCCACCCAGTCCGATCTCTACGCCCTCGGCGCACTGCTGCGCTGGCTGCTGACGGGCCGACCGGGCCGGGCCGACGCACCTCCCGCCCGGAGCGAGCTGCCGGCCCCGAGACCCGGGGCACTGCAGGCGATCCTCGACCGGGCGATGCGCGCCGATCCCGCCGAACGGTACCGTTCGGTGCCCGAGTTCACCGACGACCTGCTCGCCCTGCTCGAGAACCGCCCGGTCCGCGCCAGGCGCACGGGCGCCCTGGCCCGCTTCTGGCTGTGGTCCCGTCGCCACCGGCTGGCCGCGGCGCTGCTCGGCCTGACCGCTGCGAGCGTCGTGATCGCGTCGCTGGGTCTGGCCTGGCAGTCCGAACAGGTCCGGGAACAGCGCGACGCGGCGCTGTACGAGGCCGAGCGGCTCGCCCTGTTGCGCGAGCAGATGGTGCTGCTGTTTCGGGAAGCGGGACGGCAGGCGGAGGATCGACCCGACGACGGTCCCGGCCCCATCGGCAACGGCATGCGCGGCGCGACCGGCGACAACCCGCGCGGCCTGCTCGCCGACTCCGCCGCCCTGGCCCAACGACTCTATGCCGGGGACGCCGAAACGCGCGCGGCGATGCAGGCGTTCCTGGGCGAGATCTACATCGCGCTGGACGACTTCGAAGCCGCCGAGCCCCTGCTCGAAGCGGTCCTGGCCGACGGCGGCGCAGAAACCGACCGCGTCACCGCGTTCGTCGAGGCGGACCTGGCCCAGATCCGCCTGCGCCAGGGGCGATCGGAGGAAGCGCTGGCATTGGCGGACCAGGCCCTGGATCGCCTGCGCGCACACTCGAGCTCGTCCAGCGTGGCCTATGTCGCCGACACGCTGCAGATCCGGGGCCAGGCGCTGCGCGGCCTGGGGCGCTGGGACGCGGCGATCGATGCGCTGCGGGAAGCCCATCGTCTGGCGCGAACCCTCCCCGGCCCGTCCCGGCTGCGCGCAACCACCGCCAACAACCTCGGCACGACGCTGATCTACCTGGGCCGCAATGCCGACGCGCTGCCCTACCTGGAGCGGTCACTGGCCAACTGGCGCGGCCTCGACCGCGCCGACAGCCCCGGCGCGTTGACGGTGATGGGCAACCTGGCCGGCCTGCGCCATCAGCGCGGAGACCTCGCCGACGCCGAGGCGCTGTATCGCGAAACGCTGCGCCGGCGCATCGAGCGCTACGGCGATTCGGGCGCGCTGGCCGCCATGCACCTGAACCTCGGCAGCCTCCTGGTCCTGACCGGCCGGATCGACGAAGGCGAGCGGCACATCGCCGAGGGCCTGGCCATGATCGAACGCTTCGAGGGCCGCGACAGCGTCAGCTACACGCGCGGCTTGCAGGCCCGTGCGCGGTTGGACCGGGAAGCGGGCCGCTTCGCGCGCGCCCGGGAAGAGATCGGCCGCGTGGTGGAACGCTTCGCCGACCAGGTCGGCCCGGACCACCTGTTCACCTCCATCGCGCGGATGGACCAGGCACTGACCGATGCCGTCGCCGGCGAAGCGGGCGGACTGGAAGCGCTGGACCGCGCCCTCCAGGCCCTCGAGCGAGGCGGAGCGAGCACCGCACGCTTCCGGGCCGAGGCACGATGCCACGAGGCGGCACTGCGCATCGAACGCGGCCTCGACGGCGCCGGCGAAGCGGCCGCCGAATGCGAGCGAATCTATGTCGAGGAGGTGGAAGTCAGCGAATGGCGTGGCGCCGAGGCCCGCCTGCTGCGCGCGGTGGCCGAGAACCGGCCGGCGACGCAGGCCCTGTTGCGCGACCTGGATACGGTCGCACGAACGCTCGGCCCGACCCATGGTCGAACCGAGCGTCTCAGGATCGGATTGCTCGGGTCAGCGGCAAGACGCCCCTGACCGGGCCGGCGTCAGAGCGCGCGGATGTGCGCGTTGAGGCGCGACTTGTGCCGCGCGGCCTTGTTGGCCGGCATGATGCCCTTGGACACGGACTTGTCGATGGCGGGAACCGCCGCCTTGTACGCGGCTTCGGCTGCGGCCTTGTCGCCGGCCTTGACCGCGTTGACGACCTTCTTGATCATGGTACGAACGTACGACCGCTGGGCCGCGTTGTTCTGACGATTCCGCTCCGACTGGCGGACGCGCTTGCGCGCTGATGCACTATTGGCCACGAACTGCTCCTAATCTCGCGAATTCCGGTTGTTCGATTGATGAATCTCGGTCGATCGTTGACGTCCGACGGCTCGATGCCCGCTCCATGGCAGGTGGCCCATGGGAATTCCGGAGCTTGAACCTGACAGGCGCGTTCGCCCCTATCGAGTCGCCCGGAACCGGATTCAGCCGAAACGAACGAGAACGATCAAAAAAATGACAAAAATCAAGCCGCATAGTATCGCCCTGAAACGCCCGCCTGTCAATGGCCGCACCGCTCGGAATCGATCGTGAGCCTGGCCCGCTCGGCCGCCTCGTTCAGCGGCATGACCTTGATCTCCCGGGTCCTCGGCCTGGTGCGCGACACGGTGCTTGCCCGGACCTTCGGCGCATCGGCGGCCACGGACGCGTTCTTCGTCGCCTTCAAGATCCCCAACTTCCTCCGGCGCCTGTTCGCCGAGGGCTCGTTTTCCCTGGCCTTCGTTCCGGTGCTCGCCGAGTACCGCGAACGCGGGGACCACGAGCGGACCCGGGCGCTGATCGACGCCGCGGCCGGCAGCCTGCTGGCCGTGCTGCTGGTCCTGACCGCCGCGGGCATGCTGGCCGCACCGCTGGTCATCCGGTTGATCTCGCCGGGTTTCGCCGACCAACCCGAGCAGCTGGCACTGACCAGCGATCTCCTGCGCATCACCTTTCCCTATCTGCCGCTGATCGCGCTGACCGCCCTGGCCGGAGGCATTCTCAACACGCTCGGTCGCTTCGCCCTGCCCGCCGTCACGCCGGCGCTTCTCAACGTCAGCCTGATCGCGGCGGCGTTGCTGTTCGCCGAGCACTTCGAAGAGCCCGTCACCGCTCTGGCCTGGGGCGTGTTCGCGGCCGGCGTCCTCCAGCTGGCGATCCAGCTGCCGGCGCTGGCCCGCCACGGCGTCCTGCCCCGGCCCGTTCCGCGCTTCGCCCACCCCGGCGTCCAGCGCATCCTCCGGCTGATGCTGCCCACGCTGTTCGGCTCCTCCGTCGCCCAGATCAACCTGATGCTCGACATCGTGATCGCCTCGCTGCTGTTCGAGGCCAGCATCAGCTGGCTGTACTTCGGCGACCGCCTGATGGCCTTTCCCCTGGGCCTGCTCGGCGCCGCGCTGTCTGTGGTGATCCTGCCGACCCTGTCGTCGCAACACAGCAGGAACAGCGTCGACGCGTTCCGGGGGACGCTTGCCTGGGCCGTGCGCTGGGGCGTCCTGATCGCGCTGCCGGCGGCCGTGGGTCTCGCCCTGCTCGCCGCGCCGATCGCGACCACCCTCTTCCAGTACGGCGAGTTCAGCGCCATGGACGTCCGGATGACCGCGCTGGCCCTGCTGGCGTACTGCATCGGCCTGCCGGCGTTCATCGGCGTCAAGATCCTGGCCCCGGCCTTCTATTCGCGCCAGGACACGGCGACGCCGGTCAAGATCGGCATCATCGCGCTGGTGGTCAACATGGCCCTGAACCTCGTGTTCGTCCTGGCGATCGTCGCCTGGCAGACCGGCGGCGACTTCGGCGCCGGCCTGTTCGCGACGCTCGCGGCGCAGCCCGGGGCCCACGCGGGCCTGGCGCTGGCCTCGGGCACCGCCGCCTGGCTCAACGCGTGGCTCCTGTGGCGCCACCTCGCCGGTCAGCACCTTCGCCCGCGCGTCGGTCACCGGATCGTCCTCGCCGCCGTCTGCGGCGTCGCACTGATGGGTCTGGCGCTGACGCTGATGGTTCCAGCCCCCGCGGCCTGGATCGAGGCCGGCCTGAGCCAGCGCATCGTCTGGCTGGTTCTTGCGGTCGGCGGCGGGGCCGCGGTCTATGCAGCGGTCCTGCTGGCCTTCGGGCTGCGGCCTCGTCAACTCGTCCGGCCGGACCCCGGCTGATCCGCCGCGCCGGGGCCGCCGGCGCAGAGGATCGACGCGAGGCCACCCCCGAGCGACGCGCCGCCGCTACACTCGCCGGATGCTGCTGCTTCGACGCCCTCCGCTGGCCGACGACGACCCGCGCGCGACCGCCCTTGCGATCGGCAACTTCGACGGCCTGCATCTCGGCCATCGGGCGCTGATCGAACGCGTGATCGCCGCCGGTCCCGATCTGCGGCCCGGCCTGATGTGCTTCGAGCCCCTGCCGCGCACCTTCTTCGCACCCGACCGGCCCGTCCCCCGGGTGATGAAGCTGCGCGATCGACTCCGCGTCGGACGCGATCTCGGGCTCGAACTGATCGCGCCGCTGCGCTTCGACGCCGCGTTCTCGTCGCTTTCGCCCGAGGCCTTCGCGGAGGAGATCGTGGCCGATGGCCTGCGCGCCGGGCGGGTAGTGGTCGGCGAGGATTTCCGCTTCGGCCACAAGGCGGCCGGCGATGTCGACGCGCTGCGGACCTTCGGCCGGCGCTTCGGCTTCGAGGTCGAGACGGTCGCGGCGGTGGTCGACCCGCGGACCGACCGGCGGATTTCCTCCACGTGGTTGCGCGAGGCCCTGGCCGCCGGCGAGTTGGTCACTGCCGAGCGCCTGCTCGGGCGGCCCTACGGAATCTCGGGTCGGGTGATCCACGGCAACGAGATCGGTCGGACGCTGGGCTTTCCCACGGCCAATCTCCGCGTCGCCGAACCGCCGGCCCTGAGCGGCGTGTGCGCGGTCCGGGTCCACGGGGCCGGCCTCGCGGCCCACCCGGCCGTGGCCAGCCTCGGCCAGCGGCCCGTGGTCGGCGGGCGCGACTGGCTGCTGGAGGTCCACCTGTTCGATTTCGACGGCGACCTGTACGGCAAACACCTGCTGGTCGAGTTCGTCGAGCGGATCCGCCCCGAACTGCCCTTCGACGACCTGGCCGCGATGACCGCACGGATGCACGTCGACGCCGAACAGGCCCGCCGCGCCCTCGGCGCGCCGCCCTGACGGGTCGCAAAACCGGCGACAATAGCGGCGACAATACGAAGCCGAGCCCGGCCCGCCGCCCGAACTCCTGCGAGACCATGGATTACAAAGACACGATCAACCTGCCGAAGACCGACTTCCCGATGAAGGCCTCGCTGGCCAGCCGCGAGCCGCAGATGCTGGCCGACTGGTACGCCCGCGACCTCTACGGGCACATCCAGCGCGAGACGGCCGACCGGGAACGGACCTTCGTCCTGCACGACGGCCCGCCCTACGCCAACGGCGACATCCACATCGGCCACGCGGTCAACAAGATCCTGAAGGACTTCGTGGTCCGATCGGCGCTGTTGTCGGGCTATCGCGCGCCCTACGTGCCGGGCTGGGACTGCCACGGCCTGCCGATCGAACTGCAGGTCGAGAAGAAGGCCGGCAAGGTCGGCCAGAAGATCGACGCGCGATCGTTCCGCCAGAAGTGCCGCGAGTACGCCGATCGGCAGATCGAGCGCCAGCGCGAGGACTTCAAGCGCCTGGGCGGGCTGGGCGACTGGGACCGCCCCTACGCCAGCCGCGACTTCCGCTTCGAGGCCGACATGCTGCGCGCGTTGGCGAAAATCGTCGAACGCGGCCACCTGAAGCGGGGCGTCAAGCCGGTGCACTGGTGCTTCGACTGCGGCTCGGCGCTGGCCGAGGCCGAGATCGAGTACCAGGACAAGACGTCGACCGCGGTCGATGTCCTGTTCGAAGCGCTCGCGGCCGAGCGGCTGGCCGAGGCGTTCGGCCTCGCCCCGGATGCACTGGCGGGCGCTTCCTGCGGTGTGGTGATCTGGACCACCACGCCGTGGACCCTCCCGGCCAACCAGGCCGTTGCCCTGAACGCCGAGCTCGAATACGCGCTGGTCGAAGGCCGTCTCGGCGACGGCCGCACGGTTCGCCTGGTGCTGGCGTCGGACCTGCGCGACGCGGTCGTCGATCGCATCGGCCTGGGCGAAGCGAAGGTGCTGGCCACGACCCGCGGCGCGCGGCTGGAGCATCTGCGGCTGCAGCATCCGTTCAACGAGTACGACGTCCCGGTGATCCTCGGTGATCACGTCACGACCGAAACCGGAACCGGCGCGGTGCACACGGCACCGGGCCACGGCCAGGAAGATTTCGACATCGGCCGCCGCTACGACCTTCCGGTGGTCAATCCGGTCGACGCCCGCGGCCTTTTCGTGGCCGACACTCCGCACGTCGGCGGCGAGCACGTGTGGAAGGCCAACGATGCGCTGGTCGAACTGCTCACGGCCCGTGGCGCCCTGCTCAAGGTCGAACCCTTCGGGCACAGCTACCCGCACTGCTGGCGACACAAGACGCCCACCGCGTTCCGGACCACGCCGCAGTGGTTCATCTCGATGGACCAGCAGCACCTGCGACGCGACGCGCTGGCCGCGATCGAGGGCGTGCAGTGGGTTCCCGACTGGGGGCGCGCTCGGATTCACGGCATGATCGAGAACCGACCGGACTGGTGCATCTCGCGCCAGCGCACCTGGGGCGTTCCGCTGGGACTGTTCATCGACCGGGAAACCCAGGAACCGCACCCGGATTCCGCCGCGATCCTGGCCCGATTCGCCGACCTGGTCGAGGCCGAAGGCGTCGACGGTTGGTACGAGGACGACATCGCCGACCGGCTGGGCGTCGACGGTGAACGCTACGAGACCGTGCCCGACATCCTCGACGTGTGGTTCGACTCCGGCGTGACCCACCATTGCGTGCTCGACCAGCGCGACGAACTCGATCGCCCGGCCGACCTGTACCTCGAGGGGTCCGACCAGCACCGCGGCTGGTTCCAGTCCTCGCTGCTGACGTCGGTCGCGATGCACGGCGAAGCGCCCTATCGCGCCGTCCTGACCCACGGATTCACGGTGGACGCGGACGGAAGGAAGATGTCGAAATCACAGGGCAACGTCGTGGCCCCGCAGACCGTGATGAACACGCTGGGCGCCGACATCCTGCGGCTGTGGGTGGCCGCCGCCGACTACCGCCAGGAAATGAGCGTCTCCGACGAAATCCTCAAGCGGGTTGCCGACGCCTATCGGCGGATCCGCAACACCGCCCGCTTCCTGCTCGGCAACCTGGACGGCTTCGATCCCGAGGCCGATGCGCTGCCCATCGACGAGCTGCTGCCCCTGGACCGCTATGCGGTGGACCTGGCCGCTCGCTTGCAGCAGGACGTGACCGATGCCTACCGCGACTATCGATTCTGGCAGGTGTACCAGCGCGTCCACCACTTCTGCTCGATCGACATGGGCGCGTTCTACCTCGATGTGATCAAGGACCGGCTCTATACGCTGCCGCGCAAGCACACGGCACGGCGTTCGGCCCAGACCGCCATGTTGCACGTCCTCGAAGCGCTGACGCGATGGCTGGCGCCGGTCTGCAGCTTCACCGCCGAGGAAATCTGGCAAGCCATGCCGCGACCGGCCGATGCGCCGCCGCGCGACACGGTAATGCTGGCGACCTGGTACGACGGTCTCGCCACGATGGACGAAGCGACGCGCGAGCGACTGGAGCGCGTACGCGCGGTGCGCGACGTGGTCGGCCCGCGCCTCGAATCGCTTCGTCGGGACAAGGTCATCGGCTCGTCGCTGGCCGCGGTCGTGCGGCTGGACGCCGACGGCGCCCTGGCCGAGGACCTCGAGGCGATCGGAGAGGAGTTGCGATTCCTGCTGCTGACCGCCGAGGTCGAACTCGGCCCGGTGGAGAATGCGGACGAGACCGCGACGGTCGCCGGCAGCGCGCTCCGCGTCGCGGTGCGCCCCAGCGAGGCGGCGAAGTGCACCCGGTGCTGGCACCTGCGCCCGGACGTCGGCTCCGACGAGAACCACCCGGAACTCTGCGGTCGCTGCGTCGAGAACGTGGCCGGCGACGGCGAGCACCGGCGCTGGGGCTGAGCGGGCCATGGATACCACGCATCCCAGAATGACGCTGCCGCGCTACGCCGCGTGGCTGCTCCTGGCCGTGCTGATCGCTGTCCTCGACCTCTGGACCAAGGCACTGGCCACGGCCAACCTCGAGCTGTATCGCCCGGTCGAGATCACCGGCTGGCTGAACCTGACGCTGGCCCACAACACCGGTGCGGCCTTCAGTTTCCTGGCCGACGGCGACGGCTGGCAGCGCATCTTCTTCATTGTCGTGGCGTCGGGAATCTCGCTGTTCCTGCTGGTCTGGTTGTGGCGCATTCCGCTCCAGGGCCGGGCGCTCCCGGCCGCGCTGATGCTGCTGCTGGGCGGGGCGATCGGAAACCTGGTCGATCGTGTGCGCCTCGGCTACGTGGTCGACTTCATCGATGTCCACTACGGCGGTTGGCACTGGCCGGCGTTCAATATCGCCGACTCCGCGATCGTCATCGGCATCGCGCTGATGCTGATCGAGAGCCTGCTACCGCCGCGCGGGACGCCGGCACCGGCTGCGGAATGAGCCGCGGACCGCGTCCCGGCGCAGGCGACCTCCGCTTCCGTTGTCTCGACGGAACCGGATCGGTGGAGCATTTGCAGACCCGGTTCACGTCGTTGAGCCCGATGCGTGACCCCGCGCCCGGGCCGCAATCTTGAAAAGACGTTGTAATTCGTGCGTATGTGCATGAAAATAGGAAGTTCGGGGGACAAGTCGACCGCGATGAGAGGAGACGTCTGATGGCAGCAACCACCCGCGACGAGCTGGAGACCTTTGTCTGGGAAGGCAAGGACAAGCGCGGCAAGACCCTGAAGGGCGAACGTCAGTCGAGAAACCAGACGCTGATCCGTGCCGAACTGCGCAAGCAGGGCATCACGCCCTCGCGGATCCGCAAGAAGCCGAAACCGCTGTTCGGCGGCGCCGGAAAGCGGATCTCCTCGCGCGATATCGCGATCTTCACGCGCCAGCTCGCCACCATGCTCAATGCAGGTATTCCGCTGGTCCAGGCCTTCGGCATCATCGGTGCCGCCGCCGAGAACCCGCGGCTGCAGAAGCTGATCGGCACGATCCGCGTCGACGTCGAATCGGGCGCGACGCTGGCCGAGGCGCTGGCCAAGCACCCGGTCTACTTCGACGAGCTCTACATCAACCTGGTCAACGCCGGCGAAGGCGCCGGGGTGCTCGACAAGGTCCTCGACGACATCGCCACCTACAAGGAGCGCATCGAGTCGATCAAGGGCAAGATCAAGAAGGCGCTGTTCTACCCCGCCGCGGTGATTGCCGTTGCCATCATCGTGACTGCGATCCTGCTGATCTTCGTCATCCCGCAGTTCGAATCCATCTTCGCCAGCTTCGGCGCCGACCTGCCCGCGTTCACCCGGCTGATCGTCACCCTCTCGGAGTCGATGCAGCAACAGGGCTGGCTGTACCTGATCATCATCGGCGGCAGTATCGCGGGCATCATCGCGCTGAAGAAGCGCAGCCGTGGCTTCGCCCATTTCATCGACCGGGCGAGCCTGAAGATTCCGATCATCGGCTCGGTCCTCGAGAAAGCCGCGCTCTCGCGCTTCGCCCGCACCCTGGCAACGACCTTCGCGGCCGGCGTGCCGCTGGTCGATGCATTGAAGACCGTCGCCGGCGCAACCGGAAACATCGTCTATGCCGACGCCACGCTGCAGATCCGCGACGACGTCGCGACCGGCCACCAGATGCAGCTCGCGATGCAGCAGACCGGCCTGTTCCCGCCGATGGTCATCCAGATGACCGCGATCGGCGAGGAAGCGGGTTCGCTGGACCAGATGCTGCTCAAGGTCGCCAACTTCTACGAGGAAGAGGTCAACAACACGGTCGATGCACTGTCCAGCCTCCTGGAACCTTTCATCATCGTGCTCGTCGGCGGCATCGTCGGAAGCATCGTGGTCGCGATGTACCTGCCGATCTTCCAGATGGCCGCGGTGATGTAGACCGCGCGCGACGCGCCGGACGCTTTCGCAGGTCGCGCGGCCTGCGCGCGGCGTGAAGGCGCACTGGCGCGAACGGAAGACGGGGGAACCCGACTTCCGAAGATCCACTCGGGGAATTCCAAATGGCCTATCTCGCCGACCTGCACCCGGCCGCCCTGTACGGCCTGACTCTCGCGCTCGGCCTGCTGGTCGGGAGCTTTCTCAATGTCGTGATCCTGCGTCTTCCGTCCAGGCTGTTCCACGAATGGCGCTGCCAGTGTCGCGAACTGCTCGAACTGGACGCGGAAGCGAACGACACGCCCGCCGGGATCGCGTCCGGCCGATCGCGCTGCCCGGCCTGCGGCCACGGCATCCGGCCCTACGACAACATCCCGGTCATCAGCTGGCTGATCCTGCGCGGCCGCTGCCGCGACTGCGGCGCGGGCATCTCGCCGCGCTACCCGATCGTCGAACTGCTGACCGGGCTGCTGTCCGTGGCCGTGGTCGCGGCGCTCGGCCCCACTCCAGCCGGCCTGGCCGGCCTGGCGTTCACCTGGGCGCTGATCGCCGGTTCCGGCATCGACCTCGATCACAAGCTGTTGCCCGACCAGATCACCCTGCCCCTGCTCTGGCTCGGGCTTCTGCTGAATATCGATGGCCTGTTCATCGACCTCGGTTCGGCCGTGATCGGCGCCGCGGCCGGCTACCTGGTGCTGTGGGCCGTGTTCCACCTCTTCCGGCTGGCGACAGGAAAGGAAGGCATGGGCTACGGCGATTTCAAGCTGCTCGCCGCCATCGGCGCATGGTTCGGCTGGCAGGTGCTGCCCACGGTGATCCTCCTGGCCTCCGCGGTCGGCGCCGTCATCGGCCTGGTCCTGATCGCGGTCCGTCGCATGGGCCGAGAAGTCCCGATCGCCTTCGGTCCGTTTCTCGCCGCCGCCGGCTGGCTGGTCCTGGTCTTCGGCGACCGCGTGGTGAATTTCTGGATGGCATTCTGAGCGGAACCGGAGATCAGGAAAGGGAGCCTTGTGGCACCACAGGTCGTCGCTTTTGGTTGGCCGGAGCCGGCCGGAAACCGACGTCCCAGGGCGAACACTTCAAAAGCCATTCATCCACAGATGAACGCAGATGAACACGGATTGAAACCCGAAATCCGAGGCACGCAGCCGATCGTTCCTGCTGATCGCTCAGTACCCACCGCTCACCGCTCACTGAAACCTGAATCCTGAAGCAGGCCCTACCCCTTGCAGCATCAGGGCCCGCCGTCCGGTCATTTTCCAAGCGCCCGGTACTGTCGATCCAGTCGCTCGACTTCTTCGTCCAGCGCGTCCAGCGATCCCGTGTTGTCGATCACGTCGTCGGCGACGGCCAGGCGCTGTTCGCGGGTGGCCTGGGCCGCCACCGCTGCGCGGGCCTGCTCCACGCCGACCCCATCGCGCGCTGCCAGGCGTTCGAGCTGCAGCGTCTCGGGGACATCGACGACCAGGACCCGGTCCGCATCCTCGAACAGGCCGGTCTCGACGAGCAGCGGAACGACGAGGACCACGTAGCGGACCTGCGGGTCGGATCCGGCACGTTCGATGGCCTGGCGGGCGGCCTGCACGATCCGGGGGTGCAGAAGCGATTCCAGTCTGCGACGGGCGTCTGCATCGCCGAAGATGCGTTCGCGAAGCGCGCGACGATCCAGCGCACCGGTTTCATCGAGAAGTTCGGCACCGAAGGCCTCGACCACGTCGTCGAGTCCCGGGGTGCCCGGGGCGACGACATCGCGGGCGAGAAGGTCCGTGTCGACGACCGGAACGCCGAGCGCGGCGAAACGGTCGGACACGGCGGTCTTGCCGCTGGCGATACCGCCGGTCAATGCGATCACGCGGGGCGGGACGTCTCGGGACACGGTTCGCTCCTTCGGCCGGAACCGCTCATTGTCCCCGAATCGCGCGCGGAGCGCAGGGGCGGCCCGGGCACCCGGGCCGCCGCGGGTTCAGCGCAGGGGGCGGACGTCGACCTCGACGTCGATGGAGGGACCGGGGTCGTGATCCATCCGGACGTGGCGGACCCGACCGCCGTAGCGGTAGGCGACGTCGTAGCCGACCAGTACTTCCCGGGTCTCGTAGTGCACGACGACGTCGCAGCGGCGGACCGGAACCACCCGGCCGTGGTGCCGAGCCAAGTCGCGGCCGACCTCGTGGCCGACGGCCGCGCCGAGGGCTGCGCCCGCCACGGTCACCGCCCGCTGGCCGCGACCGTCGCCGAAGCGGTTGCCCATTCGATCGCCGATGACGCCGCCGACGAGCGCACCGGCGATGGCCCCGGCGGCGGGATTCGGCCCGCGGCGCCGGAGTTCCTGCCGGCAGACGTCGCGTTCGACGGGAATCTCTTCGTACGCGTAAACGGGGTGAACATCGATCACGCGGACCCGCACGACCTCGCCATGCCGGTGCGATGCGTCGGCCGGCGCTGCGGCCAGGGCGGCCGCGAGCAGGGCGGCGGACAAACCAGCGATTCGGGTGTTCACGATGGAGCTCCTTCGGCCTCGGGCCGGGTTCGATGACGCGGCGCCAGTCTGCGCCTTCGCGACTGAACTCCCTCTGAATCCCCCTTGAACCGTCGATGAATCGCCGTGCCGGAGGCGGTTTGAGCGCTCCGGACAACCGGAGTACGATGACCGTCCGTCCATCGATGCGGTTTACAGCCACGCAGGGAGTCGCCATGTCCAGCCGGTCCAGTTCCGCCATCCGAACGCTCGCCCTGCTCGGCCACGCCGGCTCCGGCAAGACCTCGCTGCTCGAACGCCTGCTGCTCGCATCCGGCGCGAAGGGCGAAGCCGGCACCGTCGAGAAGGGCGACACGCTTTCGGACTTCGAACCCCTCGAAAAACAGTACGGCCATTCGCTGGACACGGCGCTCGCCCGGATCGAGCACGACGATCACGAGATCCAGGTCATCGACACACCGGGCGACCCGGACTTCCGCGGACCGGCACTGGCCGCGATGAGCGCCGTGGAGACGGCGGCAATCGTGGTCAACGCAAGCAACGGCGTCGAGTCGTCGACCCGCCGGTTGATGCGGCGCGCCCGCCAGCGTCGCCTGTGCCGGATGATCATCGTCAACCGCATCGACGCCGAGGACCTGGATCTCGAGGCCGTGATCCGCGACCTGCGCGAGGAATTCGGTCCGCAGTGCCTTCCGGTCAATCTGCCGGCCGACGGCGGCGCCGCGGTCCGTGACTGCTTCTTCCACGATTCCGGCGACACGGACATCTTCTCGCTGGCCGCTGCCCACGACGAGATTCGTGACCAGGTCATCGAGGCCGACGAAGGCCTGATGGCGCGCTACCTCGACGGCGAAACCATCGGCCGGGACGAATTGCACGATGCCTTCGAGCTGGCGCTGCGCGAGGGCCACCTGGTGCCGATCTGCTTCACCTCGGCGCGCACCGGGGCGGGGATCGAGGAACTGCTGGATTTCATCGTCCGCCTGCTGCCCAGCCCGCTGGAGGGGAATCCGCCGCGCTTCCGGGTCGGCAGCGAGGAGAAGAAGGTGCCCGCGAAACCGGATCCCGACGCCCACGCGATCGCGCATGTGTTCAAGATCATCAACGACCCGTATGCCGGAAAGCTGTCGGTGTTCCGGGTCTTCCAGGGTCGAATCCGCGCCGGCGACGCCCTGCTCCTCGGCGACGCCCGCAAGCCGGTCAAGGTCGCACACCTCTACCGCATCCACGGCAGCGAACACATCGAGATCGACGAAGCCATCCCCGGCGACCTCTGTGCCGTATCGCGCATCGACGAGATCGAGTACGACACCATCCTCCACGACGACCATGCCGAAGACCACTACTACCTGAAGCCCGTGGACTTCCCTCAGCCGATGTACGGCCTGGCGATCGAGCCGAAGACCCGCGGCCAGGAGCAGAAGCTGGCCTCCGCGCTGGCCCGGCTCGCCGAGGAAGACCCCTGCATCCAGGTCGAGCACCACCAGGAACTCAACGAGACCGTGGTCCGCGGACTGGGCGAAATGCACCTGCGCATCCTGCTGGAACGGATGGACAAGCGCTTCGGCGTCGAAGTCGAGACCCGCCCGCCCCGGATCGCCTATCGCGAGACGATCACTCGGCCGGCCGAGGGCCACTACCGGCACAAGAAGCAGACCGGCGGCGCCGGCCAGTTCGGCGAGGTCTTCCTGCGCATCCGACCGCTCGGCCGCGGCGAAGGGTTCCGGTTCCAGAGCGAAGTCGTCGGCGGCGCGATTCCGACCGCACTGATTCCCGCGGTCGAGAAGGGAGTGCGCCAGGTCATGGACGAGGGCGCGATCGCCGGCTATCCGATGCAGGACATCGAAGTGACCGTCCACGACGGCAAGTACCACAGCGTGGATTCGAAGGAAGTGGCGTTCGTGATCGCGGGCCGGAAGGCGTTCCGCGAAGCGATCGCCGCCGCCGGTCCGCAGGTACTCGAGCCGGTGGTCACGCTCGACGTCAGCGTCCCGGACTCGGTGCTCGGCGACCTGACCGGACTGCTGGCGTCGAAGCGAGCCCGGATCCAGGGCACGGAAGCGCAACGCGGCGGGCAGACCGTGGTCCACGCGGCCGTGCCGCTTTCATCGATCAGCGACTTCCCGACCGAGCTGAAGAGCATGTCCGGTGGCGAGGGGCGGTTCGTGGTGGAGCTGAGCCACTACGAAGCCGTGCCGCCCAATGTCCAGCAGACGCTGGTCGAGGGCTTCGAGGCCCGTGACGACGACAGCGCGCACTGAGCGGTCGCGCTCCGGTGGTGGGTGAGGAATCAGGAGGATCGCCCGGATCCGGCGGCCCGCTCCGCCCGCGGCGAGTCCGCGGTCGATGGGCGATGGCCGTCGCCCGCCGCATCGAGGCTCAAGGTGACGCCCAGCGTCAGCATCATGCCGGCGAACAGCATGGCCAGGCCCCACCGCAGCGTGGTCAGCGACGGCGGCTCGGCAGCCGGCTCGACCTCGTCGATCAACAACGGTCGGCATTCGCGAGCGATCTGGTTGTTCGGAGAGGTCATGACGGCACGGGACCACCCCACCCCCTTCCAGCAGTTCCTGTCGTACTGAGTGCAAGATTCGAACCAAGAGCCCACCCTTCGAAGCGAGTGACGCTGAACGATGACTTCTTCCGACTGGATCGCGCGCCTGAACGCGCACCGCGACGACACCCTGATGGACACGCTGGACATTCGCTACAGCGAGGCCGGCGAGACGTTCCTTGTTGCTGAAATGCCGGTCGACTCGCGCCACCTCCAGCCGATGGGCATCCTCCACGGCGGTGCCAGCGCGGCCCTGGCCGAAAGCGTCGGGTCGGCCGCCTCGGCCATGGTGCTCGCCGGCAGCGGTCGCGCTGCGGTCGGGCTCGAACTGGCGATCAACCACCTCGGCGCGGTGCGATCCGGTGGCATGGTCCGGGCCCGCGCCGAAGCGGTGCACCTGGGCCGCTCCACCCACCTGTGGCAGATCAGGATCGACGACGCCGATGGCCGCAAGGTCGCGCTGGCGAAGCTCACCATGCTCGTCCTCGAGGACCGCTCCCCGCCCGGCGACTGACGGGCGGTCGCCGGCTCCCGTGCAACGGCGCTTGTATGGTGGGCGCGAAGGAAAGAACCAACGCGGACACCTGGCGAACGAGTACTTCGTCTAGAAAATTCCGGCTTCCGATGCGCGAATCGGGCTGGACCCCGCCGCAGATCACTTCGAATGGCAGATTTCGGACAGCGACCGGAACGTCTCCTCGAACCCGTCGAGGGCTTTTCCAGGGATTCCTGCTTTTCTCTTCGCGCCTTCGCGTCTCCGCGTCTTCGCGCTCATCATCTAACGGAATTTGCCCCATCATCCGCGAACAGGCCGGCATCGAGGATGCGCGCCTGCTCGAGGGCGCGGCGGGCGCCGTCGGCGTCGCCGGCGCGGGTCTTCAGGGTCGCCATTCGGACCAGCGCTTCGGCCGTCGACGGATCGCCCGGCCAGCCGGGCATCAGGAGATAGCGTTCCAGCGCTTCGATCCCGCGCTCCGCCGCTCCGCCGCCGGCGGCGATCCACCGGCCGAGCTGGAACCACGCCGGACCGTAGGCCGGGGCGTCGGCGATCACGGTTTCGAGGTGAGCGACGGCGGCCTCGATCCGACCGACCCGGCCGAGTGCCGCGGCCCGCTGCACGCGCCAGCCCGGCCGCCGGAGCGGGTCCAGCAGGACGGCGCGCTCGATCGCCTCGAGGGCGGCCGCTTCGCGGCCCGTTTGCCGGGCCGTTTCGGACTCGACCTGCGCCGCGCGAGCCGGATCGACCTCGGCGAGGCGCGCGACCAGCGCCGGCACCCGGTCCTCGCGGCCGCCGGCGATCCGGGGGACGTCCCGGTGGAAGCCGATCGCCGCGGCCAGGGCTTCGGGATGATTCGGGTCGAGGTCGAGGGCGCGCTCGAGCAGCCGGCCCACGGCCCGCGCCTCGCGCATTCGCTCGAAGCGCCCGTCCCGGGCGTCGAGCGCCTCCAGGGCCGTCGCCGCCTGCTGCAGGACCAGGCCCGCGTCGTCCGGATGGTCCGCTCGTGCCGCATCGAGGAGGTCCTTGACCTCATTCGGGGACTCGATCCGGGCCAGCGCGATCCGCGCGCGCCACGCGGCCGCCGTCGGCTCCGGCGCATCGGCCAACCACGCCCGGATCGGCTCGAGGTCGCGAAGCGCCAGCGCGCGCTCGAGATCGGGCCCCTCGGCGCGCACCGACCCGGCTGCGCCCAGGACGAGCGCGGCCAGCAACAGACGCGGCCACGCCGAGCGTTCCAGGAGCGGCGCGATGCTCACGAGTCGGGCGGAAAGAGCTTGCCGGGGTTGAGAACGCCGTCCGGATCGAACGCGCGCTTGATCTCGCGCATCAGCTCGATTTCGGCGGCCGGCTTGATCGACGCGAGGTAATCGCGCTTGAGCAGACCGACGCCGTGCTCGGCCGAAAGACTGCCGCCGCTCCGGCCCACGAGTTCGAACACGGCCGGTGTCAGGCGCTCGCAGGCCGACCGGAAGTCGTCGATGGACCAGTCGTCGGGCTTGAGGACGTTCATGTGCAGGTTGCCGTCGCCGATATGGCCGAACCAGACCACCTCGAACTCCGGGTATCGCTGTCCGACCAGCTCGTCGAGCGCGGTGAGAAAGCCGGGAACCCGGGAAACGCGGACCGAGAGATCGTTCTTGTACGGTGTGCGGCCGGCGATCGATTCGCTGATCGCCTCCCGCCAGTGCCACAGCTCCTCGGCCTGCGCACCGGACTGGCTGATCGTGCCGTCGACCACGTGCCCGGCCTCCACCAGCGCCTCGAACACCGCCAGGGCCGCGTCCTGGCGGCTGCCGTCGGGGTCGTCGAACTCGACCACGGCGTGATACGGCGCGACCTCGTCGAGCGGGAACTCGCGGCCCGAGCCGGTCGCCACGGCCTCGACACTGGCCCGATCGAAGAACTCGAAGGCCGACAGGTCCAGGCCGCACCGCAGCGACTGGAACGCGGGCATCACGGCGTCGAGGCCGGAGAAGGCCAGCAGGAGGACGGAGCGCTCGGGCGGTGCGTCGATCAGGCCGAGGGTGACCCGCGTGATCAGACCGAGGGTTCCCTCGCTTCCGACCATCAGGTGGCGGAGGTCCGGCCCGGCGTTGTTCTTGATCAGTCCGCGATTCAGATCCAGCACGTCGCCCCGCCCCGTCACCACCGTCAGGCCTCGGACCCAGTCGCGGGTCATGCCGTATCGGAGCACCCGGATGCCGCCGGCGTTGGTCGCCACGGACCCGCCGACCTGGCTCGAACCGGCCGCGGCCCAGTCGACCGGGTAGCAGAGACCCACCTCGCTCGCGCGTCGTTGCACCTCGCCGACGGCGATCCCGGCATCGACGGTGATCGACGGTTCGGTCGTATCCAGCGCCACGACGTCGCGCATCCGATCGAAGGACACGACCACTTCGCCGTCGCCGGCCACCGCGCCGCCGGACAGGCCCGTCCGGCCGCCGGAGGGGACCAGCGCCACGCGCCCGCGACGCGCCCAGGCCACCAGCTCGGCGACGTCCTCGGTGCTGCGGGGGAACGCGACCGCACGGGGCGCCGGGGACCAGAAGCGGGTCCAGTCGCGGCCGTAGTGTTCGAGCGTGGACGGATCGTCGACGAACTCGATGCCCGCGGGCCGGCTCACGGGGCCGGGGCCGGGGCCAGCGGGCTTCGGCGCGGCTTCGGGTCGTCTATCATTCAGCTTCCTCCGCATCGCAGCCGCCTCGTCATGACGCAGCGCAATCTCTCGCTTTCCAAGGACAAGATCCGGATCCTGTTGCTGGAAAACATCTCCGAACGGGCCGTGGAGTGCTTCAACGCGGCCGGTTACCACCAGGTCGAATGCTTGCCCGGGGCGCTGCCGGTCGACGAACTGGTCGAGCGCATCGCCGACGTGCATTTCCTGGGCATCCGCTCCCGAACGCGGGTCACGGAACGGGTGCTGGACGCTGCCGATAGGCTCACGGCCATCGGCTGCTTCTGCATCGGCACCGACCAGGTCGACCTCGCCGCGGCCCGGCACCGCGGAATCCCGGTGTTCAACGCGCCGTATGCTAACACTCGCTCCGTGGCCGAACTGGTACTGGCCGAGATCGTGATGCTGATGCGCGGAATTCCCGCGAAGAATGCCGCGGCGCACCGCGGCGAATGGCTGAAATCGGCCCGGGCGAGCTTCGAGGTCCGGGGCAAGACGCTGGGCATCATCGGCTACGGACACATCGGTTCCCAGCTCGGCATCCTCGCCGAGGGACTCGGCATGCGCGTGATGTACTACGACGTCGTGCGCAAGCTGCCGCTGGGCAATGCGGAGCCTGCCGACAGCCAGGACGAAGTGCTGGAACGCGCGGACGTGGTCTCGCTGCACGTCCCGGACACGGCCGAGACCCGCGGCCTGATCGACGCCGGGGAGCTGGCCCGGATGAAACCCGGGGCGCACCTGATCAACGCCTCGCGCGGCAAGGTAGTGTCCATTCCCGCGCTGGCCCAGGCGCTCGAGCAGGGCCGGCTCGGCGGCGCGGCCATCGATGTCTTCCCGTCCGAACCGACCTCGAAGGACGAGGAGTTCGTGTCCGAACTGCGCGAGTTCGACAACGTGCTGCTGACGCCGCACATCGGCGGCAGCACCCACGAGGCGCAGCAGAACATCGCGCTCGACGTCAGCACCAAGATGACGCTGTATTCCGACAACGGCTCGTCGACGGGCGCGGTGAACTTTCCCGAGGTCAACCTGCCGGATCATGCGACCGCACGGCGCATCCTGCACATCCACCGCAACGAGCCCGGTGTCCTGCAGGCGATCAACCATGCGTTTTCCGAGGCCGGCATCAACATCGTCGGTCAGTACCTGCAGACCCTGACCGACGTCGGCTACGTCGTGATGGACGTCGAGACCGACGATGCAGGGCCGGTCCTGCGCAGGCTGCACGACATCCCGGCAACGATTCGCACGCGATTCCTGTACTGAGGAGAACCGGCATGCAGCTCGACATTCGCCACCAGCCCGAGGACGATCGATTCGCGACCGACGTCGACGGCCACACCTGCGTCCTCGACTACCGTCTCGCCGACCGCGTGATGACCATGACCCGGGTCTTCGTTCCGCCGCCGGTCGAGGGCCGAGGAATCGCGTCGCACCTGACCCGCTACGCGCTGGACCATTGCCGGAAGCACGGCTTCCGGGTCGTGCCCCGATGTCCTTACGTAGCGGCCTGGATCCGGCGCCACGACGAATACGCCGACCTCGTCTCCGAAACCGACTGAGCCGGCCGACGTCGAGAGCCGCCGCGCCGGATGCAGAGGCGCGGTTCGCAATCCAGGCCCTGAACCGTGAACTCCATCGTTCCGCGTGCCCCATGGGTGGATCGGAAGCGGGCAAGATCGCTCGCAATCGTCCCCATCGAATCGACAGGAATATTGCGATGAATCATTCGATCAACCTTCGACCCCCGCTCGCCGTCGTGCTCGCCGCCGCGCTGGCCGCCTGTGCAACCACCGACCCCTACACCGGCGAGGAACGGACCTCGCGCGCCGGCTCCGGCGCGGCCATCGGTGCCGCGGCCGGTGCCGTGATCGGCGCGATCAGCGGCGGCGACCGCCTCGAGCGCGCGGCGATCGGCGCCGGCATCGGTGCGCTGTCCGGTGCCGCCGTCGGCGCCTACATGGACCGCCAGGAAGCCGAGCTTCGCGAGCAGCTCGAGGGCACCGGCGTCAGCGTGACCCGACGCGCCGACCAGATCATCCTCAACATGCCGGGCAACGTCACCTTCGACGTGGACTCGGCGAGCCTGCGGCCGGAATTCTTCGAGGTGCTGGACTCGGTCGCGCTGGTGGTCGAGGAATACGACCAGACCGTGCTGGTGATCGACGGCCACACCGATTCCTCGGGGCCGAATTCCTACAACCAGCGCCTGTCCGAGAACCGCGCCGAGACCGTGGCCGAGTACCTGATCAACCGGGGCATCCGCCCGGTCCGCATCGAGGCGTCCGGTTACGGCGAGGACTACCCGGTCGCCAGCAACGGCAGCCGCGAAGGCCGGCGCCAGAATCGCCGCGTCGAACTCACCCTGATTCCCATCACCTGAGGCGAGCCTCTCGCACCGTCCCGATGCTGCCCCGCGGCATCGGGTGTTGCCTGCTGGCCATCGAGTTGCCTGCCAAAACCAGAAAGCAACGGCAGATGATTGACGCAAAGGCGCAAGGAGTACTGCAAGACCGCGAAGCAATCGGAGTGAATCAGAAAACCACTAGACCAGCATCATCAGGAAGACGGTTTTCAGCCTATTGATCTTGTTGCGTTCTTGCCTTTTCCTTGGCGCTCTTCGCGCCCATCATCTAAGGATCGAAGCCCCTTCCCCGATCGAAGCCCGTGACTCAGTCGGCGGACGGCGCTTCGCCGAACAGGGTTTCGTAGAGCATGGCGTAGATGTCGATGTTGTGGACGCCGGCCGGGTCGATGAACCGTCCCGCCTGCCAGCCGGCCCCGCGCGCGACCACGCCGGCGCCGAGGTCGCTGGCCGACGCCCACGCGACCGCGAACGGGAACCGGCGACCCGATGCATCCGGGCCGCTAAAGAACGGCGCCGTGCCCGTGCCGTGCTCGCCGTCCAGCAGGCCGCCGGTGGACGGGTCCCGCTCCGGAACCTGCTGCAAGCCCCACGGTACGTCGATTACGTTCATGCCCCCGGCGTTGGAGTCCGCCGCGGTGACCAGCAACGTGTCCGGATGGCGTTCGACGAAGTCCAGCAGCAGCCCGGCCGCCTCGTCCGCTCGCCGCAGCGCCTCGAGGCATCCGGACGCGTTCAGCCGGTTGCAGAAGTTGTCCGAGCCCTCTTCCTCGATCACCATCAGGAACCCGCGTTCGCCGCCGGCGATGCGGTCGAGCGCGAACCGGGTCATTTCCGCCACGCTCGGCGCGGTCTCGAGATACGGCGCGCGACCGAGCTCGGCGAGATCCTCTTCGGATTCATCGAAGAACGAATGGTCCTCGGCGAACACGCCGAACACGCGCTCGACGTCCTCGGGAAGCGCTGCCAGCTCCTCGCGCGTGTAGACGACGGTGTAGCCGGCCGACGCGAGTTCGTCGATCAGGTTGCGGCCGTCCGTGCGTCGTCCGGGACCGAACCGGCCCTGAACGCCTTCGGGCAGCAGCCATTGTTCGCCGGCCCCGAGGTGGATATGGACCCCGGACTCGACCACCTGCAGCGCGATGTCCTCGTAGCGACCCCGGCTGGGTGCCTCGGCAACGAAGGCGGCCGTCCCCGGTTCGATCAGCGAGCCGGTCTGGATCAGCGCCGTCGGGATACGGGCCTCGATCGCGGCCTCCACGATGGTGCGCGTGGTGCCGTCGGCAGAGACCATTTCCCGGTCGTCCGGGTCCAGCCCGAACGAACCGGCGTGGGCCCGGGTGCCCGTGGCGTGCGACACGGCGCCGCCGTTCGAGGTCGAGACCAGGCGATCGCTCATGTGGCCGCGGTATGGGGCGGAATACGGATACCGGTCCCAGTTCAGCGCACCGTCCGGGCCCGCGTAGCGCATCCGGGCCGCGTCCCAGTGGGTCAGCGACGCCCCGTCGGGGTGGAAGAAGATCGCGCCCCGCCCGGTGGGCTCCTGGGCGGAAGCGAGGGCCGCCAGCCCGAGGGCCAGCGGCAGCAGGATCAGGCGTGCGGATCGCATCGCGGCGTGGACTCCGTTACCGACAACAGCCACGAAGCCTAGCGCGATCCGCACGCCGATGGGGCAGCCCGTCGCTCAGCGCGGATCGCGACTGGCCAGCGAATCGCGGATCTCGCGCAGCAGAACGATGTCCTCGCTGGGCTTCGGCGGTACCGCCGGCGTGTCCTCGTCCTTGCGCTTCATGGAATTGAACACCTTGATCGCGACGAAGATCGCGAAGGCAACGATCAGGAAGTCGACGATGGTCTGGATGAACGCGCCGTAGTTGATCGTGACCGCGGCCGCCTCGTCGGTGGCCTCCTTGAGCACGATCGCCAGTTCGCTGAAGTCGACGCCGCCGATCGCCAGCCCCAGGGGCGGCATGATCACGTCCTTGACCAACGACGCGACCACCTTGCCGAAGGCCGCGCCGATGATGATGCCGACCGCCATGTCGACCATGTTTCCCTTGATCGCGAATTTCTTGAACTCCGTCATCATGCCCATGTCGCGCTCTCCCTGAATTGGTGTGGTTGTTGTGGAGTGGTAAGGCCGACCGGCACCGGGCCGGCGGACGAAGCCAGTATAGGCACGCGACAACCCGCGTTCCACCGCCTCAGGAATCGGCTTCCAGCGATTCCCAGTCGGCGTAGGCGGCATCGATCTCCGCCTGGAGGGACGCGACGTCCTCGTTGACCCGGCGGATCTCGTCGGCCGGCCGGTCATACAGTTCCGGGTCGTTGAGCCGTTCGGTCAGCTCGGCCATCCGGGCCTCGAGCGCTTCGACCCGGGCCGGCAGGGCCTCGAGTTCCAGGCGCTGGCTGTAGGTCAGCTTCCGCTTCGGTCGGTCATTCGAAGACCGGTGGGTCGATGCCGGTGCGGGTTTCGGGGCCGGGGGCGCCGACGACCGGTCGGGGCCTGCTCGCGAGGCCCGCGCGTCGCGCTGGCGCTGCCAGTCGGTGTAGCCGCCGACGTATTCGCCGACCCGCCCCCGGCCCTCCATGACCAGCGTCGCGGTGACCACGTTGTCGAGGAAGTCGCGGTCGTGGCTGACCAGCAACAGCGTGCCCGGATACTCGGCCAGCAGGGTTTCGAGCAGCTCCAGCGTTTCCGCATCCAGGTCGTTGGTCGGCTCGTCCATCACCAGCAGGTTCGACGGCCGGGCGAACAGCCGGGCCAGGAGCAGGCGGTTGCGCTCGCCGCCCGACAGCCGGGAAATCGGTGCGCGAGCCCGTTCCGGGGAGAACAGGAAATCCCCCAGGTAGCCGATCACGTGCTGGTCGCGACCGTTGATCGTGACGAACTCGCGCCCGTCGCCGACATTTTCCGCCGCGCTCCAGTCGTCCCGGAGAACGGCCCGCTGCTGATCGAAATAGACGATCTCGAGGCGGGTACCGAGGCGAACCTCGCCGCCGTCGGGTTCGAGCTGGCCCAGCAGCAGCTTCAGCAGCGTCGACTTGCCGCTGCCGTTGGCGCCGATCAGTCCGATCCGGTCGCCGCGAAAGATCGTCGTGGAGAAGTCGTCGATCAACGGTGGCTCGTCGCCCTCTGCATCGCTCCACCCGAAGCGCAGGTTCTCGACCTCGATGACCTTCTTTCCGGACCGCCCGGCCTCCGAGACCTCCATCTTCACCTGGCCGACCTGTTCGCGCCGCGCCGCGCGTTCCCGGCGCATCCTTTCCAGCGCACGGACGCGTCCCTCGTTGCGCGTGCGGCGCGCCTTGATGCCCTGGCGAATCCAGGTCTCCTCCTCGGCCAGGCGGCGGTCGAACTCGCGGTCGGCCAGCGCCTCGGCGTGCAGCCGCTCGTCGCGCCTTCGCAGGTAATTGGCCCAGTCGCCCGGCCACGAGGTCAGCGCGCCCCGATCGATCTCGACGATGCGCGTGGCCAGGGCCTTCAGGAAGCGGCGATCGTGGGTGATGAACACCAGCGCGCCGTCGTAACCCTTGAGCAGTTCCTCGAGCCATTCGATGGCCTCGATGTCGAGGTGGTTGGTCGGTTCGTCGAGCAACAGCACCTCGGGCCGTGCGGCCAGCGCCTGGCCCAGCAGCACGCGGCGCTTCAGGCCGCCGGACAGCGCCGCGAAACGCGTCGAACCGTCGAGGCCGAGGCGCTCGAGGACCTGCTCGATCCGCAGATCGGCATCCCAGCCGCCTGCGGCCTCGATCTTCGACTGCAGGCGCGCCAGACGTTCGGGGTGCGCATCGCCTTCGGCTTCGGCATGGAAATCGCGGATCCAGGCGCCGAGTTCGCCGAGCCCGCGTGCGACCACGTCGAACACCGTGCCGGGATCGTCGTCGGGCACGTCCTGGTCCAGCCGCGCGATCCGCGTGCCCTGCATCGCCCGGACTTCGCCACCATCGGGCTGCAGGGTGCCGTCGATCAGCTTCAGGAGGGTCGACTTGCCGGCGCCGTTGCGGCCGACCACGGCCACGCGTTCGCCCGCTTCCAGGGCCAGGTCCACGCCGTCGAGCAGCGGCGGGCCACCGACGGCGAATTCCACATCGATCAGGGTCAACAGCGACATGGCGCAAGGATACGCGTGCAGACCGATCGCGATGCGGAATTCGCAGCGCGGCCTCGCACTCGGGGAAACGGCGATCCGGCCGTCGACGGCCGATCAGCGGCGGCGTCGAACCGGGCCCGCCGTCAGCTTCTGCCGGTAGGCCTCGAGATCGCGCCGGACCTCCGGCATCAGGAACAGCATGCCGAGCAGGTTCGGGAAGGCCATGGCCAGGATCATCGCGTCGGAGAACCCGATGACCGCGCCGAGCTCCATGGTGGTGCCGACGACCACGAAGACCAGGAACAGCAGCTTGTAGGCCAGCTCCTTCCCCGGCGAGCGGCCGAACAGGTAGGTCCAGGCCTTCATGCCGTAGTAGGCCCAGGCGATCATCGTTGAATAGGCGAACAGGATCACCGCGATGGCCAGCACCACCGGAAAGCCGTCGATCACGCTGCCGAAGGCCCGGCTGGTCAGCTCCACGCCGCTGATGCCGGAGCCGGCGTCCCAGACCCCGGTCAGGATGATCACCAGCCCGGTCATGGTGCAGACGATGACCGTGTCGACCAGGGGCTCGTAGAGGGCGACCAGGCCCTCGGTCACCGGCGTGTCGGTCTGGACCGCCGAGTGCGCGATCGCCGCCGAGCCGACCCCGGCCTCGGACGAGAACGCCGCGCGCTGGAAGCCGACCGCCAGCACGCCGAGCGCGCCGCCGGCGACCGAGTCGATGCCGAACATGCTCGAGAACATCAGCGCGAAGGCAGCGGGCACCGCGTCCAGGTTCAGGCCGATGATCAGCAGGGCCGCGCCGACGTAGATGCAGGCCATCACCGGGACGATCTTCGATGTCACCCGGGCGATCGACCGGATGCCGCCGAGGATGACCAGTCCGACCAGAACGGCCAGGATCAGGCCGAACAGCCAGCCCTTGTCGGCCCACCAGGACGCCTCGCCACCGGTGATGCCGACGAACTGCTCGTAGCTCTGGTTGGCCTGGAACATGTTGGCGCCGCCGAACGATCCGCCGATACAGAACACCGCGAACACCGCCGCGCAGACCGCACCCAGCTTCGCCAGCACCGGGCCGCGATCGGCCAGCCCCCGCGACAGGGTCCACATCGGTCCGCCGGACACGGTGCCGTCGTCGTTCTCGTGCCGGTACTTGACGCCCAGCGTGCACTCCATGAACTTCGACGCCATGCCGAGGAAACCGGCCAGCATCATCCACGGCACGGCCCCCGGTCCGCCGATCGATACGGCAATCGCCACCCCGGCGATGTTGCCGAGGCCGACGGTCCCGGACAGCGCCGTGGCCAGCGCCTGGAAATGGGTGACTTCGCCGGCGTGGGACGGGTCGTCGTAGTCGCCGCGAACCAGCCGGAAGCCCTGGGCCAGCCCGCGCACGTTGACGAAGCGGAAGTAGAGCGTGAACAGCAATGCGCCGGCGACCAGCCACAGCACCACGAAGGGCACTTCGGCCGCACCGAGCGGCAGTGGAAACAGGATCAGGTCCTGGACGAAGGTCGCGACGGGGGAGATCCAGGCATCGATCGTCTCGTCGATGCCGGCCGCGCTCGGCGCGGCGTCCGAAAGGGCCATGTCGGGGTCCGGCTCGAGTGAGCGGAAATCCTAGCAGGCGAGGGTCATGGGTTCAGGCCGGCGTGTCGAGGTCGGTGGCAAAAAGCTTCGAGATATCGCGAAAGGTCTTGAATTCCAGCGCGTTTCCACTGGGGTCACGCACGAAGAAGGTGCCCTGCTCGCCGGCCTTGCCCTCGAATCGGACGTACGGCTCGATCAGGAACTCGACGCCTCGCTCGCGCATGCGCTCGGCCAGCGCTTCCCAGGTCTCCCAGGCCAGCACCGGACCGAAGTGACCGGCCGGCACGTCGTGGCCGTCGACCGCGTTCGACGCCGCGGCCGGATGGTCCTCCGGCTCGACCCGATGCAGGACGAGCTGGTGGCCGAAGAAGTCCAGGTCGACCCACCGCGACGACTCGCGCCCGGTGGGGCAGCCCAGCAGATCGGTGTAGAACGCACGCGTCGCGTCGAGGTCGGTGACCGGCAGCGCGAGGTGGAAGCGGGGATAGGATTCGGGCATGGGGAAAGCGCCTTGCTCGGGAGTTCAGGATTCAGTGTGGAGGGTCGAGGGTTTGCTTGTCACTGGCCCTGTCCCCTCGTCCCTTGCCCCTTCCATTCAGTCAAGCAAACCACTTCAGCAGCTTCGTCTTGAGCGCCGAGTACGGCGCATAGCGGATCGACGGATCCGGGAAGCGGCCGCGCTTCATCACCGACTTCAGGTGACTGAAGCGATCGAAGCCGGCCCGGCCGTGATACTGGCCGATGCCGCTCATGCCGACGCCCCCGAACGGCAGCTCGGGAACCGACATGAACATCATCACGTCGTTGATGCAGACGCTGCCGCAGGCCAGTTCGTCCAGGAACGTCCTCTCGGCGGCCTTCGATTTCGTGAACAGGTACGCCGACAGCGGCTTGTCGCCGGCGCGCACGAAGGCGATGGCGGTGTCCAGGTTCTCGGTCTCGATGACCGGCAGCACGGGCCCGAAGATCTCGTCGGTCATCACGGCGGCATCCATGTCGGGATCGATCAGGGCCGTGGGTTCGATGCGTCGCGTTTCGGGGTCGGCCCGGCCGCCGATCGCCACCGTGCCCTGCTCGATCAATTCCGCGATGCGGTTGAAATGGCGCTCGTTGACCACCGCCGTGTAATCGTCGCTGGTGCAGGGGTTCTCGCCCAGCATCGTCCGCCATTCAGACTTCAATGCATCGAGCAGCGCGGCCCTGCGACTCGGCGAGACGAGCACGTAGTCCGGGGCGATGCAGGTCTGTCCTGCGTTGAGCGCCTTGCCCCAGGCGATCCGCCGCGCTGCGGACTTCAGGTCGGCGGTGTCGTCGACGATCGCCGGGCTCTTGCCGCCGAGCTCCAGCGTCACCGGCGTCAGGTGTTCGGCGGCCGCCCTCATCACGATCCTGCCGACCTCGGCGCCGCCGGTGTAGAAGATGTGATCCCAGCGCTGGGCCAGCAGTGCCGTGGTTTCCGGCACCGCGCCTTCGACCACCTCGAACGCACGACGGTCGAGGTAGCGCGGCACCAGGTTCGAAATCAGCTTCGAGGTGTAGGGCGCGACCTCCGACGGCTTCAGCACCGCACAGTTGCCGGCCGCGATCGCCGGAATCAGCGGCGCCAGGGTCAGCTGCAGGGGATAGTTCCACGCACCGATGATCAGGGCGACACCGAGCGGCTCGGGCCGGACCCGGCTCGTGGCCGGCTGGGCGAACATCGGCGTATCGACCTTGCGCGGCCGCGCCCAGCGCTCGACGCGGGAACGGGCGTGCCGGATCTCCGCGAACAGCAGCGCGGTCTCGCCGAGGACCACCTCTTGCGGTGGCTTCGACAGGTCGGCGGCCAGCGCCTCGGCGATCACCCCTTCGTTGTCCTCGAGCATCGCCTTCATCGCATCGAGCTGCGACCGGCGCCAGTCCAGCGGCCGCGTCACCCCGGCATCGAAGGTCGCGCGCAACCGCTCGACCAGCTCGCCGTACTTTCCGCTCAGTTCCGTATCCGCATCGGCCATTGCTGGTTGCCTGTCAGGTCCCGGCTCTCAAGCGTAGCGCAGGTCGAGGGCTGGAGAGGCAATGCTCGCACTTTTCCGGATGATGGGCTCGAAGGAGAAGGCAAGTGACTGCTTGTGCCGAACGGGCAAAGGCGTTTTCTCGCAGAGACGCGAAGTCGCAGAGAAATCCGAGGAATGATCGGGAATGTTTCTTACAAGCCACTGATTTATCGAGTGAAAACCCCGATGCGTGCCGGGTCGACAGAATTCCATTGGCGTCCTGCCACAACGTCAGCGCTTCCTCTGCGCCTTTGCGTCTCTGCGAGAAAACGCTCTTGCCTTTCCCAGCCGGAGGCTTTTTTCTTCGCGCCCACCATCTTGAGAACGCGCCCGGTCACTCGATCAAAGCGCCAGCAACGCCCGCAACGAGGCCACCGGGTCGCCGCCCCGCATCAGGGCCTCGCCGATCAGGAAGGCGTGGAGGCCGGCGGACTGCATGCGCTCGAGATCGGCGCGGGTGTTCAGGCCGGATTCGCAGACACCGATGCGATCGGCGGGAATCCGCGGGGCAAGCTGCTCGCTGGTCTCCAGACGGGTCTCGAAGACGTGCAGGTCGCGATTGTTGATGCCGAGCAGGTGGCCGGGCACCTGAAGCGCGCGATCCATCTCTTCCGCGTCGTGGACCTCGACCAGCACCGAAAGGCCCAGCTCGCGGCCCAGCGCACTGAAATCCGCCAGCTGCGCGTCGTCGAGCGCGGCAACGATCAGCAGCATCGCATCGGCGCCCAAGGCCCGGGTTTCGTACACCTGGTAGGGGTCGATCACGAAATCCTTCCGGATCACCGGCAGCGAGCAGGCGCCGCGGGCGGCCTGCAGGTCGGCATCGGAGCCGCGGAAGTACTCGACGTCGGTCAGCACGGACATGCAGGCCGCCCCGCCCGCTTCGTAGCGCCTGGCCACCTCGACCGCGTCGGCGTCGCGGCGGATCCAGCCGGCCGACGGCGAGGCGCGCTTGAACTCGGCGATGATCGCGGGCTCCTCGCGGGCGACGCGTTCGGCCAGCGCGGCATGGAAGTCCCGGCAAGGCGGACGATCCCCGATCCGCGAGCGCAGTTCGGCTTCGGACCGCTTCGCGCGGCGCGCGGCGACCTCGTCGCGCTTGGTCGCGCAGATCTTCGTCAGGACCGACGGCGTGCTCACGATTCCGGCGCCTGTTGTGTCCAGGCGGCGTAGGCCTCGAGTCGTTCGAGCGGCTCGCCGTCGGCCAGCAGCGCCCGGGCCTGCGCGATGCCGGTCTCCAGCGTGTCGGCCCGGCCAGCCACGTAGAGCGCGGCCCCGGCATTCAGCGCGACGATATCGGCCGCCGGCCCGGTTGTCCCGCCCAGCGCGCCGCGGATGATCTGCAGGCTCTCGAGCGCGTTGGCCACGGCCAGGCCGTCGAGCGATCCACGAAGGCCGACGCTGTCGGGATCGAAGGTGAATTCGCGAACCTCGCCGTCCTTCAGTTCCGCGACCCGGGTGGGTGCCGCGATCGAGAACTCGTCGAGACCGTCGTCGGAGTGGATCACCAGCACGTGCTCGCTGCCCAGCTCGCCCAGCGCTTCGGCCAGCGGACGCAACCAGCGCGAGTCGAACACGCCGAGCACCTGGCGAGTCGCGCCCGCCGGATTGGTCAGCGGCCCGAGCAGGTTGAACATCGTGCGCACCCCGATCTCCTTGCGCGGCAGGACCGCGTGCCGCATCGCGCTGTGGTGGACCGGCGCGAACAGGAAGCCGACATTGAAGCGATCGACCGCCGCACGGACCTCTTCCGGCGTCAGCTCCAGCCGGACGCCGGCGGTCTCGAGCACGTCGGCCGCGCCGGAGTTGCTGGACACCGACCGATTTCCGTGCTTGGCGATCCGGGCGCCGCCGGTCGCGGCGACGAAGGCCGAGGCGGTGGACACGTTGAACAGGGACGCGCCGTCGCCGCCGGTGCCGACGATGTCGGTCAGTGGGCCGTCCAGGCCGGTCACGCCGGTGGCCAGCTCACGCATCACCGTGGCGGCCGCGACGATCTCCTCGACCGTCTCGCCCTTGACCGCCAGCCCGACCAGCAGCCCGGCGATCTGCGCCGGCGTCGCCTCCCCGGCCATGATCTGGTGCATCGCGGCCTGCATCGACGCCGCGTCGAGATCGGAACCGCCGGTGACCGTGGCGATGGCGGATTGGATCGGAGTCTGGTTCATATCGTTTTCGTTCCGGTCATCGAAATTCAAAAACCAATTACCGCAGATGAACGCGGATGAACGCAGATGAAAAACCTCAGCAGTTTGCGTTGCAGCTCGCCCGAAGAGGCTTAATTCCAAGGGTCCGGACCGTCACCGGTACGAAACGTTCGGGCCCTTTTTCAGAAGGGACAAGCGGCCCGCTTCAGTTCATCACCTGCTCGATCCGAAGGTCTTATCTGCGTCCATCCGCGTTCATCTGCGGTTTCCGTTTTTCCTTTGTTCGTTGTCCGCGGAGGCGTGATCAGACGCTCCCCAGAAAATTCCTCAGCAGGTCGTGGCCGTGCTGCGTCAGGATGGACTCCGGGTGGAACTGGACGCCCTCGAGCGGCCAGTCCCGGTGCCGGAACCCCATGATCTCGTCGCGGTTCTGCGGCTCCCGGTCGTCGTGCGCGGTCCAGGCGGTTTCGACCAGCACATCGGGCAGGGTGTCGCGCTCGACGATCAGCGAATGGTAGCGGGTGGCCTCGAAGGGGTTGTCCAGGCCGCGGAACACGCCTTCGTCGGCGTGGTGCATCAACGACGTCTTGCCGTGCATGACCTGGCGAGCCCGGACGACCTTCCCCCCCAGCGCCTGGCCGATCGCCTGGTGGCCGAGGCACACGCCGAGGATCGGCACCTTGCCGGCCAGTTCGTCGACGATGCGCAGGCAGACACCCGCCTCGTTCGGTGTGCACGGCCCCGGCGACAGCACGATGGCGTCCGCGGCCAGGTCGCGCACGCCCTGCACGTCGATGGCATCGTTACGGTGGACCACGACCTCCACGTCCAGCTCGCCCAGGTACTGGACGAGGTTGTAGGTGAACGAGTCGTAGTTGTCGATCATCAGCACCTTCATCGGATGCCCTCGCTGGCCTCGGCGATCGCGCGGATCAGCGCCCTGCCCTTGTTCATGGTTTCCTCCCACTCCAGCGCCGGGTCGGAGTCGGCAACGATGCCGGCACCGGCCTGCAGGTGGATCCGGCCGCCGGCGACCAGCGCTGTGCGGATGGCGATCGCGAAATCCGCGTCGCCGTGCCAGTTCATCCAGCCCACCGCGCCGGCGTAGATGCCGCGCCGGACCGGCTCGAGCTCGGCGATGATCTCCATCGCCCGCACCTTCGGCGCCCCCGACAGGGTGCCGGCCGGGAACGTCGCGCGCAGGACGTCCAGCGCATCCATGCCCGAACGCAAGCGGCCGCGGACCTGACTGACGATGTGCATGACGTGCGAGTAGCGCTCGATGATCATCCGGTCGGTCAACTCGACGGAGCCGATCTCGGCGATCCGGCCGATGTCGTTGCGACCGAGGTCGATCAGCATCAGGTGCTCGGCGCGCTCCTTCGGATCGGCCAGCAGGTCGGCCTCCAGGGCGCGGTCCTCGGCCTCGTCTCGGCCGCGTGGACGGGTGCCGGCGATCGGCCGGACCAGCGCCTCGTCGTCCTCGACCCGGACCAGGACCTCGGGCGACGACCCGACCACCTGGAAGGTCTCGTGATCGTTCTGGAAGTCGAAGAAGTACATGTACGGCGACGGGTTGAGCGCGCGCAGGGCACGGTAGACGTCGAGCGGCCGGGCCGCCAGGTCGACGCTCATCCGCTGGCTCAGCACCACCTGCATCGCGTCGCCGGCCAGGATGTAGTCCTTGATCCGGCCCACGGCCCGCTCGAAATCGGCCTGCTCGAAGCCGTACTCGAAATCGTCTTCGCCCGGCACCGGCAGGTCCACCGGGTGCGGATAGCCCGGTGATCCGGCGCGCAGCCGGTGGCCGAGCTGGTCCAGCCGGCGAACCGCCTGGTCGTAGCCGTCCTCGCGAAGCGCATCGGCCTGGACGATCAGGTACAGGCGCCCGGCCAGCGTGTCGAACACCGCCAGCTCTTCGGCATCCAGCAGCAGGATCTCCGGCACGCCGAGCGCATCGGGAAGACCGGAGAAATCCAGGCGCGGCTCCACCAGGGCAACGGTTTCGTAGCCGAAATAGCCGACCAGCCCGCCGACCCGGGGCAGCCCGTCGATCCGCGGCATGGAAACGGATTCGGCAAGCTTCGCGATCTCGTCCAGCGGATCGACGTCCTCGCGGGTCTCGACCACCCGGCCATGGTCCAGCACCTCGAAGGTCCGGCCCGATGCACGGTAGGCCCTCCGGCACGGCAGGCCGATGATCGAGTAGCGGCCCCAGTTCTCGCCGCCTTCGACCGACTCGAGAAGAAACGAGTTCGGCCCGTCGGCCAGCTTCAGGTACACCGACAGGGGCGTGTCGAGATCGGCCGCGACCGAGCGCCACACGGGAATGCGGGAGTATCCCTCGGCGCGATAGCGTTCGAATTGCTTCAGGTCCACGATGATGCGTCCACGGAATGAGGCTCGGTTCCGGCGACCCCGATGGAGCCGCAGGGCGACCGGCGATTATTGCAGATCGCCGGTAGAGGCGGGCTCGGCGAGGCCCCGGTCCTCAGACCGACGCGGCGGCGCGCATCTGCTCGATCACCGTGCGGTAGTCCTCGGCGTTGAAGATCGCCGAGCCGGCGACCAGCGTGTCGGCGCCGGCCGCGATCACCTCGGCGGCGTTGGTGGTCTTCACCCCACCGTCGACTTCGAGCCGGATGTCGAAGCCGGAGTCGTCGATGATCTGGCGCGCCATGCGCAGCTTGTCCAGCGCCGCCGGAATGAACGACTGGCCGCCGAAACCGGGATTTACCGACATCACCAGCACCAGGTCGACCTTGTCGATCACCCAGTCCAGCACGTCCAGGGGGGTCGCCGGGTTGAACACCACGCCCGCGCGGCAGCCCGATTCGCGGATCAGGCCCAGGGTCCGATCGAGGTGCTCGGTGGATTCCGGGTGCACCGAGATCGTGGTCGCGCCCGCTTCGGCGAAATCCGGGATGATCCGGTCGACCGGCTTGACCATCAGGTGCACGTCGATCGGTGCCTCGATGCCGTAATCGCGCAGGGCCCGACAGACCATCGGTCCGATCGTCAGGTTGGGCACGTAGTGGTTGTCCATCACGTCGAAATGGACCCAGTCGGCGCCGGCCGCGAGCACGGTCTCGACCTCCTCGCCGAGGCGAGCGAAATCGGCAGAAAGAATGGACGGCGCGATCACCAGTGATTGCTGCGACATGACGGAGTTCCGGCGTGATTGGATCAGGCCCCTATTGTCGCCGAATGAACGGGCCGGGCGGGTGGCTTCGATCCGCGCCGTGCCATCGACGTTCAGATGATGGGTGCAAAGGCGCGAAGGGGCAAAGAAACGCGAAGAAAATCGTGACAATTGGAAAACCGGAGCCTTCTTCCGCGCTTGCAGCTGAGGTGGACGCTTTCTCGATCTCGATGGTCGAATTGTCACACTGCGCGTGAAAACGCTCATGCTGCCTTGTGGCAGCACCTCCTTTCGTTCTCTTCGCGTCCATCGCCCCCTTCGCGCCTTTGCGTCCATCCTCTAGAGGGCTCGGCCACCGCGTGCCGATAGACACCCCCACCAACCGTATAATTCCGGGATTCCCGCCTGTCGAGAATCGATCGTGAGCTATCCCCTTCCGCCGCTCGAGCGTGTGCACCAGGGCAAGGTGCGCGATATCTATCGCGTCGACGACGACCAGCTGCTGATCGTGGCCTCGGACCGGCTGAGCGCCTTCGACGTGGTGCTTCCGGATGCGATTCCGGGCAAGGGCGAGATCCTGAGCCGGATCTCGAAATTCTGGTTCGCGCAGTTCGGCGACCTGGTCCGCAACCACCTCCTCGACGACGACCTGGCCGACGTCCTGGGCGACGCCGCCCTGGCGCAAGCACTGGCACCGCGCTCGATGCTGGTGCGTGCCCTGAAGCCGCTACCGGTGGAGGCCATCGTGCGCGGCTACCTCGCCGGCTCCGGATGGAAGGACTACCGGGCGACCGGTGCGGTGTCCGGCGTCGAGCTGCCCGAAGGCCTGGAGCAGGCCGCCCGCCTGCCCGAGCCCGTGTTCACCCCGTCGACGAAGGCGGCGGTCGGCGACCACGACGAGAACATCGATTTCGACCGCATGCAGGAGCTGATCGGGCCCGAGCTGGCCGTCCAGGTCCGCGACATCAGCCTTGCGATCTACCTGCGCGCCGGCGCCTATGCGCGCGAGCGCGGCATCATCATCGCCGACACCAAGTTCGAGTTCGGCACCGATGCCGACGGGCACCTCTACCTGATCGACGAAGTGCTGACCCCGGACTCCTCGCGTTTCTGGCCCGAGGAAAGCTGGCGGCTGGGCATCAGCCCGCCGAGCTTCGACAAGCAGTTCGTCCGCGACTACCTCGAGACCCTCGACTGGAACAAGACCGCCCCGGGCCCGGCGCTTCCCTTGGAAATCATCGACCAGACCGTGGCGCGTTATCGAGAAGCCGAACGCATTCTTCTGTCCGAATAGGTTTCGATCAGAGCCTGGTGCCTGCGGCTTTTAGAGGACGGACGCAAAGGCGCGAAGGGGCAAAGGACGCGAAGTCACCAGAAAAAGTTGCTGCCGCAGGGCCGAAAGCTCGTTTCAGCGGACGGAGTGGAACTGCACGAACTGAATCCGGCATCAAAAAAGTCCTATCGAAGCACCGGACGTCGCTTGTTCCATCTTCTTATCGATTTTTTTTTGCGTCCTTTGCCCCTTCGCGCCTTCGCGCCCATCATCTAGCTTTTCCGAGCTCGATTACGACGAAGCTGCCCGCAACGCCTCCAGGGCTTCGGCTTCCCGTTCGGGCGTGAGGCCGGCGCGGAGTTGGGAGCGGCGGTCGTCGGGCTGGTCGCGGAACCACGCCAGGGTGGCCTCGACGGTGTCGGCGAAGGGGCGGAAGGCCAGGCCGGCGTCGATGGCCTTGCGGTTCGAGCGCGACGCGAAGCCGGCGTACTCGCCCTCGGACGGAATCCACACGGGCATGTCGGACCAGGGGTTGATCCCCCGCTCGGCGAGGAATTCGGCGGGTGCCCAGTTCAGTTCGGCGGCCACGCCGGTCACTGCACGGATGCCGTGCAACATCGCGTCGAAGGTCAACCGGTAGTCCGGGCCCGCCGCGTTGTAGGCCCCGCCGGCCTGTGCTTCGGCCATGCGTACGGTCCATTCGGCCAGGTCGCGGGCATCGATGAGCTGGACCGGATCCTTGCCGTCGCCGGGCGCCAGCACCTGCCCACCGCGCGCCAACCGGACCGGCCAGTAGGTAAAGCGGTCGGTCGCATCGCCGGGGCCGACGATCAGCGTCGGCCGGACGATGGTGTGCCGACCCGGGAACCAGCGCGCGACTTCGCGCTCGGACTCGGCCTTGAGCGGACCGTAGAGTGCCATGTTCGCGCGGACGCTCTTCATGGTCTCGGCCATGCGGTCCTCGCCCTGGTACTCGAGCAGCGCAGCGCTTTCGTCGGCGCCCGGGTCAGCGTTCGAGGCGTACACCGACAGGGTCGAGGTGAAGACGTAGTGGTCGACCTGGTTCTCCAGGACCCGACCGGCATCGCGAACCCAGAACGGCAGCGTCGTGGGGTTGTCGATGCAGACATCCCATCGCCGGCCCTCGAGCGCCGACAGGTTTCCCTCGTTGCGGTCGCCGACCAGTTCCTCGACCGGGCCCGGCCAGTCCAGCGACTTGTTGCCGCGGTTGAAGATCGTGACCCTGTGACCTCGCGCCAGCGCGTAGCGCACCTGGAACGGCCCGGTAAAGCCCGTGCCGCCGAGGATCAGCAGGTCCAGCGGCCGATCGGCCTTCGGAACCACCGACATCGTCCTTGCCTCGGCCTGCAGGCCCAGGCCGGAAAGCGCGGCCGCTCCCAGCCCGAGCCCTCCGACCTTCAGAAGATCCCTGCGCGTCTGCCCCATGGTCCGCTCCTCACCCGCTCGTCGGCGGCCGGCTGTCGATCAGCTCAACTTGCCACGCGCCGCGGCCGCGAGCAATGGGACCAATGGCAGGGTCTGGCCTCGATCAGGCCTTTGGGGGCGACCCCCTAGAGGATGGTCGCAAAGGCGCGAAGGGGCGAAGAAGCGCGAAGAGAATCAGGATCATCGGAAAAGCATCAGCGGTTGGCGACGCCTTCGGAACGGTCTCGAGATACGGTCGATGGCGGTTGGTCTCGCCCGGCATTCAACTTCGGGTCAATTGATCACTCTTGCGGCAGCTTTGATAGTTGGCTTTTCTTTCTCCCGTGCATTTCTTTGCGCACTTTGCTCCTTTGCGCCTTCGCGCACATCCTCTAGGGAATCGGGCACGGAGAGAAAACAAAGCCGCTAACTGCGCAGGAGCTTGAGCAGGGCCTCGGCGGCGGGCTCGGAGGAGGCGGGGTTCTGGCCGGTGACCAGCAGGCCGTCGACTTCGATGTGCGGCCCCCAGGCCTCCCCGGAGCTGAACTGTCCGCCACGCTGCTTCAGGCGGTTCTCGAGCAGGAAGGGCACCACGTCGGTCAGGCCCACGCCCTCCTCCTCCGCATTGGTGAATCCCGTTACGCGCTTGCCGGACACGAGGTAGCCGGCATCGGTCTTCACGCCGGTCAGCGCTGCGGGCGCGTGGCAGACCGCCCCGACCGGCTTGCCCGACTCGATGAACGACGCGATCAGGGCCTGGGAGACCGGATGGTCGACGAGGTCCCACATGGGACCGTGGCCACCCGGGAAGAACACCGCGTCGAAGTCCGCGGCGTGCATTTCCACCAGTGCATGCGTATGCGCGAGCTGCTCCTGGGCCTTGCGGTCGTCCTTGAACCGGCGGGTCGCGTCGGTCTGCGCGTCCTCGTCGTCGCTCTTCGGGTCGAGCGGCGGCTGCCCGCCCTTCGGCGACGCAAGGGTCACCTCCGCACCGGCATCCAGGAACGCATAGTACGGCGCGGCGAACTCTTCCAGCCAGAACCCGGTCTTCTCGCCCGTGTTACCCAGCTTTTCGTGCGAAGTCAGCACCATCAGGATATTCATTTCGATCCTCTCCTTTGAGTCGTGTTTCCAAGGCCGTAGTGTGGTCGCCCACCGCAAACTTCATGCGAACGCGGTCGACGATTCAAGTCGCTGCACTCTGAAGACCATTTCCTCTAGATGATGAACGCGAAGACGCGAAGGCGCGCAAGAGAACCAACAGCACTGCTTCAATCCGTTGAACTGCAGATCGCGCATTGGATTGAATACATGACACCCGTAAGCAAGCGCCATCGGTTCGCGCATCCGGCCGTCGGGCTCCTCCATCCGCGTTTTCTACTCGATTCTGCGTTTCCACAAAAACACGTTTTCAATACGTTTCAGTAGTTTTTCCTTTCTATTCGCGCCTTTACGTCTTTGCGTCTTTGCGTCTTTGCGCGCATCATCCGGATTTCGGGTTCAAGAAAAACGAAAGCATCAGGCCTCCGCTCTTGCCGAGTGGTCGCGCGCGAGCAGCAGGTAGAAGGCGGGAAGGACGAAGACGGTCAGGGCAGTACCGATGCCGAGGCCCGTCGCGATCGTCAGGCCGATCGCAAAGCGGCTCTCGGCGCCGGGGCCGGAGGCGATCAGCAGCGGGATCATGGCCACGATCAGCGCTGCCGAGGTCATCAGGATGGGGCGCAGGCGGATCGCGGCCGCGTCCAGCACCGCTTCGAGCTTGCCGAGACCCTTGTCGATCTGCAGCTGGTTGGCGAACTCGACGATCAGGATGCCGTTCTTCGCCACGACCCCGATCAAGGTGATGAGGCCGACCTGCGTGTAGATGTTCATGCTGGCGAAACCGAGCATGATGAACGCCATGGCACCTGCGATCGACAGCGGCACCGAGACCAGGATGATGAACGGGTCGCGCCAGCTCTCGAACTGCGCCGCCAGCACCAGGTAGATCACGAGCAGCGACAGGAAGAACGTGACCACCAGTGCGCTGCCCTGCTGCTTGAACTGGCGGGACTGGCCCTTGTAATCGTAGCCGAAGCCCTGCGGAAACCGCTCGGCGGCCTCGCGCTCGAGAAATTCCACCGCGTCGCCCATGGCCACGCCGGGCGCGAGCACGCCCTCCAGCGCCAGGGAGTTGAGCTGGTTGAACTGGGTCCGCTGCGAAGGCTCGACGACCGAGTCGAAGGACACGACCGTGCCCATCGGCACGAGCTCGCCGGAGTCGGCTCGCAGGTAGTAGTTCGAAAGGTCTTCGGCGGTCGCCCGGGAGACGCGCTCGACCTGGGGAATGACCTCGTAGGACCGGCCCTGCATGTTGAATCGGTTGATGTAGCCGCCGCCGAGCAGGCTGGAGAGCTCCCGGCCCACATCGGCCATGGACAGCCCCAGGTCCGCGACCCGATCCCGATCGACGATCACCCGGGTCATCGGCCGATCGAAATCGATCGATTTCTGCAGGAACATGAACAGTCCGCTCTGCATCGCCTGGCCGAGCAGTTCATCGGCGACCGCCACGATCCGGTCGTAGGACTGCGCGCTCGTGATCACGAACTGGACGGGCAGGCCGTCGCCGGCGCCGGGAATGGACGGGCGCGTGAAGACCGAGGTCCGCAGGCCGGTCACCTCGCCGACGGCCTGCTGCAGCATGGGCTCGACCTCGAACTGCGAGATGTCCCGTTCGTCCCAGGGGGCCAGCTTGAAGCCGCCGAACACCGTGTTCGGCGACAGGGCGCCGAGCAGCATGAAGCTCTCGTCGTAGCCCGGAAGCCGTTCGAAGCGGGCCTGCAGCTCCTGGCCGTAGGTCTCGAGGTACTCCAGCGTGGACGTCTGCGGCGCGGTGCCCGAATACAGCAGGATGCCCTGGTCCTCCGTCGGCGCCAGCTCGTTCTGGCTCAAGCGGAACATGCCGACGATCGAGACCAGGATCGCCAGCGAAAGCACGACCACGACCACCGGTGACTTCAGGGTCCAGGCCAGCGCGCGACGGTAGCCGCCCGACAGTCGCTCGAAGTTGCGTTCGACCGCGCTCTCGAAGCGCGAGCGCTCGTTGCCGTCGCCCTTCGCCTTCAACACCTTGCCGGACAGCATCGGCGAGAACGTCAGCGCGACCACGCCGGAGACCAGCACCGCTCCGGCCAGGGTGAAGGCGAATTCCGTGAACAGCGCGCCGACCAGGCCGCCCATGAAACCGATCGGTGCATAGACCGCGATCAGCGTCGTGGTCATGGCGATCACCGGGGTCGCCATCTCCCGCGCGCCGTGCAGCGCCGCCTCGAAGGGCGTTTCGCCTTCCTCGATATGGCGATGGACGTTCTCGACGATGATGATCGCGTCATCGACCACCAGCCCGATCGCCAGCACCAGGGCCAGCAGGGTCAACAGGTTCAGCGAGAAGCCGAACAGCAGCATGATCAGGGCGCCGCCGATCAGCGACAGGGGGACGGCCAGCGACGGCACCAGCGCCGCACGCAGCGAGCCCAGCGACAGGAACACCACCACCAGCACGATCAGCACGGCTTCGACCAGGGTCTTGATCACCTCGTCGATCGACTGGTCGATGAACTCGGACGCGTCGTAGGGCAACTCGACCGCCAGCCCGTCGGGCAGCTGATCGCGGATGCCGGGCAGCTCGTTGCGCACGCGCTCGGCGACCTGCAGCGGATTGCCCCCCGGCGCCATCTCGATCGCGACGTAGGTCGAGGGCTGGCCCTTGTAGTTTGCGATGGAGCTGTAGGTCTGCGAACCCAGCTCCGTCCGCGCGATATCACCGAGGCGGACGATGCCGCCGTCGTCTTCCTTGATCACCAGGCGCCGGAACTGCTCCGGGTCGGAGACGTCCGTGTCCGTCGACAGATCGATGCGAACCAGCTCGTCCCGCGTATTGCCGATACCGGCCTGGTAGTTGTTGGCCAGCAGCACGTCGATCAGCTCGCGGGCCGTCAGGTCGATCGCCGCCAGGCGCTGGGGATCGATCCAGATGCGCTGGGCGAAGGTCCGCCCGATCAACTCGGCCTTGCCCACGCCCTGCAGCGCCTGAAGTCTGGGCTGGACCTCCCGGATCAGGTAATCGGTGATCTCCGGCACCGGCATGGACTCGCTGAAGAAGGCGATGTACATCAGCGCGGTCGATTCGCCGGTGGTCGAGGTGATGACCGGGTCGCGCGCCGCCTCGGGGAGCACGTTGCGCTGGCTGGCCACCTTGGCCTGGATCTCGGCCAGCGCATCGTTGGCGTCGTAGTTCAGCACCATGCGTGCCTGGATCGTCGAAACGCCCTGCCCGCTGGTCGAGGCCAGGAAGTCGATGCCCTCGGCCTCGGCGATGGCCTGCTGCAGCGGCGTGGTGATGAACCCCTTGACCAGCTCCGAGTCGGCGCCCGGGTAGGCCGTGGTCACGGTGACCGTGGTGCTCTGGAGCTCCGGGTACTGACGGACCTCGAGCTCCAGCGCGGCCCGAGCGCCGAGCAGCAGGATCAGGAGACTGACGACCGTCGACAGCACCGGTCGCCGGACGAACAGGTCGGTGAAGCGCATCAGCGCGACTCCGTCGAAACGCCGGCTCCGGAGGCCGACGCGGATTCGCCGTCACCGTCCTCCTTCACCTTCACCGGCTGACCGGGACGAAGGCGAAGCAGGCCCGCCGCCACGACGCGGGTGCCCGGCTCGATGCCGTCGACGATCTCGACCTGGCCGTCGCGGACCTCGCCAGTGGTGACCTGGACGCGCTCGACCGTCGTCGCGCCGTCCTGCTCACGCAGCGCGAACACGAAATCGCCGTAGGTGTTGTAGGAAATCGCCGTGCGCGGCACGGTGACCACATCGCGCACCTCCTGCCGGAACGTCGTCACGTTGGCGAACATGCCCGGCCGCAAGCGGCCGTCCGGATTGTCGAGGCGGGCCCGGACTTCGACGGTCCGGGTCGCGGCGCGGACCGACGACTCGATCGCCAGCACCTCACCGCTGAAGACCTCGTCGGCATAGGCCGCCACCCGGACTTCCACGGGATCGCCGACCCGGACCAGGGGCAGATCGCGTTCGCCGATCGTGAAGTCGACCTGGATCGGGTCGAGCTGGTTGATCTCGACGATCGGCGTGCCGACCGGGATGAACTGCCCGAGATCGACCTGGCGCAGGCCGAGCACGCCGTCGAACGGCGCCCGGACCGTCTTCTTCGCCACGATCGCTTCCTGTTCGTGCACCCGGGCCTCGGCGGCCTCACGGTTGGCTCGCGCCTCGTCGAACTGGGCGCGCGAAACCGCGTCCTGCCCGATCAGGTCGGAAAAGCGCTCGAACTGCTGGCTCGCCAGGCGCGCCTCGGCCTGCCGTGTCTCCAGGGCGGCCCGATCGGTCTCGTCGTCGAGATGGACCAGCGGATCACCGGCCTCGACGCGCTGTCCCGACTCGAACTCGATCGCATCGACCACGCCGGCGATTTCGTTGGCGACGCGCACGCCGTTGACCGCCCGCAGGCCGCCGATCGCGGCCAGCGAGGCCGGCCAGCGCTGCTCGGCGGCCGTCACGGCGTCCACCTGGGCCGGCGGCGGCGCCTGCGACATCATCGCCTGCTGGCGCTGGAGCTGCAGGTAGCGCAGGCCGAACAGCCCCCCGAGCACGAGAACGACGAGGACGATTCCGATCAGCAGGCGGGGAGCGCGGGACATGGCGGTTCCGGAGTTCGGCGGGTCGATAGATAGGATGAGGTGGGGCCGTGGCGGTCGCGTGACAAGAGCTCCGGCGCGCACGGGGATGGCGACGCGGATCAGCGACCGAGATCAGCGACGGGGGTCAGCTTCCGGACTCGTATAATGGGCGGCTTCACCACCCTGGAGTACCTGCCATGACCCAGACCATGCGCGCCCTGGTCAAGCCTGCCGCGGCACCGGGTTTGGAACTGCGAGACGTGCCGGTCCCCTCGCCGGGCCCCGGGGAGGTCCTGGTCAAGCTCCAGAAGACCGCGATCTGCGGAACCGACCTGCACATCTACCAGTGGGACGACTGGTCGCAGCGCACGATCGAGCCGCCCCTGGTGATCGGCCACGAGTTCGTCGGCACGATCGCCGAGATCGGCGTCGGCGTGCGTGGCTACGAAGAGGGCCAGCGCGTCTCCGCCGAAGGGCACGTGGTCTGCGGCGTGTGCCGCAACTGTCGCGCAGGTCGACCCCACCTGTGCCCGCACACCGAGGGCATCGGGGTGAATCGCGACGGCGGCTTCGCGGAATACGTCGTCGTCCCGGCGACCAACCTCTGGCCGATTCCCGACGAGATTCCTTCGGAACTGGCCGCGTTCTTCGACCCGTTCGGCAACGCCGCCCACTGCGCGCTGCAGTTCGACCTGGTCGGCGAGGACGTGCTGATCACCGGCGCCGGGCCGATCGGGATCATCGCCGCGGGCATCGCCAAGCACGTCGGCGCGCGCCACGTCGTGATCAGCGACGTCAACGACTACCGCCTGAAACTGGCCGCTGACATGGGCGCGACGCGAACCATCAACGTCAGGAACGAGCGCCTCCTCGACGTGCTCGACGAACTCGACATCGACGGCTTCGACATCGGCATGGAGATGTCGGGGAACCCGCAGGCGTTCAACGACCTGCTGACGGCCATGTACAACGGCGGCAAGGTCGCCCTGCTCGGTATCCTGCCGGCGGGCACGGGCATCGACTGGGACAAGGTGATCTTCAAGGGGCTGCAGATGCACGGCATCTACGGCCGCCGGATGTACGAGACCTGGTACAAGATGACCCAGATGGTCCTGACCGGCTTTCCGCTGGACAAGGTCCTGACCCACCAGATCGCCATCGACGACTTCGAGACCGGGTTCGACCTGATGGCACGCGGTCAGTGCGGCAAGGTCGTCTGCGACTGGACCGGCGAGATCGAGCCCGCGGCCTGACACGGTAGTTCGTCTCATGCTGGGTGCAATATCGGCCCGGCGTGCGATCTCCGGGGGGGCAAAGGGAAAAGGGGCTAGGGACTAGGGGTCAGGGACTAGTACACACCTGTGGAGCGAGTCATCACTAGCCCCTAGCCCCTCTCCCCTCGCCCCTCGAAAAAGAACCATCTGCGTTAATCTGCGTTCATCTGCGGTAGATATCGCTTTCAAGAATTCGAGGTAACCGAATGTCCGACGCCAAGACCTATGAACGCTTCAGCGCCGAGCTGGCCGAGATCGACGAGGCCGGCCTGTACAAGCGCGAGCGCCAGATCACCACGCCTCAGCGCGTCGCGATCCAGACGAAGGAGCGTGGCGAGGTACTGAACTTCTGCGCCAACAACTACCTCGGCCTGGCCGACCATCCGCACATCATCCAGGCGGCCAAGGACGCGCTGGACGGCCACGGCTTCGGCATGGCGTCCGTGCGCTTCATCTGCGGCACCCAGGACCTGCACAAGGAACTGGAGCGCGTCATCGCCGACTTCCACGGCAAGGACGACACGATCCTGTACGCGGCTTGCTTCGACGCGAACGGCGGACTGTTCGAGCCGCTGCTGGGTCCGGAGGACGCGATCATCTCGGATGCGCTGAACCACGCTTCGATCATCGACGGCGTCCGCCTGTGCAAGGCCGATCGATATCGCTACGCCAACTCGGACATGGACCAGCTGGAGGACGCGCTGAAGAAGACCCGGGACAAGCGTACGCGCATGATCGTGACCGACGGCGTGTTCTCGATGGACGGCTACGTCGCGAAGCTGGACGAGATCACCCAACTTGCCGAGAAGTACGACGCGCTGGTCATGGTCGACGACTGCCACGCGACCGGTTTCTTCGGCAAGACCGGCCGCGGCTCGCCCGAGTATCACGGGGTACTCGACAAGGTCGACATCATCACCTCGACGCTGGGCAAGGCGCTGGGCGGCGGAATGGGCGGCTTCACGACTGCGCGCCAGGAAGTCATCGACCTGCTGCGCCAGCGCTCCCGACCCTACCTGTTCTCGAACTCGCTGGCGCCACCGCTGGTCGCGGCCAGCCTGAAGGTGTTCGAGATTCTCGACGAGTCCACGGCGCTGCGCGACAAGCTGGTCGCCAACACGAAGTACTTCCGCAACGCCATGACCGAAGCCGGCTTCGACATCAAGCCCGGCGACCATCCGATCGTGCCGGTCATGCTCTACGACGCGCCGCTCGCCCAGAAGATGGCCGATGCCCTGCTCGAGGAAGGCATCTACGTGATCGGCTTCTTCTACCCGGTCGTACCGAAGGGCGAAGCCCGGATCCGGCTGCAGATCTCGGCGGCGCACGAGCAGGAACACCTGGAGCGCGCCGTCGAGGCCTTCGTCAAGGTCGGCCGCGAGCTCGGTGTCGTGAATTGATCCGGCGATGAGCTGACGATGTTCGGCCAGGTCGGGGTCAACGAATGGGTGGTCACGCTGATGACCGCCGGCATCGTGACGCTGGCCGTCGTCCTCCATTACGAGATCATCGCGGTGCTGAACCGATGGGTGGGCCGTCCGTCGCGCGGTCCCTTCTGGCGTCGACGGGACCGTCGGACGCTGCTTCTTGTGATGTTCGCCCTGCTGCTTGCCCACGTCGCCGAAATCTGGCTGTTCGCGGCCGGCTTCTTCGTCCTCGACCTTGCCGGTGACTTCGGTGAGGTTCTGGGCTACGAGGAATTCACTTTCCTCGACTACGTCTACTTCTCCGCAGCCACCTACACCACCGTGGGCTGGGGCGAACTCACCGCGATCGGGCCGATACGCTTCCTGGCCGGCACCGAGGCCCTGACCGGATTCATGCTGATCACCTGGTCGGCATCCTTCACCTACCTGATCATGGCCCGCGCCTGGGGGGCGGGAGACGAGGAGTCGTTGTAAAGAACGGACTTCGCGACAAACGAAAAGCGAATTCTGTCCGCAGATGAACGCAGATCAACACAGATGAAACCCCTGGGTTACCACCCGCCAGATTCAGCTACTCTGGCCGAGATGACCTCCGGGCAAACAAGGCATTGCAATGGGAGTTCGAGTCATAGACGCGAATGAGTGACAGGAAGTCCACCGGCTCGCCCGCATTGCCGAAGAGAATCGAGTGCAGGGTCGCAGCACCCAGGGATGGCCAAGTGCACGATGTCCCTTCATCGGACCAATCTTCCGTGCAGCAATGCTTGGCCTCCGCCGCGAAACGACCTGCATGGTAGGCGATTGACTCGACAAACAGATCGGTGGATCGACCATTCTCGATCGCGCGCCCCAGTTCAAGACTCATCAGCTCCTGATGAAACTCGGGTCGAACAAGGTCGAGAAACATGAAGATTCGGGTGTCCGGAGAAGAGCGATCGCGCCGAAGAGCCTGATACTCGACCAGCGCACGTCCGCTGGCAACCGCCCCTGAACGAAGGTCATCATCGGGCAGGCATTCTCCAGCCGCCAGCATGACTTCATCGACCGTACTCGGAACCTGCGCTTGCATCTCCAAGCACTTGCGGAACGCCGCAACCTGGGACTCTCGGCCATGCGACAGGCTGTAGTCCAGATCACCCACTTGAGAATGGACGGGCCCTACTTGAAATGAACCAAACAGCAACAGAACAACGAATGCCCGGATGGTATCGAATGGACCTGCCAATTCAGTGTCTTCGAGGTTTCTCATCCGCGTTCATCTGCGTTCATCTGCGGACTAATTGCCTTTGAAGCTGCCCCCTCGATCCGCTAGGCCAGCTTGATCTCCCGCAGCCGCTCCATCAGGTACCCGTGCGAGGTGATCGGCTCCGGGTAGCGGTTCGGCTTGTCGTCGCTGATGCATTGCGGCAGCGTCTCGATGACGAAGTCCGGGTTCGGGTGAAGGAAGAACGGGATCGAATAGCGCGCCTTGGCCGCCAGGTCGCCGGGCGGGTTGACGACGCGGTGGGTGGTCGACTGGTAGACGTGGTTGGTCAGGCGCTGGAGCATGTCGCCGACGTTGACGATGATGGTACCCGGCACGGTCGTGACCGGAATCCACTCGCCCTTCTTGCTGAGAATCTCCAGGCCCTGCTCGCGCGAACCGATCAGCAGCGTGATCAGGTTGATGTCCTCGTGGCGGGCAGCGCGCACGGCGCCCGGGACGGCGTCGCGGATCGGCGGGTAGTGGATCGGTCGAAGGATCGAATTGCCAAGATCGACCTTGTCGGCGAACCAGTCCGACGGCAGGCCGAGGTCGATCGCGATCGCGGACAGCATGCGCCGCCCGAGATTGTCCAGCGCGCCGTACAGGGCGAGCGCCGCGGCGCGGAACCCCTCGACCTCGTCGGGCCAGAGATTGGGCAGCAGGATGTCCGGGTGCGGGTTGTCCGCGCCCGCGTCCAGCTCCCGGCCCACGTGCCAGAATTCCTTCAGATCGGGCACATCGTGGTCCTTGGCCTGCTCCACGCCGAAGCCGGTGTAGCCGCGCGCGCCGCCCCTGCCGGGCAGGTGGTAGGCCTGCTTGACGTCCGGGGGCAGGGCGAAGAACGCCTTGAAGCGGTCGTACGCCCGTTCGATCAGGGCATCGTCGACGCCGTGGTGGGTGATGCCAGCGAAGCCGTATTCGCGATACGCGGCGCCGAGGGCGTCGGTGAAGTCGTCGCGCTTGCCGGTGAACTCTTCCAGGTCGAGGACCGGGATCCCGTAGCGTTCAGTGTCCATTGTTCGATTCCGTTCGTCGTGCTTCGTTCTGTACGATGTCGGCCAGCGATGCGGCCAGCTCCCGCGCCCGGGACTCTTGCGGCGCCTCGACCATCACCCGGACCACCGGTTCGGTCCCGGAGGGCCGCAGGACGATCCGCCCTTGCCCGTCGAGCGAGCGCTCGGCGTCGTCGATCGCCTCGGCGATTGCCGGCCTTCGATGCAGGGCCTGCCGGTCGGCACCATCGACCTCGACGTTGACCATCACCTGCGGATACCTGTGCAGGTCGGCGACCAGTTCGGCCAGCGAGCGACCGCTGGAGACCATGGCCTCCAGCACCTGGAGCGCGCTCACAATACCGCAGCCGGTGCTCGCCCGATCGAGGCAGAGAATGTGGCCGGAGGCTTCGCCGCCCAGTGTCCAGCCGCGATCGACGAGCGCTTCGTGCACGTGACGATCCCCGACCTGCGCGCGAGCGAACTCGATTCCGTGTCGACCGAAAGCCTCTTCGAGACCGAAATTGCTCATGACCGTGCCGACCACCCCGCCGTCGAGGCCTCCGGCGGCCCGGCGGCTGCACGCCAGTGCGTACAGGATGCCATCGCCGTCGACCACGTTGCCGCCGGCGTCGGCCAGGATGACCCGGTCGCCGTCGCCGTCGAACGCGACACCGACATCGGCACCTTCTGCGGCCACGCGAGCAGCCATGCCGCCGGGATGGGTGGATCCGCAATCCCGGTTGATGTTCAGCCCGTCCGGTTCGCAGTGGGTCGCCACCACCCGGGCCCCGAGTTCGCGGAACACGTGCGGCGCGATGCGGAAGGTCGCGCCGTTGGCGCAGTCGACGACCAGCTTCAGCCCGTCGAAGCGGACGCCGTGCTGCACCGTTCCCTTGCAGAACTCCACGTAGCGTCCCGTCGCGTCGTCGATTCGCCGCGCCTTGCCCAGCCGTTCCGGTGCGACGTGCTGCATCTCGAGTTCGAGCGCCTGCTCGATCCGGTGCTGGATCGCGTCGGGCATCTTCTGTGCGCTGCCGGAGAAGAACTTGATTCCGTTGTCGTGATACGGGTTGTGCGAGGCCGAGATCACGATGCCGGCCGCCGCCCCCATCGAGCGTGTCATGTGGGCGACCGCGGGCGTGGGCATCGGCCCGAGCAGCAGGACCTCGGCGCCCGCCGCGGCCAGACCGGCCTCGAGCGCCGATTCGAACAGGTAACCCGAAATCCGGGTGTCCTTGCCGATCACGACACGGACCGGCCCTCCATGCTGTTCCTCCAGCGTGCGGCCAGTGGCCCAGCCCAGGCGCAATGCGAATTCCGCGGTGATCGGCGACTCACCGACGCGGCCGCGAATGCCGTCGGTGCCGAAGTACTTGAAGCTCATGCGCGCCATTTTACGCCACCGCCCCGCCCGACCGGCATCGGCACCGGTTGACACGCCGGCCGGCGACTGGACAGACTGTCGCTCCAGACACCACGACGGAGAGCCCCGATGCGCACCGCCGACGAGTGGTTCCGCGACTATGGCCAGAGTCATCGCAATTCGACCAACAAGCGGATTCACTGGATCTGCGTGCCGCTGATCGTGTGGAGCGTGACCGCGCTGATCTGGTCGATCCCGTCGCCCTTCGACTGGTTGAACTGGGCCGTGGCGATGGCGATCCTGGCCGAAGCCTGGTACCTCGCCCTGTCGATTCCCCTGGCGATCGGACTGGGCCTGTTCCTGCTCCTGTGCCTGGGGCTCTGCGCGCTGATCGAGTCCAGCGTCGCGATTCCGCTGTGGCAGATCGGTCTCGCGGTCTTCGTGCTCAGCTGGATCGGCCAGTTCATCGGCCACCACATCGAAGGCCGGAAACCGAGCTTCTTCAAGGACCTGCAATTCCTCCTCATCGGCCCGGCGTGGCTGCTGGGCTTCGTCTATCGGAAACTGGGCTGGTCGTACTAGCTCGCTCCTTTCCTCGAAGCGACGGGTTCAAGCCGCACGCAGCCGCGAGGCCGCCAGCGCCGAATCCAGATCACCGACCAGGTCTTCCGGCGTTTCCAGTCCCACCGAAAGCCGGATCAGGCCCTCGGCGATCCCGTGGCGCGCGCGCTCCTCGGCGGTCATCGTCGAGTGGGTCATGCTCGCAGGGTGCTGGACCAGCGACTCGGCGTCGCCGAGCGAGACGGCCCTGCGGATCAGCTGCAGCGAATCCATGAAACGGACGCCGGCGTCCAGCCCGCCCTCGAGTTCGAAGGCGATCATGCCGCCGAATCCGGCCATCTGTCGAACGGCGAGCTCGCGCTGCGGACACGACCCCAGCCCCGGGTAGTGGACGCGGGCCACGCCGGCCTGGCGCTCCAGCCAGGTCGCGATCCGGCCCGCCGACTGGCAATGACGCTGCATGCGCAGCTCCAGGGTCTTCAGGCCACGCATCACCAGGTGCGCGGTCAGCGGTGCCATGACCGCGCCGGTCAGGTCCTTCAGCCCTTCCAGGCGGACGCGTTCCATGCCCTCGGCCGGCCCGACCACCAGGCCGGCGACGAGGTCGCCGTGTCCCCCGAGGTACTTGGTGGCGGAGTGGACGACATAGTCGGCCCCGCGTTCGATCGGCCGGGTCAGCACCGGCGTGGCGTAGGTGTTGTCGACGACCACGGTCGCGCCCGCCCGGCGTGCGATCGTCGAAACCGCCTCGACGTCGACCAGGCGCATGGTCGGATTGGCCGGCGTTTCGAAGTACACCACCCTGGTGGACGGTCCGATCGCCCGGGCCAGTCGGTCCGCGTCGGAAAGATCGATGTGCCGGACCCGCACGCCGAAGCGGGCGAGTCCATGGTGGAGAAACGAATACGTGCAGCCGTAGAGCGCTTCGTCGGCAATGATTTCGTCCCCGGGCGCGACCAGTGTCCAGAGCAGCGACGTGATCGCGCCCATCCCGGACGCGGTCGCCAGCGCCGCTTCGCCGCCCTCCAGCGACGCGACCCGGCGTTCGAGCAGATCGACGGTGGGATTGGAGATGCGCGAATAGACATGACCCGGCTGCTCACCGGCGAAGCGCGCCGCGCCGTCGGCCACCCGATCGAAGGTGAACGTCGAGGTCAGGTGAACCGGCGGTGTCAGCGCGCCGTGGGGATCACCGGCGTCGCCGGCATGGATTGCACGGGTGGCGAACCCGGGCTCGAGGTCTTTGGACGGGTGCATCGAACGGGCCCTTTCGGTCGAGGCGACCAGCCTACTGCTGCCCCGGCGAAAGATGCTTGCCAAATCTCCTCGCACAGCGCAGGATACTGGCAGAATCTGCCAATCCAGATCCCCCCGTGGACAAGAAAGATCTTCAAATCGCGCACGAACTGCAACTGAGTGGCCGGCTGAGCAACCAGGAACTGGCCGAGCGCGTGAGCCTGTCGCCGTCGCCGTGCCTGCGGCGCGTGCGCCAACTCGAAGCCAGGGGGGTGATTCGCGGCTACACCGCGATCGTCGACCAGTCGGCGCTCGGCTACCCGATCACCGTGTTCGTACGGATCGCTCTGCAACGCCACGATACGCGGACCGTTGCGGAATTCGAGCGCCGGGTCCGCGCGATCGAAGAGATCCTCGACTGCTTCCTGATGACCGGACAGCGCGACTACCTGATGCGGGTGGTGGCCCGCAGCCTGGAGGGCTACGAGCGGTTCATCCGGGACGTGATCCATACGATCCCCGGGATCGGCTCGATCGATACGAGTTTCGCCTATGGGGTGGTCAAGCAGGCACGCGCTCTGCCCGCTCGAGGATGATGCAGGCTCGGAGGCCGGACAGGCCGGCGCCGATCGCGTTCAATCCTCGAGATGTTCGCCGTAGGCCTCGGCGTCCATCAACTCGTCGAGCTCTCCCTCGTCTTCCGGCTTGACCGTGAACAGCCAGCCGTCACCGTAGGGGTCGTTGTTGACCGTCTCGGGCGAATCCTCGAGCAGTCCGTTGATCGCGACGACCTCGCCGGTGACCGGCGAGTAGATGTCCGATGCAGCCTTGACCGATTCGACGACGGCGCAGGCTTCGCCTCGGGTGACGGTTGCGCCTTCTTCCGGCAGCTCGACGAACACCAGGTCGCCGAGCTGCTCCTGGGCGTGGTCGCTGATGCCGACCCGGACCAGGCCGTCGTCCTGGGACTCGGCCCACTCGTGGCTGTCCGCGTAACGCAGTTCCGACGGAATCTCGCTCATCTCGACGTCCTCGATTCGAAAGTAGACCAGGTCCGGGATTCTAGCCTTCCGGCCAGGGGATTGTCAGCGCAACACGCGCTGCGCGCCGGCCGTTCAGCCATCGTCGGGTTCGGCGAGGACGGCCTCGGCGACCCGGCCGTTGCGGACGAAGGGCAGCTTGACGACGCGCGCCGGCAGGCGCTTGCCGCGAAGCTCGACCTCGACCTCGCCGCTCGCTCCGGTCGGAATCCGGGCCATCGCCACCGGCCGACCCACCGTGGGCCCGAATCCGCCGCTGGTCACTTCGCCGTCGCCCGACGCGGTGATCACCCGGGCACCGGAACGAGGAATGCCCCCGGTCCCGAGCACCAGCCCGACGAGCTGGCGATCGACTCCGCCCTCGCGCTGGGCCTCGAGCGCGCCCCGGCCGATGAAGTCCCGTTCGGAGGGCTCGAACGCCACCGTCCAGGCCAGGTTCGACTCCAGCGGGGTGGTGGTCGTATCCATGTCCTGGCCGTAGAGGTTCAGGCCGGCCTCGAGGCGGAGGGAATCGCGCGCACCCAGCCCGCAGGGCGCAACGCCGGCGTCGAGCAGGGTCTGGAACAGGTCCCCGATCAGCCCGTTCGGCAGCACGATCTCGCAGCCGTCCTCGCCGGTGTAACCGGTTCGCGCGATGAACAGTTCGCCGTGGAGCATCGAGCGGAACGGCTTCAGATGCTCGATATCCGGCACGCCTAGGCGCTCGGCGAGCACAGCGCGCGCTTCGGGCCCCTGCACGGCCAGCATGGCAAGGTCGTCGCGCTCGCGGATCGTGACGTCCTCCCCGGCCAGCCGTTCGTTCATCCACGCCAGGTCGCCGTCGCGCGTCGCGGCATTGACGACCAGGCGATAGAAGCCCGCCTCGATGCGGTAGGTGATGAGGTCATCGATGATGCCGCCGTCGTCGTTCAGCATGCAGCCGTAGATGGCCTGGCCGTCCTCGCGGATCTTGTCGACGTCGTTGGCGAGCAGCCGGCGCAGACCTTCGCGCGCGCCGTCGCCCTCCACGTCCACGACGGTCATGTGCGACACGTCGAACATCCCCGCGCGCTCGCGCACCGCCTGGTGTTCCTCGACCAGGGAGCCGTAGCGAATCGGCAGCGACCAGCCGGCGAATTCCACCATCCGGGCACCGGCCTCGATATGGGCGTCGTACAGGGGAGTCTTTGCAGCCATTGAAGTCTCGTTGAACCTTTCGAGAAGGTCGTGACGGAGCAGCCGGTTAGTGTAGCCGGGAAGCGCCCCGGAATCTGCCCGATCGTCGTTGCCGAGGCGACGTCACGCAGGTCGGCGCTCGCCGCGTCAGCGATCGGCGGTGCGACCGCCGAGCCGCCGCATCAGCAACACGGCAGGAATCGCGCCGAGCACGACGAGGACCAGCGCCGGCAGGGCCGCCCGTTCCCATTGGCCCTCGGCGGTCAGTTCGTAGATGCGGGTCGCGAGCGTATCCCAGCCGAAGGGCCGGAGCATCAGCGTGGCCGGCATTTCCTTTGCGATCTCGACCAGGGCGAGCAGGAAAGCCGTGGCCAGGCCCGGCCGGAGCAGCGGCAGCATGACCCGCCACAGGCGCTCCCAGCGGGACGCGCCGAGACTGCGCGCACTCTCGAACAGCTCGGGCCGGATTCGCGCCGCCACGCCTTCCAGCGGGCCCCAGGCCACGCGCACGAAGCGGATCAGGTAGGCCAGGAGGAGCGCGAGCAGGCCGCCGGCCAGGGTCGTCTCGAGCACCCGGTCGACGCCCGTCAGCGCGAGCATGATCGCCACGGCCAGCACCGTGCCCGGAATCGCGTAGCCGCTCGCGGCCAGCTCGCTCAGCAGCGTAAAACGGCGCGACGCGCGGTAGCCGGCGAGCAACAGGACGAGGCCGCCGGCCACGACCCCGGCAGCACCCAGCGCCCCCAGCATCACGGTGTTGCCGATCAGTCGCAGGGCGCCGGCGTCGGCCATGCCGCCGATCGACGGCAGGGACCACGCCAGCAGCTGGACCAGCGGAATGATCACGGCGGCCAGCAGCACCGCCGACTGCAGCGCGGTGGCCGCCCAGCCCCGGGCGCCCCGCAGCACGATGCGGTTCGGTACCGTTCGGCGCTCCGCGCGCCGGACCCGCGCCGAGCGGCTGGCGCGCTCGGCGAACACCAGGACGAGCATGAAGGCCATCAGCAGGGAGGCGAGCTGGGTGGCCGCGCGCAGGTCGAACAGGCCCAGCCAGGTCCGGTAGATCGCGGTGGTGAAGGTGTCGAATCCGTAGATCGAGACCGCACCGAAGTCGGCCAGCGCTTCCATCAGGGCCAGGGCCAGGCCGGCCACGATCGCCGGTCGGGCCGCCGGCAGGCTGACCCGCAGGAACACGCTCACCGGACCGGCCCCCAGGCTGCGGCCGGCCTCGAAGGCCACCAGTCCTCCTGCGCTGAACGAGGCGCGCGCGAGCAGGTAGACATAGGGATAGAACGCCAGTACCAGGATCGGCAGCACGCCGGCCGGCCGGGCCAGCGCGCCGAGCCAGCCGGGGGTGGCGCCGAAGGCTTCGCGCAGGGCGGTCTGCAGCGGCCCGGCGAAGTCCAGCAGGCCGAGGTAGATGAACGCCAGCACGTAGGTCGGAAAGGCCAGCGGAAGAATCAGCAGGGGATCGAGCCAGCGCCGGAGCGGATACTCGCAGCAGGCCGACAGCCAGGCGAGGCCGACGCCGAGCACGGCCACGCCGACGCCGACCACGCCGAGCAGGAGAGCGCTGTGCCCGATCAGCCGGGGCAGCAGCCAGGTCGAGAGATGGCTCCAGACTTCGCCGTCGACCTGAAGCCAGCTCAGGGCGAGCATCAGTATCGGCAGCCCGACCAGCGCCAGCAGCGGCGCCATCAGCAGCAAGCGCGTCGACGGCCGCCGGCGCGTCTTGCCGCGTCGAACCGGCGCCGGCGGGAGATCCGCCGGCGCAATCACCGGAGCCGATCCCCCGTTCACCGCGCGGTGAACGGGGTCGGCGAACGCGTTGCCGTCCGGGTCAACGCCAGCCCGCGCGGTCCATCAAGCGCACCGCTTCGGCCTGACGCTCGCCGGCGACCCGCAGGTTCATCGAGTCGGCAACGAACGCTCCCCAGGCCTCGGCGACGGGATCGGCTTCGACGCCTTCCACGACCGGGAACTCCAGGTTGGAGCCGGCCATCATGGCCTGCGCTTCGTCTCCGGCCAGCCATTCGATCAGCGCCTGGCCCAGGTCCGGGTCGGGCGCCTCGGCGGTCACGCCGGCGCCGGACACGTTGACATGGACCCCGCTGTCGTCCTGGTTGGCCCAGAACAGGGCCACGGGATAGTCCGGGTTCTCCTTCTGCAGCCGACCGAGGTAGTAGGTGTTGACCAGTCCGACGTCGCACTGGCCGGCGGCGATGGCCTCGATCAGGCGGGTGTCGGACGAGAACGGCTCGGTCGCCAGGTTGTCGACCCAGCCGGACACGATCTCTTCGGTCCGCTCCTCGCCGAGCCGCTCGATCATCATCGCGACCAGCGACTGGTTGTAGACCTTGCGCGACGTCCGCAGGCAGAGGCGCCCCGCCCATTGCTCGTCGGCCAGCGCCGCGTAGGTCGACAGGGCTTCCGGGTCGACGCGATCCGGGTGATAGACCAGGGTCCGGGCGCGGATCGACAGGCCGTACCACTCGCCGTCGGGGTCGCGCAGCGCCGCCGGCACCCGCTGGTCGAGGAGGTCCGAGTCGATCGGCTGAAGGAGATTCCGATCGGTGGCGTACCAGAGGTTTCCGGCGTCGACGGTAATCAGTACGCTGGCCGGCGTCGCCTCGCCTTCTGCGGCAAGGCGCTCGATCAACGCGGCTTCGCTGTCGCTGATGTAGTCGATCGCGACCCCGGTCTGCTCGGTGAAGCGCTCGAACAGCGGGTCGACCAGGTGCGGCTGACGCGACGTGTAGACGACCAGCCGGCGCTCTTCCTCGGGGGCGGTCGTGGCGACGGCATCGCCGGCTTCGAGCACCGGCGCTTCGGCCGGCGCCGGCGAATCCTCGTCGTCGCGATCGACCGGATCCTCGGACGAGCACGCGGACAGGACAAGGAGAGCGAGCAGCGGCACGGCGGCACGGGCAAGCATGGAGAGCATCGGCGCGGATTCCTGGTTGAGTTCGCTGGAAGTATAACGCGAATGATTCACATTAACTCGAACTCCGTACGCCGCCCGAACATCCACCTCGGTACACCCGCCCTGGCCATCGGTCCCCTTGGCCCGATCCCTTTCCCCTGGTCCCTTTCCCCTGGTCCCTTTCCCCTGGTCCCTTTTCCCTGACCCCCTGTTCCCCGGCCCCCTAGCCCCGGATCGCAAGCAACCGGATCTCCGTCAGGTCCTCGATCGCGAAGCGGATGCCCTCGCGGCCCAGCCCCGAGTCCTTGACCCCGCCGTAGGGCATGTGGTCGACGCGGAAACTCGGCACGTCGTTGATCACCACGCCGCCGACCTCGAGTTCGTCCCAGGCCCGGCGGATCTTGCCGATGTCGCGGATGAACAACCCGGCCTGCAGGCCGTAGCGCGACCGGTTGATGCGCTCCAGCGCACGGCCGAAGTCGTCGAAGCGCTCCAGGATCATCGCCGGGCCGAACACCTCCTCGCTGAACAGGCGGCAGTCGTCGGGTACGCCTTCGAGCACCGCCGGGCGCACCACCGCACCGTCGCGTTCACCGCCGACCAGCAGGGACGCGCCCGCGTCGACCGCCTCGGTGATCCATTCCACCACGCGTTCGGCATCGCCCTCGCTGATCAGCGGGCCGACGAACGTTTCCGGGTCACGCGGGTCGCCGGCCTTCAGGGCCCCGACCTTTTCGATCAAGCCCTTCCGGACGCGATCGTAGATGGCGTCGTGAACCAGCACCCGCTGAACCGAGATGCAGCTCTGGCCCGACTGGTAGAACCCGCCGAACACCAGCCGGTCGATCGCATCGTCGACGTCGGCATCCGCGTCGACCAGGCAGGCAGCGTTGCCGCCCAGTTCCATGACCACGGGCTTCTTGCCGGCCCTGCTCTTGAGCATCCAGCCGACCTTGTCCGATCCGGTGAAACTCATCAATTTGATCCGCTCGTCCTCGGTGAACCGCGCCGCGTCCTCGCGCGGCACCGGCAGGATCGAGAATGCACCCTCGGGCAGATCGAACTCGGCAAGGATCTCGCCCAGCACCAGCGCGCCGACCGGCGTCTTCTCCGCCGGCTTCAGCACGAACGGACACCCGGCCGCGATCGCCGGAGCGATCTTGTGCGCGACCAGGTTGTACGGAAAGTTGAACGGCGTGATGAAGGACACGGGCCCGATCGGTACCCGCTTCCAGAAGCCGATGAACGACTCGGAGCGCTCGGCGATATCCATCGGCAGCACTTCGCCCCCGATGCGGGTGGCTTCTTCGGCCGCGATCCGGAACGTATCGATCAGCCGCTGCACCTCCCCTCGCGCATCCTTGATGACCTTGCCGCCCTCGACGATCAGGATCTCGGCCAGTTCGTCGAAGCGCGCCTCGAACCGGTCGGCGCACCCGTTGAGGATGTCCCGTCGCCGGTGCGACGGCAGCCGGGCCATCGCCGGCGCCGCTTCGACGGCGGCGGCGATCGCGCGATCGACCACGGCGTCGTCGGCCTGGGCAACGCGCGTGGCGACCTCGCCCGTGTGCTTGTCGACGACCTCCAGGTCGCGATTGGCGTCGATCGGACGGTTGGCCAGATAGTACGGATAGGCGCTCTTCATGGTCATTGGAAAGCTCGCGCTCGGGTCGGGGACTTGGGTAAAGGGTCACGATCGCTCACGCGTTGCGACCCTTCCCGGACAAGGGTAACCGATCGGCCGTGCGGCGCATCGCGGGTCGCTACGGGCACCGCCCGGGAACAAGGGCTGGGCTAGAATGGCGGGCTTCCCCGTTTCCAGTCCCGGAGCTTCCATGGGCCACCGCCTCTCCCGCATCTACACCCGCACCGGCGACGACGGCACCACCGGCCTCGGCGACGGTTCCCGCACCCAGAAGGACAGCCTGCGCGTCGAAGCCTACGGCACCGTCGACGAGCTCAACAGCGCGATCGGGGTGGTCATCGCGTCGCTGCGCGCAGACGATTCCGACAGCGACGACCTGAACTCGGTGCTGCTCGATGTCCAGCACGACCTGTTCGACCTCGGCGGCGAACTGTGCATGCCCGACACGTCCCTGATCGGCGATCGTCACATCGACCGGCTGGAAGGCGAGCTGGACCGTCGGAATGCCGACCTGCCGCCGCTGAAGGACTTCATCCTGCCCGGCGGCAGCCCGGCCGCGGCCCAGGCTCACCTGGCGCGCACGATCTGCCGCCGCGCCGAGCGTCGGGTGATCGCACTGGCACGACACGAAGCGGTCAACGAGGCCGTGTTGCGCTACCTGAACCGCCTGTCCGACCTCCTGTTCGTGGTCTCGCGGGTGGTTGCGCGCGCCTCGGGCACGGGCGAGATCCTCTGGGACCACGATCGCGACCGCTGAACCGGCAATGAGCGCAACGCCCCTGATCGTCTTCACGGACCCGGCCTGTGCCGGCCATGCCCCGCTCCCGGGCCATCCGGAGTGTCCCGAGCGGCTTCGGGCCGCCCTGGACGGCCTCGCCCAACTCGACGAACTCGACGTCCGCGAGGCCGAAGCGGTCAGCGGAGAATGCCTCGCCCGGATCCACCCCGCGCCCTATCTCGACGAGCTTGCAGGGGTGGAGCAACGAATCCGCTCCGAACAACGGTCGATCTCGCTGGACGGTGACACGCACGTCGGCCCCGGGAGCTTCGACGCGATCCGTCGCGCCGCCGGCGGCGCGTGCCAGGCGGCACGCACCGCGCTGGCCGACCGGGTCGCGACCTTCGCGGCCGTCCGGCCTCCGGGCCATCACGCCGAGGCGGCGCGAGCGATGGGGTTCTGCGTCTACAACAACATCGCCCTGGCGGCGGCGGATGCATTGCACCGGCCGAGCGTCCGGCGCGTGGCGGTCTGCGACTTCGACGTCCACCACGGCAACGGCACCGAAGCCATCTTCGCCGGACGCGACGACGTGCTGTTCCTGTCCAGCCATCAACACCCGCTCTATCCCGGAACGGGCGACCCGATGCTCGGCGTGGCGCCGAACGTGGTCAACGTCGGTTTGCCACCCGGCTCCGGAAGCAACCAGTTCCGCGACGCATGGCTGGCCGAGCTCCTGCCCGCAATCGACCGCTTCCAGCCCGACCTGGTGCTGGTGTCGGCGGGGTTCGACGCGCACTGGCGCGATCCGCTGGCGCAGCTCGAGCTCAAGGACGAAGACTATTTCTGGCTCGGCCACCAGCTGCGCGACCTCGCCCGAAGCCACTGCAACGGTGCTCTGGCCGCCTCGCTGGAAGGGGGCTACGACCTCCAGGCGCTGACCGACTCGGTGCTCGCCTTCGCCGAGGGCATCACGTCCGCGCACTGAGCGGGACCCGCGGCGGTGTCTTCTAGCGGATCTCTCCGGTCCGTTCGTCTCGCGAGTTAGCCCACGGGCCTTCCGGTGGTGTCCGGAGGATCGCGATCCAGCGGGCCAACGGATGATTGAAGGGATCGAGCGAACGAAAGGGAAGCGACGTCACGAGCTCGGCATGCTCGGGTAAATGGTTCTTTCCAGAAGGATTCCTGGCACCGGACAAGGGGAAGATGGAGCGGGCGAACGGAATCGAACCGTCATCACGAGCTTGGGAAGCTCGGGTAATAACCATTATACGACGCCCGCGCCGCACGCCCATTATCGCCAGCGCCGGGGGCGCTGGCAAGGATCGGCGAGCGGGGCCGCCGGCCGAGCGCAGCGCCCTCGACCCCGGCCCGCGGCTCAGCTTCGCACAGCGTCCTGGTAGTCCATCAACTTCCGTTCGTGGTGCAGCCCGCGCGCCAGGCTGACGCACATGGCAAGCAGCACGACCGTGAACGGCAGGCCGGTGCTGATCGCTCCCGCCTGGAGGGCCTGCAGCGCGGCACTTCCGCCCACGCCGAGCAGGACCGCGGCCACCACGCCTTCGGTCGTCGCCCAGAACACGCGTTGCGGCACGGGCGCATCGATCTTGCCGCCGGAAGTGATCGAGTCGATCACCAGCGACCCGGAATCCGACGAGGTAATGAAGAACACCAGGACCAGGCAGATCGACAGGAACGAGGTGATCGCGGTCCACGGCAGTTCGGCCAGCATCTGGAACAGGGCGAGCGACGAATCGCCGATGCCCTCGGCGAGCGCGCCCGCCCCGGCCTCGACCTGGTCCAGGCCGTTGCCGCCGAAGGCGCTCATCCAGATGACGGTGACGAAGGTCGGAACGATCAGCACTGCGGTCAGGAACTGCCGGACCGTTCGCCCGCGGGAAACACGGGCGATGAACATGCCGACGAACGGCGACCAGGAAATCCACCACGCCCAGTAGAAGACGGTCCACGAGTGGTAGAAGGTCGTGTCCTCTCGGCCGATCGGGTTGCTGAGCGGCAGGATGTACTTCGCGTAGCCGGCGACCGTGTCGCCGAGATTGGTGAAGAACGACGCGATCGAACCGGCCACGATCACGAACAGCAGCAGCAGGGCCGCGAAGACCATGTTGACGTTGCTCAAAAGCTTGACGCCACCGTCGATGCCGCGGATCACCGAGATCACCGCCACGGCGGTGACACCGACGATGATCAGGATCTGGGTCTGCAGCCCCCCTTCCAGATCGAACAGGAACGACAGTCCGCTCGCGGCCTGCTGGGCACCCAGGCCGAGCGACGTCGCAAGACCGAACAGGGTCGCCAGCACGGCGACCGTGTCGATCACGTCGCCGATCCGACCCCACACCCGGTCTCCGAGCAGCGGATAGAACGTCGACCGGATGGTCAGCGGCAGGCCCTTGTTGTAGGCGAAGAAGGCCAGCGACAGCGCAACCACGCCGTAGATCGCCCAGGCGTGCAGGCCCCAGTGGTACATGGTCGCCCCGACCGCCGCCTCGCGCGCCTCCGGGGTCAGGCCTTCCACGTTCAGCGGTGTGCCGAACCAGTCGGTGAAATAGCCCACCGGCTCGGCGACGCTCCAGAACATCAGGCCGATCCCCATGCCCGCGGCAAACAGCATCGCGAACCAGGAGGCGACCGAGAACTCCGGTTCTGCATCGTCGCCGCCGAGGCGGATGCTTCCCATCGGCAGGACGATCAGCGCCAGGCAGAACAGCACGAACAGATTGCCGGCCGACAGGAACAGCCAGTCGAAGGTCTCCACGATCCAGGTGCGAGCAGCCTCGAGTGCGGATTTCGAGCTTTCGGGAAACAGTAGCGAGAGCAGCACGAAGGCAAAGATCAGCAACGTACTGACGAAGAAGACCGGGTTGTGCATGTCGAAGCCGAAGCGTTCGACGTTGTCCTGACCGATCTCGTAATCGGTTTCGTAGATTTCCTCGATGTCCTGGAGCGCTTTCTTGGTGATCTTGGTTTCTGTGCTCAAGAGTCCTCCCCGTTGCAATGCAGTTACGATCGTTGCGGAAGTTCGAATCCCGGTTGCCAGCAACTAGAAGTAGAAGCCGATGTTCACGTTCAGGCGCGAACGCCACTTGCCCGCGGTCGCGGCGTTCCTGCCGATTCCGTCGCCGCCGGCGAACCACATGTTCTTGCCGGCGATCCAGTCGAAATAGGCGAAGATTCCTCCGGCCGAAACGGAACAGCCGGTCACGTTCTGGATCGAGTCGGCGCTGTTGCGGACGTCCGGATGGATGTAGGTAAAGTCGTTGTAGCAGGTCATGCCGGTGATCGGCCCGAACTGCACCGGCAGGTCGCGTGCCACGTTGACGCTGAGCACGTCGGCCTTCGCCGCCATCAGGAACGGAAACCCGAAGGCCCCGGTCTGGACGAAAGCATCGCTGACGCCGTCCGGATTCTCGGGATCGAACTCGTAGCGGAGACCCTGGAGCTGGAGGTTCCAAGGCCCGAGGTTCGCATCGGCATGCGCCGCGACGGCGAAGCGATCGCCGGTTTCGCGCGTGATCTCGTTGTAGATTCCGCCGGCTTCATAACTCAGCCCCAGATCCAGCGTCCGGTTGGCGCCGAAGGACAGGTGGCGCTCCGCCCTGAGGTTCAACTGATTGACCTCGGCGTTCTGCTGGTCGCCTCCGGTCACCAGATCGAAGGAGTAGCGGCCGGCCCGTGAATCGCTTGCGTATTCCGGGTTCTTGAAGAATGCGTAGTGGAATGTCCAGTCGTCGCTGGGCGTATGAACGAACTTGATCCCCGTATCGTAGTCGTCCTCGAAGCCCAGGTAGTAGGTGCCTCCGAACCAGAAACCGTGGCTGGCGTAGGGCAGGATCCCGAACGGGACCTGCGTGATCCCCAGCTGACCCTGGAGCCGGTCGCTGAAATCGTAGCCGACCCAGCCATGATGGATGGCCTGGAAGTCGTTGTAGCGGCGCCATTCCGCGTCCAGGATGACATCACCGACGGTGCCCCGGGCGTTGATCCGGAACAATTCCAGCTCGAAATCACCGACCCGGTCCTTGTTGACGTCGTCGTAATCTCGCCAGGCATAGTTCAGTCGAAGTGCGCCGCCGAACTCGATCGCGGGCGGAAGCTCGTCGAGCCGGTCTTCAAGGCCTGCCACGTCCTCGGCCAGCGCGTCGACGGTCGGTTGTCGTGTAGCGCTGGAAGTCTCCGCCCCCCCGTGGTCCCCGGCTTCGGGCGTCGCGCCGGCCACGGCGTCGGTATTGTCCGCTGCTTCGCCTTGCTCGTCCGGCTCCAGCGTGGCCAGGCGTTCGCGCAGCTGGTCGAGTTGCTGCTGCAATTCGATCACCTGCCGCTGGATCTGTTCGATTTCGTCGCTCGGGGCGTGGTCGGACGATGCGAGGAGCGAGTCGGACCAGAAGATCAGGGCCACCAAGACGACGCTCACCCATCCACCGGCAGGAAACCGGACCCTGCAAACCATCATCGGCCGATCGAACTCAGGCATTGCGACTCCTCCCCGAATGATGCTCAGACCCTAGCACACGGCCATCACGACTCCGCCAACGACCCGCCGTGCGGCGCCGGACCGGCGCGATCCGCGGATCGGCAACCCAGCGAAGTTCGCGTTCGTGCCAATGAGCGAACCACGGATGCAGCCGGGTCAGGCGAGCGCGCGATTCAGCTTCGATTCGTGGTTCAGGCCCAGGCTCAAGCTGATGCACATCATAAGCAGCACGAAGGTAAAGGGCAGGCCGGTACTGACCGCACCGGCCTGCAACGCATCCAGGGCTGCAGTTCCGCCGAGCGACAGGAGAACGGCGGCGATCGCCCCCTCCATCGTCACCCAGAACACGCGCTGGGTGACCGGAGCGTCGGTCTTGCCGCCCGAGGTGATCGAGTCGATAACCAGCGAACCCGAGTCCGACGAGGTCACGAAGAACACGAGCACGAGGACAATGCCGAGCATCGACGTGATCGAGGCCAGCGGCAGGTTCTCCAGCATCTGGAACAGGACCAGCGCGTCGTCGTCGATGCCTTCGGCCAGCGCTCCCACGCCGGCATCGATCTGGTCGATTCCGCTTCCGCCGAAGGCGGCCATCCACACGGCCGTGATGGCGGTCGGCACGATCAGGACGGCGGCCAGGAACTGGCGAACGGTCCGACCCCGCGACACCCTCGCGATGAACATGCCGACGAAGGGCGACCAGGAGATCCACCAGGCCCAGTAGAAGATGGTCCACTCGTGATAGAAGGTCTCGTCCTCGCGCCCGATCGGATTGCTTAGGGGGAGCATGTAGCGCGCATAGCCGCCGAAGGTCTCGACCAGGTTGGCGCCGAAGGCCGTGATCGAGCCGGCGACGATCACGAAGAGCATCAACAGCAGCGCCAGCCCCATGTTGACGTTCGAAAGGAGCTTGACTCCGCCGTTGATGCCCCGTAGCACCGAGACCAGGGCAAGCCCGGTCACCCCAGCGATGATGGCCAGCTGGGTCGTCAGTCCGCCGTCCAGACCGAACAGGAAGCCGAGGCCGGCCGCGGCCTGCTGTGCACCGAAGCCCAGGGACGTGGCCAGGCCGAAGAGCGTTGCCAGTACGGCGAGCGTGTCGATGATGTTGCCGAGGGGGCCCCAGACCCGGTCGCCGAGCAGGGGGTAGAAGGTCGAACGGATGGTCAGCGGAAGGCCCTTGTTGTACGCGAAGAACGCCAGCGATAGTGCGACCACCGCATAGACGGCCCAGGGGTGCAGGCCCCAGTGGTACAGGGTTGCTCCGAGCGCCGCGCGCCTCGCTTCGGCGGAGTAGCCTTCGATGCCCAGCGGCGTACCGTACCAGTCGGTGTAGTAGCCGGCGGGCTCGGCCACGCCCCAGAACATCAGTCCGATGCCGATCCCCGCGGCGAACAGCATCGCGAACCAGGAAAGCAGGGAAAACTCCGGGCGCGCGTCGTTCCCGCCGAGCCGGATCCGGCCGACCGGCAGCGCAATGAGCGCCAGGCAGAACAGCAGCGCCACATTGGCAGCCGAAAGCAGCACGCCGTCGAACACGACCTGGATCCAGGCCTTGGCCGCCTCCAGGCCGGTCTTGGCTTCCTCCGGAAACAGCAGCGAGCCGAACACGAACAGCACGATGAGGCCCGCACTGACGAAGAACACCGGGTTGTGCATGTCCAGCCCGAGGCGCTCGACGTTGTCCTGGCCGATCTCGTACTCGGTCCGATAGACCTGTTCGAGTTCGGTGATGGAATCGGGGTCGGGCGAGCCGGCCTCAGCCACGCATCGCTCCCGGTGCGGGCCGGAAGCGGGGCAGCAAGGCCGCCGGGTCGATGGAGTGCCGCGAGTAGCTCACACCAGGCCGCGCGGGCGGAACCAGCGGTCGTGCAGGCTCAGCGCATAGCGATCGGTCATGCCGGCCACGTAGTCGAGGACCTGCAGCAGGACATCGGCTTCCTCGCGGCGATAGGTCGCCGGAATCTCCTCGGGGTGCTTGCACAGGTAGTCGACCAGCTGATGAATGACGGCCTTGGCCCGGTCGGCCTGCGCAGAGGCTTCCGGCCGCAGGTAGACCCGCTCGAACATGAACTCGCGGAACGTACGCATAGCCTGCAGTACGTCGCCGCGCATCCGCACGCGTCCCCGTTCGATGGACTCGTCGATGACCGCGTCGATCATGCAGCCGATCCACGAATCTTCGGCGAAGTTGCCCAGCACGCCGGTGACGTCCGCGGGCAGGTCGGCGCGCCCGACCAGGCCGGCGCGCAGCGCGTCCAGCAGGTCGTGGTTCAGATAAGCGATCCGGTCGGCGAAGCGGCAGACCCAGCCCTCCGGGGTGTGTGGCGGCGGGTTGACGCGCCAGGTATGCGCTCGAATGCCGTCGAGCACCTCCCAGGTCAGGTTCTTCGGCTCGAGCAGGCGGAAGATGCGCACCCCCTGCTCCGAGTGCAGCCATTCGCCGTCGTCGACGTACTCCGAGAGCGCGGCCTCGCCGGTGTGGCCGAAGGGCGTGTGACCGCAGTCGTGACCGAGACAGATCGCTTCCGTCAGGTCCTCGTTGAGGTCCAGCGCGCGGGCGATCGAACGAGCGATCTGCGTGACCTGCAGCGTGTGGCTCATCCGGGTGACGAAATGATCGCCCTCCGGGTTGATGAACACCTGGGTCTTGTGCTTGAGGCGACGGAACGCCTTCGAGTGGGCGATCCGGTCGCGGTCGACCTCGAACGCGGTCCGCAGCGGATCGGGCGCCTCGTCCATGTCTCGCCCGCGCGAGTCGACCGCGCGGGTGGCCAGCGGAGAAAGACCCTCCTCGCGGGCCTCTCGCATTTCACGAGTGACGCGATGAAGCGCAGGGGTCAGGGATTCGGCAGTCTGATTCATTCGATGAGTCTATCGCGGATGCGGTGGACGACGCGTCCAGCCGGGGCGGACGGGCCTCAGCTGCGGATGATCCGGCGGCGGATCTCGCCGGACAGCATGTCGATCGCCAGCACGACCAGGATGGTCAGGATCAGTACCGCGGCCGCCTTGTCGAAATGGCGGTAGCGCAGCGTGTTGAGCAGCACGCCGCCGACCCCGCCGGCACCGACCACGCCGAGCACCGCCGAGGCGCGGATGTTGAGCTCGAAGCGGAACAGCCAGTGGGCAACGATTTCCGGCAGCACCGCCGGGAGCACGGCCCAGCGCAGCGCGAGCAGGCGCGAACCGCCGGCGGCCTCGACCGCCTCGACAGTCCCGAAGTCCAGCGAATCGACCACCTCGGCACCGAGCTTGGTCAGCATGCCCACCGACGAGATGCCGATCGCCAGCGCGCCGGCGAAGGCGCCGAGACCCACGATGGGAACGAAGTAGATCGCCAGCAGGATTTCGGGGAAGGCCCTGGCCGTGGCCGAAATCAGCTTGACACCGCGGGCAATGCGCGGGAAGAGCACCCGCGAGCCGAACAGGGCGAGCGGCAGCGAGAGGATGGCGGCGATGATGGTCCCGATCCATGCGATCTGGATCGATTCGACGATGGCCGGGAGGACCCGATCCCAGCCGTAGGCCATGTCCGCCGGCCAGAAGAACGAAAGCACGCGGGCGACCCCGGCCGGCACCTCGATCAGGCGCTCGGGCGTGAACCCGATCGCGGCGAGGGAGCCGATGAACAGCGCGGCGATGATGAAGGTCACGATCGTGCCGAAGCCGATCGGCGGCCCCGGCCGCTTGAGCGGATCGATTACGGCGGTCGGCGGCCGTTCGGGCTTGGGCGACATCATGTCAGGCGCTTCCGGATCGCTTCGCTGACTTCTTCGATGATCAGCACCGCCACCAGCACCGCGAGGATGATCATGGTCACTCGCTCGTATTCGAAATTGGCCCGCTGGGTCTCGAGGATCATGCCGATCCCGCCGGCCCCGACCAGGCCCAGCACCACCGATGCACGGATGTTGAGTTCGAAGGCGTACAGCGCGTAGCTCACGTACTGCTGGGCGGCCTGCGGCAACGCACCGAACTGGATCATCTGCAACCAGCTGCCGCCGGCGGCACGGATCGCCTCGGGCAGCCCCATGTCGATCGATTCCAGCGACTCCGAGTACAGCTTGGAGATCACCGCCACGGTGAACACCGTCAATGCCAGCGCGCCGGCGACCGGGCCGAAACCGACCGCGGTGGCGAACAGCATGGCCCAGAACAGGTCCGGCAGCGTGCGCAGGATGTTCATGAAGTTGCGGTCGACGAACCAGGTCGGCCGATTCGGCGTGAGGTTCCGGGCCGCCAGCACCGCGACCGGGATCGCGAGGATGCCACCGACCACCGTACCGATGATGGCGATGTAGACCGTCTCGAGCATCGGGCCGGCCAGGCGGGGCAGGAACGCGAAGTCCGGCGGCCAGGACTCCTCGATCAGCCGGGTTCCGCCGGCGATATTGCAGGCCAGTTCCGTCGCCGAGAAGCCGATCCCGTTCGCCGACCAGACCGTCATCGCGACCAGCAGCGCGGTCACGCCGATCCAGAGCGGCCAGTTGCGGGGCGGCTTCGTCGGCAGGCTCATCGCCCTGCCCCGGGCCGGGTCGCGGCGAAGTCGAGCGCGTACGAGCGGACCGCCATCGCGTCAGCCCCTGCCCTTGCCTGGTTCGGCTTCGGTGGCATCGATCCCGGCGGCCTCGTCCTCGACGACGTCGTCGGCGGTCAGGTCACGGCCGTAGATGTTGCGGAAATCCTCGTCGGTCACGGTCTTCGCCGAACCGTCGTAGACCAGCTCGCCGAAGCGCAGGCCGATGATCCGCTCGCCGTATTCGCGAGCCAGGTCGAGGAAGTGCAGGTTGACCAGCGTGGTGATGCCCAGTTCGCGATTGATGCGGACCAGGTCCTTCATGATCTGGTGGGTCGTCACGGGGTCCAGCGACGCGACCGGTTCGTCGGCGAGGATGATGGCCGGCTGCTGGGCGAGCGCGCGGGCAATGCCGACGCGCTGCTGCTGGCCGCCGGACAGCTGGCTGGCCTTGACCCAGGCCTTGTCGGTGATTCCGACCCGCTCCAGCGCATCCATCGCGATTTCCTTGTCGCCCCTCGGCCACAGGTTCAGCATCGCGCGCCAGCCCGGCACGTGGGCGAGGCGGCCAATCAACACGTTGGACATCACCGACAGGCGCTTGACCAGGCGAAAGTCCTGGAAGATCATCCCGACCCGCTTGCGCACGCGGCGAAGCTGGCGGTTCGACCCGGTGTCGAGGCGTTCGCCGTCGATCTCGACCGTGCCGCTGGTCAGCGGATTCAGCCCGTTGATCGCGCGCAGCAGCGTCGACTTTCCGGCCCCGGACGAGCCGACGATGACGACGAACTCGCCCGGCCGGATCTCGAGGTCGAGGTTCTTCATGCCGACCACCCCATTGGGATAGACGATGCCGGCATCGCAAAAACGGATGGCGCCGGGGCGCGCGGTGGATTCGGGTTCGCTCATGCGGTTCCTCTGCGGGTCCGGGTCACTGGCGCACGATCTCGTAGGCGGAACGGACCGGGTCGTACAGGCCCGGCTCGAAGCGCTGGAAACCGTCGATCTCGTAGAGCACCCACAGGATCTTCTCGTCGTCCGGCAGGTGCGCCTGGTCCGCGGCCAGCTTCATGAAGGCATCGATGATCGCTTCGCGCAGATCGGCCGGCAGGCCGGGGCGGAGCTGGACGCCGTCGTTCGGGATCATCGGCGCGAAATCGAACACGATGACCTTCTCGCCGATGTCGGCGTACTGGTCGCAGATCATGTTGCGCGCGTCGTCGTAGGCCACCCCGAAGCGGGTGTCGCCGGCATAGACCGCCAGCGCGGCGGCGTCGTGCCCGCCGACGAACAGACCGTTCAGGTCGCGTTCCGGGTCGATGCCCATGTCCATCAGCTGCACTGCCGGGAACAGGTAGCCCGAGGTGCTGTTGGGGTCGACGAAGGCCACGGACTCGCCGCGCACCTGCTCCAGGTCGCCCTCGCAGCTCAGGAACGTGCGGGTCACGTCCTCGCGGCCCACGGCGCGGGTCTCGCAGGTCCGCTCGACGGCCACGGGGGGTTCCCTGCAGACCGACGGATCGTTGGTCATCCACTGCGTTCGGTAGCCCGTCTCGCCCTTCCGGGTCGAGATGAGGATGGGCTCGAGATCGTAGCGGCGCTGTCCCAGCATCGCGGCGAACGGCGGCAGCATGCCGATGTCGGCGCGGCCGGCGCCGAGGGCCTCGACCAGTCCGGTGTAGTCCTGCGGCACGAAGGACGTGACCGGCACGCCGAGCTCCGCCTCGAGGTACTCGGCCAGGGGGTCGAGGTTGTCGACCAGCGCGTCGGCTTCCAGCGCGGGCACCAGGCCCAGGACCAGTTCCTTCGGCCAGCCGCGCTCGTCGACCTGCTCGCCGGGGCAGCAGGCGGCGAGGACGAGGGCGAGCGCGGCGGCAAGCAGGCCGCGGTTCGGTCGGAACGGACTCATGGCGCCCGAGGATACTCGATGGTCCATTCCGGGATGTTGCAGGCGCATGGCGACCTCAGTGCTCGAGGCCGACCGCGTGGGCCCGCAGCAGGTCCAGGGCCACGATTTCCAGGGTCTTGCGGTGCGTGGCCTCCAGGTGGACGCGGGGCGCGCAGTCAGCGCGCGCCGCTTCCAGCCAGCGGGCCGCGCACAGGCACCAGCGATCGCCCTCCTTCAGGCCGGCGAAGCCGAACGCCGGGTTCGGCGTGGACAGGTCGTTTCCGCGCGATCGGCTGAACGCGAGGAAGGCGTCCGTGACCTCGGCGCAGACCGTATGACAGCCGGCGTCCTGGTCCGAGGTGTTGCAGCAGCCGTCGCGGAAGAATCCGGTCAGGGGATCGGTCGAGCACCGCTCGAGTTCGCCGCCGAGCACGTTGATCGCCGGTTCGCGGGTCATGCAGCCCCCGGACCGTTGTCGGGGTCGCCGGCAGAATCGTCGCCGGCATCGCTACCGGGGCCGGCAATCACCGACGGGTAGGCGCGCCAGCGCCCCTCGGGCGGCAGTCGCCACTGGGCGACCGCGGCCTCGAGCGCCTCGACCATTCCGGGCTCGACCTCCAGGCCCAGCGCGTCGGCCAGGGCCGCGACGGTCCGCTCGGGATGCTCGACCAGGTCGCTGCGCGGCACCTCGACGACGCGGATCGGCAGGTGATCGGCGACCCGCTGCCACAACTCTTCTTCCTGCGCATGCGCGGCGCGGAGCTCGTCGATCGCCGCATAGCCGCCGAGCCGCCAGAACAGCTCGAGATCCCGCGGATCGACCTCGGGCTTGAACACGACCATCTCGGGGAAATAACGCGCCAGGACCGGAATCGCGGTCCCTTCCCACCAGCCGAAGTCGACCACCGGACCGGCGTCGCGCGAGCCCTCGAAGCCGCGCAGGAATCGGCGGCGCCCCGTGTGCAGCGTGGCCTCGGGCAGGCTTTCGGCCTCGGCCGGCGGCATCGGGATATCCAGCGCTTCGCGCCGGCGGCGTGCGCCCTCGGGATCGAGCCGGCGGACCGACGAATGAGCGGCCAGGGCGGCTGCGATCAGTTCACGGCCAGCGCCGGGCCAGCCGGCCATCAGGACCAGTCGCGGCAGGCCGTCGTCCGGCACGTCGAACTCTTCCGCGCGCCACTCGTGGTCCAGCCACTGATCGATCAGCCCGGTGGCGTGCTGCGGGGCCAGCGTGCGCGCGTGCGGCGCCGCCTGCCAGCCCGGATGGGCCATGTGCCGTGCCGCATCCTCGGGCCGATCGGCCTTGTCGTAGAGATCGGCCAGCATCTGGTGCATCCGTCCGCGATCGCGATCCGGCGTTTCGCTGGACGCCAGCAGGCGCTCCAGCGGCTCGCAGGCCTGCTCGTGCTCGCCGACGTAGCGGCAGGCTTCGACCCAGGTCAGCACCGCGTCCGGATCCGGCGTGGCCGACTGCATCAGCGGCTCCAGCGCGGCCCGCACGCCGTCGAGTTCGCGGTCGAGCATCTTCAGCCGTGCGGTCATCAGCCGCGCCTCGCGCGCGATCTCGGGCTGCGGATCGGCCACCAGGGCGTCGAGCTTTTCGTACGCCTGGTCGACTTCGCCGAGGGCGTGCGCGATGCGCGCCTTGAACAGGGCAATGTCGCCCATCCCGTCGTCGACCTGCTCGACGCGCTCGCGCGCCGCGGCCGGGTCGCCGGCGAGCAGCAGCATTTCCGCCGACCGCAGGGTCAGGGTGCGATCCTTCGGCCACTTCGCCAGCGCCTGCTCGACCAGGTGCCAGGCCTGCTGGTGGTCGCCGATCCGCGACAGGCAGGCGATCGCGGCCAGCACGACGCCCGCGCCGCCGTAGTTGCGGCGAATCGCCTCGCGATAATGGTTCAGGGCCTCGCGATCCTGGCCCTTGCGGCGCAGCAGCGTGGCCAGGCCGCCGTGCAGTTCGCCGGCGTCCGGGGCCTTCTTCAATGCATTGCGCAGGCACTGCTCGGCGAAATCCAGGTGCCCCTGGGCCATGTAGACCCGGGCCATCGCGTCCTGCGCGGCCGGTTGCTCCGGGTCGAGCTGGACGGCCCGCGACGCCAGGGCCTGGGCCTCCTCGGTCTCGCCGCTCATGACCAGCGCACGGGCCAGGGCGGCCATCGCCGGTACGTGGTCGGCGCGGGCGCGGAGCGCAACCCGCAGTTCGCTGATCGCGCGCGCCAGGTCGCCCCGGTGGATCGACAGCACGCCCACCAGGGTCCGCGCCTCGACGTGGTTGGGATCCAGCGCGATCGCCTGGGCCAGCGCCTCGCGGGCTTCGTCCTCGCGTCCCAGCTCGGCCAGCAGGCGGCCGTGGTAGTAATGCGCTGCCGCGCTGCCGTCGCCGAGTTCGGCGGCGCGCGCCAGGCACTTGAGCGCCGACTCGAACTGGTTCATGCCGCGCCGGCACAGGCCCAGCATCATCAGCGCCTGGTAGTTGTCGGCATCGGCGTCGACGATGCGCTTGAACAGGCGTTCGGCTTCGTTGAAGCGGCGCTCGGAAAACAGCTTGGCGGCCTGTTGGCTCAGGTCGCGTTCAGGTGCAGACATAGTTCACTCACGATACGTTGTTGGATCCAGGAGTCCAGGCGCCAGTTGCGCAGGAATCCGCAGTGACCGCCGTGGGCCAGGACCTCCAGGTCGAGCGCATCCGGGCGCGGCAGCGCCTCGAAGTCACTCACCGGAATGATCGGGTCATCGGCAGCGGTGATGATCAAGGTCGAGGTCTCCAGCCCGGCAAGGTATTCACCGGCGATGGAGTACCCCTCGAGGTAGGCATCGAGGTCGGGAAAGTCGGTGTACGCCTCGACCAGGGACCGGGTCTGATCGGCCAGGGTTCGATGCCGGAACCACTCCTGCAGATTGTACCGCTCCGGGTACAGCTGCTGCTTGCGCTTCAGGCTCCGCCGCCACTTGCGCACGAAGTAGCGCTCGTAGATCGGCACCCCGCCGGCCAGCGCGTCGAGCACGTGCCGGGGCCGGATGACCGGACTGACCGCCAGGACCCGATCCAGCTCGAAGCCGTGGGCCGGCGCATTGCGGGCCACCCGCAGGGCGAAATTGCCGCCGAGCGAGAAGCCGACCAGGTAGACGGGCCCGGGATGGGCGCCGGCGACCTGGCCGATCGCGTCGAGGACCTCCTCGAGCAGGCAGGAATGGAACAGGCCCTCGTTGAGGTGGTGCGAGTCGCCGTGATCGCGGAAGTTCAGCCGGAAGGTCTCGAAACCGGCCTCGTGCAGCGCGACAGCGGCGTCGAGCAGGTAGTTCGACTCCGCGCTGCCTTCCCAGCCGTGGAGCAGGATCGCCAGGCCGCCGTTCGGGCCGGGCGGGCCGGCCGGCGCGGGCGTCCGGTGACCGAGCAGGCGAACGCCGTCGGAGGCGGTCAGGATTTCGTCGCGGCTGGCCTTCCGGTAGCCGCGCGACCGGCGCCGGACCTTCAGCTTGCGCATCGGGCTGGAGGTCAGCACGGACTGGACATGGGCGTTGGCCAGCCAGCCCGCCGGTGCATACGGCCCCGGCGTGCCGGCCCGATCAGTCGTCGACATGGCGATACATCTCCGTGACACGTGCCTGTGCTTCGCGCGCGATCTCGTTGCGGGCCCGCTCGCTGCCCTCGTCGACGGTGGGAATCGGGGAACCGATCCGGACCTGGATGTCGGCGGTCGGTCGGCCCAGCGCTGCGATCACCAGGTCGGCAAAGCCCAGGCCGGGCCCGAACACCTGCTCGTCGTGCAGGTCACCGTCGCGCCAGTAGCGGATCGCCATCGGCACCACCGGCGCCCCGGCCCGGACCGCCGGTCCGAACAGGCGCGGATGGAACCGCTTGACGCCGCGTCCCGCGTGGATGCCCCCCTCGGGGAACACACCGACGATCCGGCCTCGCTGCATCAGCGCGGTCATGCGGCGAGCTGCCCGACGGCGCGAGTCCTCGGAGCCGCGCTGGATGAAGATGGTGCCGACCGCGCGGGCCAGCGCGCCGACCAGCGGCCAGTCGCGGATGTCCTGCTTGGCGACCAGCCACAGGGGAGCGACCGCGTGCAGCACCGGGATGTCGAAGCCGCTGATGTGGTTGGCGACGACCAGGCAGGCGCCGTCCGGCATTTCGCCGTGAATCCGCAGCCGGTAGCCGAGCGTGCGCAGGAGAATCCGAGCGTAGCGCCGCTGGACCCGGAGCGCCAGCGGCTGGCCGGCCACGGGGAGACCGCGGACGCCCGGCAGCAGTGCCAGCAGCAGCACCGGCACACCGACCAGCGCGACCAGCAGCAGGACCGGCGCGCGCAGCGCGAGGCGCCAGAGGCGCGGCGCGCGCACCGCCGCCGTGGGCGGCTCCGCATCCGGCATCCGCGGCGGGTCCTGCGATGGCGATTCGGCAGTCAACGGAAGCGGGGGTCGGCTCGGTGAAACAGGAAGGCGATCCGGGTCCACGATCGACCCACCGGGTGGGCAAGCGAACGCGTCGTCGAATCATCGATGTCGAATCCTGTATTTTACCGGGCTGAACACCGGGCGTCGGCGCTCGGTCCGAATTGCGAAGGAAACGATGTCTGTCCCCGACCCGAAATCCCATGCCGTGACGCTGTCGTCCAGCCAGCGGCGCTTCGACACCCGCCCCGGCGAAACTGTTCTGGCCGCCGCCCTGCGCCAGGGCGTCATCCTGCCCTACAGCTGCAAGAACGGGACCTGCGCGAGCTGCAAGTGCCGGCTGGTCACGGGCCGCGTGGCCTACCCGTTCAATCCGCCGCTGGCCCTGACCGACGACGACCTCGCCGACGGCCAGGTGCTGGCCTGCCAGGCCACGGCCGAGTCGGAGCTGACGCTCGAGGCCCGTGAAATCGAGCAGATCGCAGACCTGCCGGTACGCATGATGCCGGCACGCGTCGAGGCCATCGACGACCTGACCCCCGATGTCCGCAGGCTTCGGCTGAAGCTGCCGCGGGGCCAGCGGCTGCAGTTCCTCGCCGGCCAGTACATCGACATCCTGCTGCCGGGCGGCAAGCGCCGCGCGTTCTCGATCGCCTCGACCCCGGCCGAGACGGACTTCATCGAGCTGCACGTGAAATACGTCGACGGCGGCGGCTTCACCGGCCACGTGTTCGGCGACATGACACCCGGCGAAATCGTGCGCTTCGAAGGTCCGCTCGGCACCTTCTTCGTGCGCCTCGGCAGTCCGCGGCCGATCCTGATGATGGGCGGCGGCACCGGCTTCGCGCCGCTCAAGGCGATGATCGAGGACCTGCTCGCCGCCGGCGACGACCGGCCGATCACGCTGTACTGGGGCGTGCGCACGGAGGCCGACCTGTATGCCCGGGCGCTGATCGCCGAAATCGCCGAGCGCCACCACGACTTCCGCTTCGTGCCGGTGCTCAGCGAGCCGGACGACGACTGGGAGGGCCGGACCGGGTTCGTTCACGAGGCGCTGCTCGCCGATCACCGCAACCTGTCGGCCTACGAAATCTACATGAGCGGCCCGCCGATCATGGTCCACAGCGCCAGGAAGGCCCTGCTCGCGCGCGGGGTCAGCGAGGACCACCTGCACTACGACTCCTTCGACTTCGCCCCGGACGTCCCGCCGCAGGACACGGACGTCGGGAACTGAGGGGGAGCGGAGCGACCGGCCGGCCTCGCATCCGGCGCCGTCGTCAGCTCGGCGCGTCGAGCACCAGCAGGGTGATGTTGTCGCGGCCGCCGGAATCGAGCGCGAGCTCGGTCAGCGAGTTGCCGATCTCCTCGAGGTCGGCGCCGTTGGACAGGGTCTGGCGAATGACCTCGTCCTCGACTTCGCCGGTCAGGCCGTCGGTGCACAGCAGCAACCGTTCGCCGGGGGTCCAGCGGTGTTCGGAGATTTCGATCGTGGGCAGACCGTCGCGCTGACCGATGCAGTCGGTAAGCATGTGGCGCTGCGGGTGGGACCGGGCCTGCTCCAGCGTGATGCGCCCTGAGTCGAGCAGCTTCGAGGCCACGTTGTGGTCACGGGTCAGGCATTCGAGCACGCCGTCGCTCGGCGAGTAGCGGTAGATGCGGCTGTCGCCGACCCAGCCCAGTTCGTAGCCGTCGCCGTGTTCGCGCACCGCGACCAGCGTCGTGCCCATCTCGCTGTGCTCCTCGTCCTCGGCCTGGGCCATGCGAACCTGCGAGTGGGCCACTTCGAACGCGTCGATCAGTTCCATGCCGTGGGTCACCGCCTCCTCGACCGCCTCGCAGGCGATCCGGCTGGCTTCGGCCCCGCCGGCATGTCCCCCCATTCCGTCGGCGACCACCCAGAGTCCGGCATCGGGCCGTGTCAGGACCCGATCCTGGTTGCTGGAGCGAACCCGCCCCAGGTGGGTGACCGCGAAAAACCGGTCCGTCATTCCATCCTTCCCTTCCGGTGGTCCGTGCAGTATGGCATCGTCCGCCGCCGATTTCCTATCGCGTTCATCGGAATCGCCAAGCATCCCAGAGCACTATACGGAATCGGCGCGGAATACGGACAGGACAACGGCGCCCCGGGGGCGCCGTTGTCGATTCGATCATCGCACTCGCGGCGCTCGATCAGTTCTCGGCCGCGGCCGTGATCCGCGCCGGCGGGGTGAGGCCACCGTCTTCGGTGAGAATGATTTCGCCGAAGCGGATCGCACCCGGCACGACGTTCGAGATGGTGATCGTCAGCTCCTGGTCGGCGACCGGAACCGGGATCGGCGTGTCCTCGAGCCCGTCGGCGAAGATCATGTCCGAGCGGCCGTCGAGCGTGAAGGTGCTCGGCGTGACCTCGATCTGCATGTCGCCACCGCGCGCGAACGTGGTCACCGTCCAGCTGGTCGGGAACGACTGGCCCGCCGACACGGTGCGCGTGAAGGTACAGCTCGGCGAGCAACTGCGATCGCGGACCGACGGCAGGTTCAGCGTCTTGACGTCGCCGCCCGCGCCCGGGTCGGCGGCCAGGAAGTTGGCGGTGGTTTCGGCCATGACCAGGCCGGACAGCGCCGCGGCGGTCAGGTCGACCCGGCCCGAGCCGACGTCGTCCCAGTCCCAGGGCGTGCTGCCGTCTTCCTTGGTCCCGGCGTCGCCCGTCGCGGTCATCTGCATCGCCGACTTGACCTCCATCGGATCCCAGTCCGGCTGCGCCTGGCGGACCAGCGTGGCCGCGCCGGCGACGTGCGGGCTGGACATCGACGTCCCGCTCAGGTTGCCGTATTGGGTCGGATCGGCGACGGCGGCGTAGATGCCGACGCCCGGCCCGGTGATGTTCGGCTTCTGCAGGTCCTCCAGCGGGGACTGGGTCGGACCGCGCAGGCTGAATCCGGCCAGCACGTCACCCTGCGACGGAATGAGGTCGAAGTCCATGGTCGCGGTGGTCGGGTTGGCATCGACGAAGTTGGCGATGGCCTGGCCCGGCGTCTGCTGGATGCTGTAGGCGGGAATCGCGGCCTGGCCCGGCGTCGACATGCTGATCGTGCCGGTGGTGTTGTTCCAGATCACGACCATGTCGGCGCCCGCCGCATCGGCGTTGTTGATCTTTTCGGTGAAGGGACACCCCCCTCGGTTGATCAGGGCAACGGCCCCGTTGAAGAACCCGGCAGGGAAGTCGACGCCACCGTTGGCCGGGCTGCAGCCCTCCGCGCCGGCGACCTGGTTGGTGTCCCGACGGATCGGATGATCGACGAGCTGCGAGCCGAGCGGCGAATCGCTGCCCGGGAGCATGTCGACGTTCTGCGTGTCGCCGGGGGGCGATCCGGGTCCCGTGATCGACATCAGGCCCTCGAAGTCACCGTCGCGGGTCGAGGCCGCCACGCTCATCACCCAGGGGCCGCGGTGGTTCACCTGGCCGACCGGGTTCGGAACGCCTGCGCTGGTGTTGCCGGCCGATGCGGCGACGAAGATGTCGGCATCGACCAGGTCGAGCTTGCGGCGATCGTTGTCGAGCCAGGGGCTGGCACCGCCGGAGATCGAGAAGTTCATGGTGTCGACGTCGCCGTCGAGCAGTACCGTGTCCATGCCGGCCTGGATGTCGAAGCCCGGGCACGAACTGCCGGGGCAGACCTTGTAGGCGCGGACGTGCGAGCACGGCGCGACGCCGGACATTTCGGTGAACGGCTCCGGAATGCTCGGCGCCGGCACGGCGGTGTCGTCGATCAGGTTACCGGCAACGGTGCTGGCCGTATGCGTGCCGTGCCCGTTGGTGTCTTCCGGGTTGGCGCCGTTGCATCGGCCCGTGCCGTCGGTGGCGGAGCAGTCGACCGCCGAAAGCAGCTTGCTCGGCGTCCCGCCGACGCCAAAGCCGCAGGCCGGGTCGTCGGCGAACGACGGATGATCCGTGTTGATGCCGGAATCGAGGATGGCCGAGACCATGCCTTCGCCGCGATACTGGCCCGGAAGCGGCGCTGCCGTCCCGTCCCAAAGGCTGTCGGCGCCGATGAAGCCCGGACCCCGGTAGGTGTCGAGCTGGTAGACGCGTTCGCGTTCGACCGAGGCGACGCCCGGGAGAGCGCGGATGCGATCGGCCTCCGGCTCGGTCAGGCGGACGCCGAGACCGTTGAACGAGACCAGGAAGCGGTGCGACGCCTCGACGTTGCGGCCGAGTTCCTGCGCCATGGAAACCAGCGCGTCGGACTGGGCGGCCTGGAGTTCGGCCTGGGCGCTCAGGAAGGCCGGCGAGCGGCTCGCTGCGCCTTCGCCCTTGCGCGGCAGCACGCCCCGCTGCAGCAGGCCGCGGTCATCGAGCGTGACCAGGTAGCGATAGCGTCCCTGCTCGTCGGCGGGCGAGAGTGCTTCTTGTGCGGAAGCCAGCGTCGGCGCGAGCAGCGCCGCGCCGGCCAGCAGCGCCACGAAGGACGCGAGTCGGCGGAAATGACGGGTATTCATGATCCTCGGGGTCCTCAGATTCGTGCTCGATTCGAACGGCTTACAATGGGAGGCTCGGACGGTCGGTCGACCGGCCCGGACCGGATGCTCGGATGCAGCACCCCAATACTGCCGCAACTGTCACTCGAGTGCAATTCGCCGGATGCGCTCCGAACCTTGAACTGCGTCACGAGAATACCGCCGAAACGGAACCCGCCTCCATGACAGATGTGAACGACCTCCCAGAATCGTCCGGAACGGGCGACGAGACCCGATCGACGCCCCGCTGGCGCGTGCTGAAGTTCGGCGGCAGCTCCGTGGCCGAACCCGCCAACTGGACGCGGATCGCGGAACGGATCGACGAGCTCGCGGCGGCCGGCACGCCCTGCGTGGTCGTGGTCTCGGCCCTGAAGGGCGTGACCGACCGCCTCGTCCAGGCGCTGGAGGCGGAAAACGTCTCGTCGACCGATGCGCTGGTCGACGAATTGCGGAATCGCCACCTTCGGCTCGCCGAAGGCTTCGGCCTCGACCCGGCGCGCGTCGGGTCGGTGATCGACCCCGAGCTCGAGGCCCTGTCCGAGGCGCTGGACGAGCAGGCCCGCAGCCCCGCACCGGCGATCGAGGCCCGGGTGCTGGCCACGGGCGAATTGCTGTCCAGCCGGCTCGGCGCGCTGATCCTCGAGACCCTGGGCCGTCCGGTGGAATGGCTCGACAGCCGCGACCTGCTGGTCGCCGAACCGGCGAGCCAGCGTGCGGCGCGGTCGAACTGGCTGGCTGCCGAATGCGCGGCACGGCCGGACCCGGATACGGCGGCCGGCCTGCGCGAACGCGGCACCTCGTGGATCGCCCCCGGCTTCATCGCCCGCAACGGCGCCGCGACCGTGTTGCTCGGTCGCGGCGGCTCCGACGTCAGCGCGGCATTGATCGGCACGGTGCTGGAGGCGGACCGGGTCGAGATCTTCTCCGACGTGCCCGGCCTGTTCAGCGCCGACCCACGCCGGATTCCGGCCGCGCGCCTGCTTCAGAACATCAGCTACCGCGAAGCCATGGAGCTGGCCGCGATGGGCGCGCGGGCGCTTCATCCGCGTGCCCTGATCCCGCTGAAGCAGCATCGCATCCCGCTGTGGCTCCGGCAGACCGACCGACCCGAGCTGACCGGCACGCGGATCACGCCGGATGCGCACGAACACGGCGCGCAGGTCAAGGCGATCGTCCAGCGCCGGGGCATCACCCTGGTCACGATGGAAGGCCTGGACATGTGGCAACAGGTGGGCTTCCTCGCCGACGTGTTCGACGTGTTCCGGTCCCACGGCCTGTCCGTGGACCTGGTCTCGACCTCCGAGTCCAATGTGACGGTCACGCTGGACCCGGGCGCAAATCCCACGGACGCGGCGACGCTGGAGCGTCTCGCCGCCGACCTGGGCCGCTTCTGCAGCGTCGACGTCCGGACCGACTGTGCCAGCGTCAGCCTGGTCGGCCTGGGCATTCGCACGATCCTCCACCGCATCGGCCCGGCGCTGGAAGTCTTCGAACAGCGCCGGATCTTCCTGGTCAGCCAGGCCTCGAACGACCTGAACCTGAGCTTCGTGGTCGAGGCCCGGCACGCCGACCGGTTGGTCCAGCAGCTCCACCAGCAGATCATTCCCGGCGGCGTCGGCGGCGATTCCGTGTTCGGGCCGAGCTGGGAGCAGCTGGTGCGCGACGAGACCGCGGCGACGGCCCGGCCGCCCTGGTGGTCCGTGCGCGCCGACGAGTTGCTCGAGACGCTCGGCGAAAGCGACGCCGCCTACGTTTATGCCCTCGCCGAAGTCCGCGGCGCCGCACGGCGGTTGCGCGACCTGAAGGCGGTCGACCGCGTGCTCTATTCGATGAAGGCCAACCCGCACCCGGCGATCCTGCGTGCGCTGGCCGGCGAAGGCCTCGGCATCGAGTGCGTATCGATGGCCGAAGCCGACCGCGCGCTGGAGGCGATCGACGGACTGACCGCCGGCGACCTGCTGCTGACGCCCAACTTCGCACCGCGCGCCGAGTACCGCGAGGCGCTGGAGCGGGACGTGACCGTCACGATCGACAACCCGTGGATCCTCGAGCACTGGGGCGAGGACTTCGCCGGCCGCGACGTCTTCCTGCGCCTGGACCCGGGCTCCGGCCTGGGCCACCACAAGATGGTCCGCACGGCCGGTTCGAATGCGAAGTTCGGCGTGCCCCTGAACGAGCTCGACCGCACCCTGCGACTGGCCCGCGCGCACGACATCACGATTCGCGGCCTGCACGCTCACACCGGCTCCGGGATCCTGCATCCTGACAACTGGGAGCGCACGCTGGAAACGCTGATGTCGGTGGCGATGGACCTGCCATCGGTCGAGGTGATCAACCTCGGCGGCGGTCTCGGCGTACCCGACCGCTCCGACGAACTGCCGCTGGATCTGATGGCGCTGGACGCCGGCCTGGCCCGGATCAAGCGCGGCCTGAACCGCCCGATCGAGATCTGGCTGGAGCCGGGGCGCTACCTGGTCGCCTCCGCCGGCGTGCTACTGGCCCGCGTGACCCAACTCAAGGGCAAGGGCGAGGTTCGCTACGTCGGCGTGGCGACCGGGATGAATTCGCTGATCCGGCCGGCCCTGTACGGTGCGTGGCACGAGATCGTCAATCTCAGCCGGCTCGGCGAACCCGGGCAGCACGTGTTCAACGTGGTCGGTCCGATCTGCGAGACCGGCGACGTGCTCGGCCTGGACCGACTGCTTCCGGACAGCCGTGAAGGCGACGTCCTGCTGATCGGCAACGCCGGCGCCTACGGCGCGGCCATGGCCTCGCGCTACAACCTGCGCGAACCCGCCGCGGAGCGGGTGCTGGACGTCGAGCCGCGGGCGCGCGAGACCGGCCCGGCGGACGCTCGATTCGGGTAGGCTTGGCCCATTGACGCCTCCCCGCACGAGTTCCGATGTCCGACCAGTACCAAGCCAGTGACATCGAGGTCCTCCAGGGCCTCGAACCGGTCCGCCGGCGCCCCGGCATGTACACCGAAACCACGCGGCCGAACCACCTGGTCGCCGAGGTCGTCGACAACTCGGTCGACGAGGCGCTGGCCGGGCACGCGAAGAAGATCGACGTCGTGCTGCACGAGGACGGCTCGGTCAGCGTCGCCGACGACGGCCGCGGAATGCCGGTGGACCCCCACCCGGAACACGAACTGCCCGGCGTCGAACTGATCCTGACCCGGCTGCACGCGGGCGGAAAGTTTTCCGGCAAGAACTACACCTTTTCCGGCGGCCTGCACGGGGTCGGCGTGTCCGTGGTCAATGCGCTGTCGACCCGGCTCGAGTGCCGGATCCGGCGCGGCGGCCAGGACTACGCGATCGCTTTCGAAGCCGGCGAGACCGCCGAGCCGCTCGAGGTCGTGGGCACGGTCGGCAAGCGGAACACCGGCACCACGGTGCAGTTCTGGCCCGACCCGAAGTATTTCGATTCGCCGAACATCTCCCGGCCGCGGCTGAAGCACCTGCTGCGCGCCAAGGCCATTCTCTGTCCCGGTCTGACCATCACGCTCGACGACCGTCAGAAGGGCGACTCCGACGCGCCGGAGACCTGGTGCTACGAGCACGGCCTGACCGACTACCTGGTGGAGTCGCTCGGCGACGCCGAGCGGATTCCGGCCGCGCCGTTCACCGGCGAATTCAGCGGCGACGACACGGAAGCCGCCTGGGCCCTGTCGTGGGTGCCGGAGGGCGAGCTGACGACCGAGAGCTACGTCAACCTGATCCCGACGCCGCAGGGCGGCACCCACGTCAACGGCCTGCGCACCGGCCTGATCGAGGCCTTGCGGGAGTTCTGCGAGATTCGCAGCCTCCTGCCGCGCGGCGTTCGCCTTGCGCCGGAAGACGCGTGGGAGCGGCTGAGCTTCGTGCTGTCGGTCAAGCTCCGCGAACCGCAGTTCTCGGGCCAGACCAAGGAGCGGCTCTCGTCGCGCGAAGCGACCAGCTTCGTGTCCGGGCTGGTCAAGGACGCGTTTTCCCTGTGGCTGAACCGCAATACCACCGACGGCGAGGCGATCGCCAGGCTCGCCATCGAACACGCGCTGAAACGCAACAAGGCGCGCAAGCAGGTGGCGCGTCGCAAGGTCACGGCGGGACCCGCCCTGCCCGGCAAGCTGGCCGACTGCGCCTCGACGGACCTGGAGGAGACCGAGCTGTTCCTGGTCGAGGGCGACTCGGCAGGCGGCTCGGCCAAGCAGGCGCGCAACCGTGAATTCCAGGCCATCCTCCCGCTCCGGGGCAAGATCCTGAACACCTGGGAGACCGATCCGGGCCAGGTCCTGGCCAGCCAGGAGATCCACGACCTGGCAATCGCCATCGGCGTCGACCCCGGGAGCGACGACCTGGCCAAGCTGCGCTACGGCAAGATCATCGTGCTGGCCGACGCCGACTCCGACGGGCTGCACATCGCCACCCTGCTCTCGGCGCTGTTCCTGCGGCACTTCCGGCCGCTGGTCGACGCCGGGCGGATCTTCATCGCGATGCCGCCGCTCTACCGCATCGACGTCGGCAAGCAGACCTTCTATGCCCTGGATGCAGCGGAGCGATCGGGCCTGCTGGCCCGGATCCAGGCCGAAGGCATGAAGGGGAAGATCTCCGAAACCCGCTTCAAGGGCCTGGGCGAGATGAACCCGCTGCAGCTGCGCGAATCGACCATCGACCCCGATACGCGGCGCCTGCTCCAGCTGACCGTCGACGACGACCCGGGGACGCAGGAACTGATGGACATGCTGCTGGCCCGCAAGCGCTCGGCCGATCGACGCGCATGGCTCGAAGCCAACGGAAACCTCGCCGAAGTCGAGGTCTGATCCACCGGCAGCCCCACTGGCCGCCGCGGTGGCCGTTTCCAGGGGCGATGCAGCGACCGATCCAGCAATCGATCTACGGCCGGCCGCCGGCCGGGCCCCTCAGCCGGCGCCGAGCAGGCGCAGGCAGGCCCACCCCCACAACGTCAGTCCAGCCAGCCCCGTGCCTTCCCGGATCACCTGAAGAACGACCCGACGTGGAGATTCGGCGGCGCCGTTTTGCTGCGACCCGGCTTTGCGGGCGTCCGGCTCACCGCGCTCCGCGAGTGGAGCGTGGACCGCCCGACCGGGTCCGGACCCGGTCGGGGTCGGACGAGCGGTCGCGGTGCGAAACCGGCGCCGCTCGCCGGGCGAACCGGCAGCCGGCGGCCGCATCGGGGCGGGTTGGAACGCGAGCGAAGTCTGCATGACGGTCTCCGGAGAACAGGCTGGAGACCACTGTGGCGCGGCGCCTTCTCAGAACGTGAGAAGGGGACAAGGGACCAGGAACTTGGGACCAGGAACTAGGGACCAGGGGCTAGGGGTCAGGGGCTAGTGGGCCAGGGCAGACCGCATCGTCGGTCGAAAGCGCACTGGTCCCTGCCGCCTGGCCCGTTTTCCCTCTCCCGCCCTAGTCTTCCCGCAGCTGACGGGCGAACTCGGAGGCCGATTCGTGGCGGAGGTCGCGACCCTCGACCAGGTAGACGATGTACTCGCCGAGGTTCTTGCAGTGGTCGCCGATCCGCTCCAAGGACTTGGCGATCAACAGCGCGTCGAGAATCCGGCGGATCTGCTTGGCGTCCTCGACCATGTAGGAGTAGTACTGCCGGAAAATGGTCTCGTAGTCCTGGTCGACCTTCTTGTCCTGCTGGATGATCTCGACCGCGGTTTCCGGCGCCATGCGGGTGAAGCCGTCCAGGCCCTTGCGCAGCATCTCCAGCACGTTGGCCCCGAGTTGCTCGATTTCACGGTAGTCGTTGCGGGGACGGTGGACATCGGCCAGCGCGATCGCCCAGCGCGCGATCTTTTCGGCCTCGTCACCGATCCGCTCGAGGTCCGAGATTGCCTTGATGATGGCGAAGATCAGACGCAGGTCGCTGGCCGCCGGCTGGCGCCGGGCGATCACCAGGGTGCACTCCTCGTCGAGCTGCTTCTCGATCCGGTTGACCCGGTCGTCCGCTGCGATGACCTGTTCGGCCAGTTCCGTGTCGGCGTGGATCACGGCCTGCAGGGCATGCTTCAGCATCTCCTCGACCATGCCCCCCATGGTCATCATCTTCTGACGGAGATTCTCCAGTTCCGTATTGAACTGACGCGAGATGTGTTGATCGAAGGTTCGTTCCATGGTCTGGCTCCTGCGGCGCCGCACTGCCTCGGCGCAATGGTCCGCGGGCGGGCCGCTCGCGAGATGCGGCGCGCCCTCGATGGGCTGGACGTCAGCCGTAGCGGCCGGTGATGTAGTCCTCGGTCGCCTTGCGGCGCGGATTCGTGAACAGTTTCGCCGTATCGTCGAATTCGATCAACTCGCCCATGTACATGTAGGCCGTGAAGTCCGAAACGCGCGCGGCCTGCTGCATGTTGTGGGTGACGATGACGATGGTGTAGTCGTTCTTCAGCTCCTGGATCAGCTCCTCCACCTTGGCCGTGGAGATCGGGTCCAGTGCCGAGCACGGTTCGTCGAGCAGGATCACCTCGGGCTCGATCGCGATCGCCCGGGCGATCACGAGGCGCTGCTGCTGACCGCCGGACAGGCCGAAGGCATTGTCGTCGAGCCGGTCCTTCACCTCGTCCCACAGGGCGGCCGCCCGCAGCGCACGCTCGACGACCTCGGCCAGCTTTCGCTTGTCGTTGACCCCCTGCAGGCGCAATCCGTAGGCGACGTTCTCGAAGATCGACTTCGGGAAGGGGTTGGGCTTCTGGAACACCATGCCCACCCGACGCCGGTGCTCGGCCACGTCGATGTCGCGGTCGTAGATGTTCTTGCCGTCGATCAGGATCTCGCCGTCGATGCGGCAGATGTCGATCAGGTCGTTCATCCGATTGAAGCAACGCAGCAGCGTCGACTTGCCGCAACCCGACGGGCCGATGAAGGCGGTCACCCGGTTGTGGGCGATCTTCAGGTTGACGTTCTTCAGCGCCTGGTCGCCGCCGTAGTACAGGTCGAGGTCGCGGACCTCGATGCAGACCTTCTCGCGCTTGATGTCCAGGGTCTGGCGATTCTCGTCGAACAGGCTGTTCGACACGGAACCCGCCGCCTGGTCTTCGGCTTCGTTCATTGTGGAGGTTTCCATCGTCGATGTGCTCCGGATTCGGGGACGATCAATCGCTCTCGGCGCGGTATTTCTCGCGCAGGCGGTTGCGAATGGCGATCGCGCTCAGGTTCAGGATGAGGATCAGCAGCACCAGCGTCAACGCCGTGGCGTAGACCAGCGGCCGCGCGGCCTCGACGTTCGGGCTCTGGAAGCCGACGTCGTAGATATGGAAGCCCAGGTGCATGATCTTGCGTTCGAGGTGCACGTAGGGGAACTGACCGTCGACCGGCAGGCTCGGGGCGAGCTTGACCACGCCGACCAGCATCAGCGGTGCGACCTCGCCGGCCGCGCGCGCGACCGCCAGGATCAGGCCCGTCATCATCGCCGGCGCGGACAGCGGGACGACGACCTTCCACAGGGTTTCCCACTTGGTCGCGCCGAGGGCCAGGGAGCCCTCGCGAATGGTCCGCGGGATCCGGGCCAGACCTTCCTCGGTGGACACGATGACCACCGGCAGCGTGAGCAGCGCCAGCGTCAGCGAGGCCCAGAACAGGCCCGGCGTACCGAAGGTCGGCGCAGGCAGGCGCTCGGGGTAGAACAGATCGTCGATCGAACCGCCGAGCAGGTAGACGAAGAAACCCAGGCCGAACACGCCGAACACGATCGACGGTACGCCGGCCAAGTTGTAGACCGAAACGCGGATGATCTTCAGCACGGTGCCCTGGCGGGCGTACTCGCGCAGATAGATCGCGGCCAGGACGCCGAAGGGCGTGACCAGCACCGACATGATCAGGACCATGACCACGGTGCCGAAGATCGCCGGGAAGATCCCGCCCTCGGTGTTGGCCTCGCGCGGGAACCCGGTCAGGAAGTCCTTGATGCGGTGACCGTAGAAGGCGAGCTTGCCGAACAGACCGAGCGCGTTGTTCTGCGACGCCATGACGATGTTCGCCAGCGGGATGCGCACTTCCGTACCGTCCGCCGTGCGCGCGATCAGCGTGTCGCGCTGGTTCGCCTCCATCAACTCGTTGCGCTCGGCGCGGATGTCGGCGAAGCGGCGGTCCAGGTCCGCCTCGCGAGCCTGGAGGTCCGCTTCGCGGGCGCTGCGCTCGGCCCCTTCGACGCCCTGCAGGTCCATGGCCCGGCGCTCGAGCCGGATCTGCTCGATGCCGCGGTTGATCGCACCGATGTCGCCCTTCTCCAGCGACCGGATTTCCCCGTGGAGCCGATTGGAGCGATCGATCGAGTCCTGCAGGGCGGGCCACAGGGCGTCGCCCTCGATCCGTTCACCGTCGGTCTCCAGCGCCACCGGGTAGCCGTAGAAGTTGCCCCACTCGCGCCGCTCGATCCGCATCGCGTTCTCGGGGTAGGTCCATTCGCCCAGCGACGAATCGAGGTACCAGACGAAGTCGCGGCCGGTGATGTCGCGATTGCCCAGCTTGAACAGGTGCCGCGTGACCAGCAGTTCGTCGTCGGGAATCGAGAGCCCGGCTTCACGCAGGCGCTGGGCAGGCTGTTCTTCCGTATCGGTCAGCACCCCGAGCACGGGGCGGACCTCGCCGTCGATCGTGGCCGTGGTCTCGATCAACGGCGCCGGCCAGAAGTGACCGAAGCCGCGAACGGCGATCAACAGCAACAGACCCAGCACCATGATCAGCGAAATCGCCAGTCCGCCGCCGATCATCCAGACCCAGGGGTCGCCGGACTTGAACCAGGCGCGGGCGGTCTGCGTGTTTGCGTTCGAACTCATGACACTGCCTACAGGCTGCTGTAACGGGCGCGCAGGCGCTGGCGAACCAGCTCCGCGATGGTATTGACCAGGAAGGTGATCGCGAACAGTACCAGCCCGGCCAGGAACAGGATGCGGTAGTGGGTCGAGTCGACCGCGGTTTCCGGCAGCTCCACGGCGATGTTGGCCGACAGGGTCCGCATGCCTTCGAAGATGTTGAAGTTGGTCACCGGGCTGTTGCCGGTCGCCATCAGCACGATCATGGTTTCGCCGACGGCCCGACCGAAGCCGATCATCACCGCCGAGAAGATGCCGGGGCTCGCGGTCAGCAGGACCACGCGCGTCACCGTCTGCCACGGCGTGGCGCCCAGCGCTAGCGAGCCCTGGGTCAGGTGGCGAGGCACGGTGAACACCGCGTCCTCGGCGATCGAGAAGATGGTCGGGATCACCGCAAAACCCATTGCGATGCCGACGACCAGGGCGTTGCGCTGGTCGTAGGTGATCCCGACATCGGTGAACCACTGGCGCATCGATCCATCGAAGAACGCGATCTCGATCAGCGGCGACAGCTCGACCAGGCCCCAGACCACCAGCGCGATGACCGGAAGCAGGATCACGGCCTCCCAGCCGTCGGGAACGCGCGAGCGCAGGTCACGCGGCAGTCGACTGAAACCGTACGCGATGACCAGGAACGCCAGGGGCAGTCCGATCAACACGGTGAAGACCGCGGGAATGTGGTTCTCGAGGAACGGCGCCAGCCACAGGCCGGCCAGGAAGCCCAGGATGACGGTCGGCAGCGCTTCCATCACCTCGATCGTCGGCTTGACGTAGCCCCGGAGCTTCGGCGCCATGAAATAGGCGGTGTAGATCGCACCGGCGATCGCCAGCGGGGTGGCGAACAGCATCGCGAACAGCGCCGCCTTGATGGTCCCGATGGTCAGGGGCACCAGGGAGAACTTGGGTTCGAAGCTGTCGGCGCCCGACGAGGCCTGCCAGACGAATTCGGGATCGCTGCGGCCTTCGTACCAGACCTTGCCCCACAGCGCCTTCAGCGAGGCCTCGGGATGGTTGTTGCGCACGTCGTGCACGGTCAGGACGCCCGATGCCGACTCGGTGACCAGCCGGTCGTCGACGGGCGACACGCCGACCGCGACCAGCGGATCGTCGGAGACCGGCTCGAGGTACATCGTCCGGGCCGAGGTGCCGTAGTGCAGCCCGAGGCCGCCGGTCGCATCGACCGCCGCGAACCCCTTGCGGGTGTACTCGGGCTGGATGCCGGTGATCGCCCCGGGATGGGTCTCGAACTCGCGGACGCGGGTCAGCCGGAAGATGTTGTCGCCGGCCTCGGCCCGTTCGTCGCGGACCAGGAACCACTGGCTGAGCCGCCCGGACGAGGTGCCGATCACCCAGGAAAAGGTGCCGTTGAGCATCCGCATCGCGGTGATCGACTCGTCCGGTTCCACCGCACGCAGTTCGTCGCGCAGCACGGCTTCGTTCGGGCGGGAAATGTCCCAGTACAGCAGCCGGCCGTCGGCGTGGGCGCCGATCAGGGTCCAGAGATTGGCGGTCAGCTCCAGGTCGTCGATGCGTCCGCTCGGCGCCGGCAACGTCCAGGCCTGGCGCGAGACTTCGGTTTCGCCGGTCAGGAACGCCGTGCGCGTCCGGAATCGCACCAGCAGCAATCGTCCGTCGTCGGTCTGCGCAGCGATGCCGACGTCCTCGCCGGCCTGCTGCACGGCCAGGGTGGTCAGCGGCCGGCCCTCGGGGTCGACGACCAGCGGATCGCGGCCGAGTGGAAACTCCGGATCGGGCCGCACGCGGCGCGTGTCGCCCTCGAATTCCAGGCGAATCCCATGGCGAACCAGCAGTGCAGTGCCGTTCGACAGGCCGAAGGCGGCGAGCCGCGCGCGCGGTTCGGCCATCGCCGAACCGACCACTTCGAGGCCGTCGGGGACCGGGAGTTCGATTCGATCGAGGACCTCGCCGCTGTCCAGTTCGAAGTAGGTCAGCGTGCCCGAGCGGTCGTAGCGCATGCCGACTTCGTCATACCGCTCGAGGGCCAGCTGGGCCACTTCGCCGCCGAAGGCCGATTCGACCGGGTAGCTGGCCGCCGGATCGACGTCGGCGCCGCGCAGCATCGGCAGCACTTCGCTGAACAGATAGACGAAGATCAGGGTCAGCGCGATCACCACGCCGCCGCCGCCGGCGCGGACCATCCAGCGCGCAGCGCCGTCGGCCAGGTAGCGGCGCCGGCGACGCCGGGCCATGGCCTCTTCGCTGGGCAGGAAACTCTGCTTGGAATCGAGGACCGGTTGTCCGGGGTCGTTCATCGAAGGCGCCGATCGGAAATCGTGAATGGTAGCTTGGATGGAACCGCGCGGACCGGACCATCGGCCCGGCCCTTTGTCGGAACCACGAAACGAACGGAGCCGGCGCGACCGATCGCGCCGGCTCCGGGGACTGCGGTGTTACAGGTCGAGCTCGGCACGGATCCGCTCGGCCACCGGGGCCGGAAGCGGGATGTAGCCGTCCCGGGCCACCACTTCCTGGCCCTGGCGCGACAGCACCAGGCGGAAGAATTCGCGCTCCAGCGGAGACAGCGGATCGTTCGGCGGCTTGTTGACATAGACGTACAGCAGCCGCGAGAGCGGATACTCACCGGCCACGGCGGTCTCGGCCGTCGGGGCGACGCACTCGCCGTCGGCCTCGGCCGCGATCTCCAGCGCCTTGACGCTCGAGGTCATGTAGCCGATGCCGGAGTAACCGATGCCGTTGAGCGACTCGGACACGCCCTGCACAACCGACGCCGAACCCGGCTGCTCGTTGATGCCCGGCTTGAAGTCTCCGCCGCACAGCGCGTTGTCCTTGAAGAAACCGTAGGTGCCCGACACGGCGTTGCGCGAGTACAGGGTGAAATCGCGGTTCGCCCAGGCACCTTCCAGGCCGAGGTCGCCCCACCGGGTGATGTCGTCGGCCCCGCCGCAGCGACGGCTGACCGAGAAGATCGCGTCGACCTGCGGCACGGACATGCAGCTCAACGGGTTGTCCTTGTTGACGATCACGGCGATCGTGTCGATGCCGACGCCGACCGGGGTCGGCGGGTAGCCGAAGCGCTCCTCGAACTCCTGGATCTCGTTCGAGCGCATCAGTCGGCTCATCGGCCCGAAGTTCGCGGTGCCCTCGGTCAGCGCGGGCGGCGCAGTGGAGGAGCCGGCGCCCTGGATCTGGATGTTGACATTGGGGTAGATCTTGGCGAACTCCTCCGCCCACAAGGTCATCAGGTTGTTCAGCGTGTCCGACCCGATCGACGACAGGTTGCCGGACACGCCGGAGACCGGCTCGTAGTCCGGCAGCGCCGGGTCGACCTCGGCCAGGACCGGGTTGGACAGGGCGAAGGCGAACGCCGCCGCCAGACCCATGCTCGTCTGCCTCAGATTCATTGCTGCCACCTCAAGTTTGATGAAAGAAACGAGCGTAGCGACCGCGGATGACGCGTCCATGACCGGATGCCGGCCAAGCGCTACGAGGCGCACAGGGTGTGTCAGAAATGTTACAGCACCATGACGCTGCGCGCAGGGCTCAGGCGCGCGCGGACTCGGGTCGCAGCGACCGCACCCGCTGGCGCGGGAATTCGCAGCAGAACTCGCTGCCCTCGCCCGGCTCGGATTGCATGGTCAGGCGGCCGTCGTGGCGCTGCAGCACGTGCTTGACGATCGCCAGACCCAGCCCGGTTCCGCCGTGGGACCGGCTCCTCGACGGATCGACGCGATAGAAGCGCTGGGTCACGAACGGCAGGTGCCGGGCCTCGATGCCGATTCCGTCGTCGGTGACCCGGAAACGCGCGGATCCGTCGGCATCGCAGAACCAGTCCACCTGGATCCGCCCGCCCGCTTCGGTGTAGCGCACGGCGTTGAACACCAGGTTGGAGAACGCGCTGTAGAGCTCGCGCTCGATGCCGGCCAGGCCCAGGCTGTCGTCGATCCCGACGTCGATCGTACGGCTGCCGTCGGACTGCGCCTCGGCCTCACCGACGATCCGACGGATCATCTGCGGCACGGGCACCGGCTGCTCGTCCGGCTCGCCCGGCGCATCGGTCTCCAGGCGCGAAAGCTCGAGCAGATCATTGACCAGCGAGGTCATCCGACCACACTGGGCCTGCATCTCGGCCAGCGGACCGGCCCAGACCTCGGGGATCGAGTCGTCGTCGGCCAGGTTTTCGAGGTAGCCACCGAGAACGGTCAGCGGCGACCGGAGTTCATGCGAGGCGTTGGCGACGAAATCACGCCGCATGTTCTGCAAGCGCTGCATCCGTGTGATGTCGCGAACCAGCAGCAGGTACTGGCCGCGACCGTACGGCACCACGCGCACCGCCAGCAGGTGTCCCAGGCGGATCGGCGAGGCCACGTCCACGGCGCGCGTGAAGTCCGCTTCGCGCATGTACTGTTCGAAGGCCGGCGCGCGCAGCAGGCTGGTGACGGGCTGGCCGAGGTCGCGGTTGCCGGCCAGGCCCAGCAGCCGGACCGCGGCGTTGTTGAACCAGGTGATCCGCCAGTCCGTATCGAGCACCAGCGTGCCGTCGGGCATCGCTGCGGTCGATTCCCGGAATTCGCGGATCACGCGGGCCAGCCGCTTCTTTCGCTTGGTGTAGCGGCGCTGCAGCCGGTAGTAGTGCTCGAACACCTCGCCCCACACACCCCAGGACTGCGGCGGCTGGCTGTGGCGCCCGCTGCGCAACCAGCCTTCGAGCCGTTGCATCTGGCGAATGTGGCGAAGGCTGGTCACGGCGAAGGCGCTGGCCAGCCACCAGCCGAAGGCGCCGTCGAACAGCAGCCAGGACAGCGCGGCCAGCCCGACCCAGAGGCCGAGGAACAGGAATTCCGACAGCCAGGCCGTGCGCATCAGCCGCTCGAGGCGCCCGGCGAGAACCGGTAACCGGCGCCGCGCACCGTCTGGAGATACTTGTCGAAGCCATGCGGGGCCAGCGCCTTGCGCAGGCGCAGTACGTGCACATCCACCGTGCGCTCCTCGACGTAGACTCCGCCGCCCCAGACATGATCGAGCAACTGGGCCCTGCTGTAGACCCGGTCCTGGTGGGTCATGAAGAATTTCAGCATGCGGAACTCGGTGGGGCCGAGCTCGATCGGCTGGTCGCCGGCCAGCACCCGGTGCGAGGCGAGATTCAGGACGAGTCGGCCGGCGGTGACCTCGTCGCCGTCACCCTCGGGCGAGGCGCGGCGCAGGACCGCTCGCATCCTGGCCAGCAGTTCGCGGGCCGAGAACGGCTTGGTGATGTAGTCGTCGACGCCGCTGTCGAGGCCGCGCACCTTGTCGTCCTCGGTCGAGCGGGCGGTCAGCATGATCACCGGGATGCTCCGGGTCAGCTCGTCGCGGTTCAGGCTGCGCGCGAACTCCACGCCGCTGTTGTCGGGCAGCATCCAGTCGAGCAGGATCAGGTCCGGCCGGTGATCCGCCACCCGGACCCTCGCGGTCCGGCAGTCACCGGCCTCGATCACCTCGTACCCACCGCGCTTGAGATTGAATCCGATCATGTCGCGGATCGCCTCGTCGTCCTCGACCACCAGCACCTTCTTGTCCATCGGCCGCGTCGCCTTCATCCGGATCGTCCCGCCATTGCACCAGCGGCAAATGACCGATCCATGACAGTCCGGAGGCGGCCCCGCGACGACGTCATGACGCCGCGCCCTTCGCTTCCTTCGCCGTGCGGCGCCCGGCGGACGGGCGATCGTCGCCGTAGAGTGCGATCATCGCCCGGGCCGCGCCGGCGACCTGTTCGCGCAGGAAGTCCGGCTCCAGCACTTCGACGTCGGCGCCGTAGCGAAGCACGTCCATGACCAGTTCGCGGCTGGAGCCGAACGGCAAGGTCAATTCCACGGCACCGTCGTCCAGGCGCTCGAGCCGCTGGTCCGGGTGCCAGTGCTCGTCGGCCGCCCAGCGCGACGCCTCCGGAGAAAAGCGGAGCCGGGCGCGGTGCTCGGCGGGACCGGAAAAGATGCCGTAGGCGCCGTCGTAGTGCGCCCGGAGAGCGTCGCTGTCGAGCTCCTCGGCATGCGCATCGGCCGAGCTCAGCGCCTGGATCCGCTCGACGGCGAAGCTGCGCAGTCCTTCGGCGTCGTGACACCACGCATCGAGATACCAGCGGTCGCGGTAGGCGGTCAGCCGCTGGGGCGAAACGGTGCGCTCGCTGACCTCGTCGCGGCGGCGGCCGTGGTAGCGGATCGTCACCCGGCGCCGCTGGAACAGGGCCTGCAGGAGGTCCTCGAACAGCCGTCCGGGAACCGGACGGCCGGCGTCGTGACGGATATGGATGCGCTCCGGGTGCTCGGAGAAGTCGATGCCCTCCTGGTCGATCAGCTGGCTCATTCGCTGCTGCAGGTTGACCAGTTCGTCCTGGAGCAGCCCGGGCTGCACGTTGGCCAGGATCTGGCGCGCGGTCAGCAGGGCCTGCAGTTCCTCGGGGCTGATCCACAGCCCGGGAAGCTCGAAGCTGCCGGCCAGCGAGCGGTCGTAGAAGAAGTGCCGGGTCTCGGGATCCTGCTCCAGCGGCGCGCCGAGCACGTCGCGCAATTCGGCGATCAGCCGGTACAGCGTCGCCTGGCTGCAGCCGAGCTCGTCCATCAGCACCTGCCTGGATACGGGCGTTCTGCGCTGCCGCAGGATGTCGTGCAGGTGATAGAGCTTTTCGCGGCGAGACATGGACTCGTCGCGCTAGTCAGCCGGACCGCTGCCGGCAGTCGCTGCAGATGCCGTAGATCTCCAGCACCTGGCGGGTGGGACGAAAGTCGCGCGAGGCCGCGAATTCGGTCAGCTCCGGGGTGCTGACGCGCTCGGGAAGTTCGATCACCGCGTCGCAGCCCTCGCAGATCAGGAAGCGACCCTGGTGCCGGTGTTCCGGGTGGAAACAGCTGACGAAGGCGTTGAGGGTCTCGAGCCGGTGGATGAAATGATGCTCGAGCAGGAACTCCAGCGCGCGATAGATCGTCGGCGGGGCCGCCGAGGGCTGCTCCGCCTTGAGCTGGTCGAGCAGGTCGTAGGCCTTGACCGGCCCGTCGGCGGCCAGGATCAGCTCGAGGACGCGGCGACGGGTCGGCGTCAGCCTGAGGCTGTCCTGCGCACAGCGCTGTTCCACTTCCTCGATGACGCGGCCCGGCTGCATCCTTCGATTCTAATGCAAAGCCCGGACCGGTTACGCGTCAGCCGGCCTGGGCGGCGCGCTCGGCGATGAAGGCCAGGGCGCGGTCGATCCGGTCCAGCGAACGCTGCCGGCCGACCAGCCACAGCGTCTGGTCGATCGACGGAGAGCTGCCGTGCCCCATCAGGGCGACGCGGAGCGGCTGCCCGATCTTGCCCATGCCGACGCCGAGCGACTCGGCGGTGTCGCGCACCGCCCGTCCCAGCGACTCGACCTCCCAGGTGCAGTGCTCCAGCTGCTCCCGTACCGCCTGCAGGGGTTCGGCGGCGACCGGCCGCAGGTGCTTCTTCGCTGCCCCCGGCTCGAAGGTCTCGAAATCGGCGTAGAACGCCCGGCTCTGTTCGACCAGCTCGGCCAGGGTCTCGAAGCGTTCACGCTGGACGGTCAGCAGGTCTGCGAGCGGCGGCCCCAGGGTCGGGTCCAGCCCGTGGTGCGCGAAGTGCCACTTCAGTTCCGGGTCGATGCGTTCGAAGGGGGCGACCTTGAGGTAGTGCTGGTTCAGCCAGTTCAGCTTCTCCGTGTCGAAGCGCGAGGCCTTGCGATTGACGTCCTCGATCCGGAACAGCCGCACGAGGTCGTCGCGGGAGAACTGTTCCTGGTCGCCGTGGGACCAGCCCAGGCGAGCCAGGTAGTTGACCAGCGCATCGGGCAGGTAGCCCTGCTCGCGCCAGGCCATCACGCTCACCGCCCCGTGCCGCTTCGACAGGCGCGCGCCGTCGTCGCCGAGGATCATCGGCACGTGCGCGAACTCCGGCACCGGCGCGCCGAGGGCGCGGTATAGGTTGATCTGGCGCGGCGTGTTGTTGATGTGGTCGTCGCCCCGGATGACCAGGTTGATCTTCATGTCGAGGTCGTCGACGACCACCGCGAAGTTGTAGGTCGGGGTACCGTCGCCGCGCTCGATGACCAGGTCGTCGAGCTCGTCGTTGGCGATCTCGATCTCGCCCCGGACCCGGTCGACGAAGCGAACCGTGCCCTGGTCGGGGTTGCGGAACCGGATCACGGGGTCGACGCCCTCGGGGGCATCCTTGGGGTCCAGGTCCCGGCAGTGGCCGTCGTAGCGCGGCTTCCTGCCCTCTGCCATCGCCGCCTCGCGCAGCGAATCCAGCCGCTCGCGCGAGCAGTAGCACCGGTACGCCTTGCCCTCGTCCAGGAGCCGCTGGGCCGTCTCCCGGTACAGCGCCATCCGCTCGGACTGGTAGTACGGGCCTTCATCGGGCGTCAGTTCGAGCCAGGCCAGACCGTCGAGGATCGCCTGCACCGAGTCGGCGGTCGAGCGCTCGCGGTCCGTGTCCTCGATCCGGAGGACGAAGTCGCCGCCGGTGGCCCGCGCGGCGAGCCAGCAGAACAGCGCCGTGCGGGCGCCGCCGATGTGCAGGAAACCGGTCGGGCTGGGTGCGAAGCGGGTACGGATCGGATCGCTCATGTCGGCTTCCAGGGGGCGGGAACGGAGGTCGGGCGACCGCCGGGCGACGACGCCGGGGCCGCGAAAAGCGCGGTAGTCTAGCAGATCGCCGCTCCGGCACGCCTGCGCGCGCTTGCAGTATAACGGGCCCCGGACCCTCTTCCGTCCGCTCCGATTCCAGGCAGGCCGTGCACCCCGAGTATCGAGCCGAAGACCCGAGCCGAGTGTTCCGCGTGCTGCGCGGCCGGCCCGTGCTGCGCGGGCTGCTGGCGCTGGCCGTGGTGCTCGGCACGCTGTCCGGGCACGACCCGGCGACCGAGCTCGAGCGGGTCCGCGAACGCGGCCGCCTGGTGATGCTGACGATCAACGGCGCAACCACCTACTATCTCGGGCCCAACGGCGAATCCGGCTTCGAGTACGACCTGGCTCGCGCGTTCGCGGATTCGCTCGGGGTTCCCCTGGAGGTCGTCGCGCTTCCCTCGGTCGAGCAACTGGTCCCGGCGCTGCTCGCCGGACGCGGCGACTTCCTCGCCGCGAACCTTTCGCGCAGTCCCGACCGGCTCGACGACCTGCGCTTCGGTCCGGTCTACGAGCAGGTCGAGCCGGTGGTGGTCTACCGCCGCGGTTCGCGCCGACCCCGGGACGTGACGGACCTTGCGGACGGCCGACTCGGCATCCTCGACGGCACGAGCTACGAGGTCTTCCTCGAGGACTGGGCGGAGGAGTTCGGGCTCGAGTGGTCGGAGTTCCCGGAGGCCAGCATCGAGGACCTGCTCGAGGACGTCAGCAACGAGGAACTGGATTTCACCATCCTCGATTCGAACATCTTCGACCTGAACCGGCGCTATTTCCCCGCCGTGCGTCGCGCGTTCGAGATCGGCCCGCCGCAGCCGCTGGCCTGGGCCACGCGGCTCGGCGACGACGACACGCTGGTCCAGGCGATGCGCGAGTTCTTCGCCGCCGGTTCCACCGCACCGCTGATCGGCGAACTGCGCGAGCGCTACTACAGCCACGTGGAGAACTACGAGCCGGTCGGCACCTTCAACTTCATGCAGCAGATGCGCGAGCGCCTGCCCCGGATCCGGCCCTTGTTCGAAGAGGCGGCCGAGGACACGGGCCTGGACTGGCGCCTGCTCGCCGCGGTGAGCTACCAGGAGTCGCACTGGGACCCGAACGCGGTCTCGCGCACCGGCGTGCGCGGCCTGATGATGCTGACCCAGCGCACCGCCCGGCAGGTCGGCATCGAGGACCGCCGGGACCCGGCCCAGAGCGTTTCCGGCGGCGCGCGCTACCTGGTCTCGCTGATCGACCGCCTGCCCGAGCGCATCGATGATCCCGATCGCCTCTGGTTGGCGCTGGCGGCGTACAACATCGGCCTCGGCCACCTCGAGGACGCCCGCGTGCTGACCGAAGTCCAGGGCGGCGATCCCGACCGCTGGGTCGACGTCCGCGACCGCCTGCCCCTGCTGACCCAGGAGCGCTATTTCTCGCAGACGCGCTTCGGCTACGCCCGCGGCTACGAGGCCGCGAGCTACGTCGAGAACATCCGTACCTTCTACGAGATCCTGGTCTGGATGGACGGCCGCGAGCATCCGCTGCTCGCACGGACCGCGGCGGCGGCCGACGAGGCAGAGGGCGACGAGACCGATCGCGGCGACGACGCTGCCGACGGCTGAGGGCCCGGCACGGACCGGAGGGCCCGAACGGTCCTAACGGTCCCGTTTTCGACGAATCAACGGCCGCGAAGGAACAGGCGATCGAGCTGCTGCAGGTCCAGCTCGACCCAGGTCGGCCGACCGTGATTGCACTGGTCGGACCGCTCGGTCCGCTCCATGTCGCGCAGCAGCGCGTTCATCTCGTCGATGTTCAATCGCCGGTTGGCGCGCACCGATCCGTGACAGGCCGCCGTCGACAGCAACTCGTCGATCGCCTGCTCGACGCGTTTCGAGTCGCCCAGCTCGGTCAGGTCGGACAGCACGTCGCGGACCAGAGCGTGGCTGTCGGCCGTGGCCAGCAGCGTCGGAACCGCCCGGATCAACACGCTTTCCGGACCGGCCGGCTGCAGCTCGAAGCCCAGCCGGTGCAGGGAATCCTGGTGCTGCTCCAGCGCCCGGACCTCGCGCGCCGAAACGGCCAGGGTTTCCGGCACGAGCAGGGTCTGGGCGCGGACGCGATCTTCCTGCCACGAGGCCTTCATCCGCTCGTAGACGATTCGCTCGTGAGCGGCGTGCATGTCCACCAGCACCAGGCCGCGGGCGTTCTGGGCCAGCACGTAGATGCCATGGACCTGGGCCAGGGCGAAGCCGAGCGGCGGGACCTCGGCGTCGCCGCCGTCGGCCGGCAGCGGCCGTCCACCGTCGCGGTCGCTCGGCCGGGCCAGCTCGGCGTAGCGCTGCACGGCCTCGGCCACCGGGAGCCCGAGGCCGCCCTGGCGATCGTCCCGCCACCCGGCGCCCGTCGACGGCAGATCGATCCGGCCGGCGGCCGGTCCCGCATGGGACGCGCTCCGTCCTTCGTCGGACCCCGGCCGGGTTCCGGACAGCGCCCTGTGGATCATCGAGAACAGGAAATCGTGGACCGTCCGTCCGTCGCGAAAGCGCACCTCGGTCTTCTGCGGGTGGACGTTGACGTCGACCCGGCCGGGGTCGAGTTCCAGCATCAGCACGTAGGCCGGGTGGCGGCCCGAGTACAGCACGTCGGAATAGGCCTGGCGCACCGCGTGGGTGACCAGCCGGTCGCGGACCAACCGGCCGTTGACGAAGAAGAACTGCATGTCGGCCTGGCTGCGGGAGAAGCTCGGACGCGCGATCCAGCCGCTCAGGCGGAGCCCCTGGTGTTCGGTCTCCACGGTCAGCGCATGGTCGATGAAGCCCTGGCCGCAGACGTCCTCGACCCGCCGCTGTCGGGCCGCGTCGCTGTCGGCGGTCGGCAGGCGGCGCACCGCCCGACCGTTGTGGTGGAGTTCGAAGGCGCAGTTCATCCGGGCCAGCGCCAGCCTCCGTATGCACTCGTCGATGTGGCCGAATTCCGTGCGTTCGGTCTTCAGGAACTTGCGCCGCGCCGGCGTGTTGAAGAACAGGTCGCGCACGTCGATCACCGTTCCGGGCGGCATCGGGCACGGTTCGGGATCGCCGACCCGCCCCCCCTCGGCGACCAGCCTCATGCCGCCGTCGGCACCGGCCGCGCGACTGGACAGGTCGAGTCGGGCCACGGAACCGATGCTGGCCAGCGCCTCACCGCGGAACCCGAGGCTGGCCACCGCCTCGAGATCTTCCAGCCGCTCGATCTTGCTGGTCGCGTGGGGATGCAGCGCGAGCGGCAGTTCGTCGGCCGGGATGCCGTGACCGTCGTCGGTGATCCGGATGCGGCGCTGGCCACCGCCCTCGATGTCGATCCGGACCCGTCGCGCTCCGGCGTCGAGGCTGTTCTCGACCAGCTCCTTGACCACCGAGGCGGGCCGCTCGATGACTTCGCCGGCCGCGATCTGATTGACCAGGTGCTCGGGCAGCGCGCGGATCGGCATCTAGGGCGGCCCATCGGGTGCGTCGGGCAGGCGGAGTCGCTCGACCGGACGACCCTCGATGACGTGTGCCTGGAGAATCTCCTCCAGGTCGTCCTCGTCGATGTAGGTGTACCAGACGCCCTCGGGATAGACCACCAGCACCGGACCAAGCTCGCAGCGATCGAGGCAGCCGGCGATGTTGACCCGCACGCCGCCGGCGCCGGCCAGGCCGAGCTCCTTGATCCTCGACTTCATCCAGGCCCGGAGCTCGGGCGAGCCGCACTGGGCGCAGGAGGGCCGCTCCGCGCCCTCGGCGCGCTGGTTGGTGCAGAAGAACAGGTGCTTGCGGTAATAGGACACGATCGGGGCCGTCGAGGACTCAGTCGAAACTGTAGACCAGGTTGACCGTGCTGAGCACGTCGGTGTTGTCGCGACCGGCGGCGACGTCGGTGTTGTGCCGCACCGCGACCCCGGTCTTCAGCGACATCGCGCTGTTGATCGCGACCTCCAGCGACAGCGCGTTCTCGACGAAGGTGTTCGACGCGCCGGATTCGACCAGCAGCGCGTTTTCCAGCCGAGCCGTTTCGGAAATCTGCCACGCGTAGTCCAGCGCGCCGCGTGCGATCAGCTTCGTTTCCGATTCGCCGGAATCGCGTTCTTCGGAGAATCGTACGCCCGGGCCGGCCTCGACCGACAGGGTGTGAGACTCGCCGTCAAGGACCCGGTAGCCGTAGCCGAGGCCGGCCGTGGCCTGGTATTCGAAGGAGGAGAACTTGTCCTGGTCGTAGCGCGCCGAACCGACCAGGTAGCTGCGCTCGGTCAGATCGTAGAGCGTGTTGTTGGAAATCACGAAGCGGCTGGCGTCCAGTTCGCCCTCGTTCTCCGAGCGCAGGTAGCTGCTCTTCAGGGTGTTGGTCCAGCGGTCCTGCTCGTAACGCAGTTCGAAGCCCGCGTTGACGGTCTCCGTGTCGCTGTTTCCGCGAGCGAAGACAAGGCCGAGTTCGCCCGACCCGGTCCATTCGGCCGCGACGGCTCCCGACGCCGCCAGCAGGATGGCGGCGGCAAGGGCCTTGCAGGCACGGTCGAATTCAGCAATCTTCGTCATTTCGATATCTCCGGGTTCGGGTTGAAGGCGGCCGGGCGTCGGTCCGGCCCGTCGCAAAGCCGCGCAGGATAGCAAAGCGACCGGTGTGGCCGCGTCGTCGCGGATCGAGGCCGTGACCACGCGGTGGCGGTAGACTCTCGGCCCGGACACCCAACCAGCTACCGTCATGAGCCAGTCCCTGAGTGATCGCGTCCTTTCCGAATTCGACCGGGCCCTGCGCGTGGTCCTGGCGCCCGCACCGGCGGCAGAACGGCCGCGGCCGGGCGCCGATGCGGAAGAACCCGAGTTCGACGAGAGGCAACGGCGCGAGATCGCCGGCCTGATGCGCGTGAACCACACGGGAGAGGTCTGTGCCCAGGCACTGTACGCGGGCCAGGCAGCGACCGCGCGAACCGCCGGCGTGCGTGCCGAGATGCAGCAGGCGGCCGACGAGGAAGTCGACCACCTGAGCTGGTGTGCGGACCGCCTGCGGGAACTGGACGACCGGCCCAGCCTGCTCAACCCGCTCTGGTACGCGGGCTCGTTCACGATCGGGGCGCTGGCCGGCGCGGCGGGCGACCGCTGGAGCCTGGGCTTCGTCGAGGCCACCGAGCGCCAGGTCGAGGCGCACCTGCAGAATCACCTCCACCGGCTGCCCGAGAACGACCTCCGGTCGCGGGCCATCGTGGAGCAGATGAAGATCGACGAAGCCCGACACGCGGACCTGGCCCACGAAGCCGGCGCCGCGCGGCTGCCAGCACCGGTACAGGGCATCATGGCGTTGACCGCCGGCGTCATGAAGCGGCTGGCGCACCGCATCTGACCGCAATCTCCCCGATCCTGCCCCGGGGGGGCCGAAGCCACGGGGATCGAGTCCGTCGGGCCGACCGCCCGCAAATCACCCACTCCGGTCCTACGGGTCGCGGCCCCTGGAGGTCGCGAACCATGAAAGATGCGACCCCTGAAGTTGCGACCCCTACAGGTTGCGACCGTAGAACAGCTCCTGCATTTCCTTCTTCAGGCGGCGCTCGACCTTGCGCCGCTGCGGCGCCGGCAGATCGTCGGCATCGAGCCCGAACAGGTAGTTGTCGAGCTCGAACTGCTTCAGGCACATCTTCGTGTGGAACAGGTTTTCCTGGTACACGTTGACGTCGATCATCTCGTAGGCGTTCTTCGTGTCGCGGCTGAAGTAGTCCTGGATCGACGTGATCTTGTGGTCGATGAAGTGCTTGCGGCCGCGCACGTCGCGGGTGAAGCCGCGAACCCGGTAGTCGACCGTGACGATGTCCGACTCGAAGCTGTGGATCAGGTAGTTCAGCGCCTTGAGCGGCGAGATCACCCCGCAGGTCGCCACGTCGATGTCGGCCCGGAACGTGCAGATGCCGTCGTGCGGGTGGCTCTCCGGGTACGTGTGGACCGTGATGTGACTCTTGTCGAGGTGGGCCAGCACCGTCTCCGGCAGCGGTCCGGGCGCTGCGCTCGAGATCGTCGAGCCCGGTTCCACGGGCCCCTCGGCGATCAGGATCGTCACGCTTGCGCCCTGCGGGTCGTAGTCCTGCCGTGCGATGTTGAGGATGTTCGCGCCGATGATCTGGGAGACATCGGTCAGGATCTGGGTCAGCCGCTCGGCGTTGTAGGCCTCGTCGATGTAGGCGATATAATCCTCGCGCTGTTCATCGGTCGTGGCGTAACACAGATCGTAGATGTTGAAGCTGAGGGCTTTGGTCAGGTTGTTGAAGCCGTGCAGCTGGATTCGACGCTTTGCCATGGCGGTCCCGGTCGGTGATGCGGAGATTCGAGCGATGCGAATCCCCCATTATCCATCAGAGCGAGCCCGGATGCTTGTCGGATCGTGATCCGATGCGTCCATCGATTCATGAGGGGGACGGAGAACCCGTTCCTCGCGCCGTCCGATCGCCGGCCGGAGCGGATTCCGCAGCGCGGCGTCCGACATTGACAAGCCCGCGTTGCGCTTCATAATGAAGGTATTGCGGCAGCGGCCCGCACATTTACCCGTTCTCAGGACGAGATTGATGCGAGATCCACAGTTCTACCCGGTCGATCGCGTGGCGATGGATCGCTTCCTCGAACACTGCAAGCGCCAGCACTTTCCTGCCCGCGCCACGGTCATGCGTCCGGGCGACAACGGCCAGTCGTTCTGGTACGTGGTCGAGGGCTCGGTCACGGTCTCGACCGAAGGCGACGACGGCCGCGAGTTGATTCTCAGCTACCTCAACCCCGGCGACTTCATCGGCGAGATGGGCCTGTTCATGCGACCCGGCAAGCGTGAGGTCATGGTCCGCACCCGGACCAAGTGCGAACTCGCCGAGATTTCCTACGCCCACCTGCGCGAGCTCCTGGAAGGTGACCTGAAGGACAGCGCGCTCGAGATCATGACCGCGATCGGGGCCAAGCTGGCCCAGCGCCTGCTGCAGACGCGGCGCAAGGTCGAGCACCTGGCGTTCCTGGACACCCAGGGCCGGGTCGCGCGCACGCTGATCGACCTGTGCGGGGAACCCGATGCCGTGTCCCACCCCGAGGGCACCCAGATCAAGATCACCCGCCAGGAGCTCTCGCGAATCGTCGGTTGCTCGCGCGAGATGGCCGGCCGGGTGATGAAATCGCTCGAGGAAGAGGGCATGCTGCGCGCGTCCGGCAAGACGGTCGTGATCATCGGCACCTTCAAGGGTTCCGCGCCGGCTTGACACCGGCGAGGGGCCAAGGGGAAAAGAAGCAGGGACATGTAAAAGCCGGGTCCTGACGGCCCAGCAGCCCCTAGTCCCTGACCATCAGCCCCTACCCCGTATTCTGCAAGCCCTGCGCGATCCCGTGCACCGAGGCCACCAGCGCCTGCTCCAGGCGTGAATCCTGCCGTTCGCCGTCGCGCCAGCGGGCCAGCAGGTCGACCTGGGCAAAGCTCATCGGATCGATATACGGGTTGCGAAGCAGGATCGAACGCTGCAGGGTGGCGTCTCCGTCGAGCAGGACCCGCTGCTCCTTCAGGCGGCAGACCCAGTCCCGGGTCCGGTCGAACTCGGCACGGATCTCGGGGAAGAAGCGCTTCCCCGCCTCCCCGGCCAGGGCCGCATAGCGTTCGGCGATGCCGAGGTCGGACTTGGCCATCGCCATTTCCGCGTCGTCGAGAATCGTGCGGAAGAACAACCAGCCGCGAAGCATTTCGCGAAGAACCCGCTCGCCGGCCGAATCGGCCACGGCCTCGAGGCCAGCGCCGAGGCCGAACCAGCCCGGCAGCGCGTGGCGGCTCTGCCCCCAGGCGAACACCCAGGGAATGGCCCGCAGGCCGTCGATGCCTGCATCGGCCGCGCGCGACGCGGGCCGCGAGCCGATCCGCATCCGTTCGATCACGTCGATCGGGGTCGCGGCGCGGAAATAGTCGGCGAAGCCGTCGGACTCGTAGACCAGCCCCCGATAGGCCGAACGACTGTGCCCGGCCAGTGCGGTCATGGCTTCTCGCCACGGCGCCGGCACGTCGCCATCGGGTCGCTTCCGGCGGCTGGCGCGAAGCACCGCGCCGGTCATCTGCTCGAGGTTCCGCACGGCGATCGGACGCAGCGCGTACTTGCGGTGGATCACCTCGCCCTGCTCGGTCAGGCGCAGGCGACCATCGACGCTTCCATCGGGCGCGGCGAGGATGGCGCGGTGGGTCTTGCCGCCGCCGCGCCCGATGCTGCCACCCCGCCCGTGGAACAGGGTCAGGCCGACGCCGGCGTTCCCGAACCGCTCGGTCAGCCGCCGCTGCGCGTCCTGCAACGACCAGCGCGAGGCAACCAGTCCGCCGTCCTTGTTGCTGTCGGAATAGCCCAGCATGATGGTCTGGCGGTGCTCTCGCTGCTCGAGCAGCGAACGCCAGGCCGGCTCCTCCAGCAGCCCGTCCATCACGCCGTCGGCGGCCTGCAGATCATCGACGGTCTCGAACAGCGGCACGAAATCCATGGCCCCGTCTTCCAGCCCGGCACGCCGGGCCATGAACCAGGCCGCCAGCACGTCGTCGGCATTCCGGCTCATGCTGACGATCAGCGTTTCGACCGAGCGACGACCGTACACGCGGCGCGCCTCGGCGGCGGCCGCCAGCAGGCGGAACACGGGATGCTCGCCTTCGGAGACCGGCGTGGACGTCGTGCCGTCGCGGTCCGAGTCCTCGAGCCGCTCGAGGAGCATCCGGCGGCGTTCATCAACCGGGCGATCGGGCCAGTCGTCGTCGCCCAACTGTTCGGCCACGGCCGCGTGCAGGTCGCCGGAATCGACGCGCAGGTCCAGCGCCGCCAGGTGGAAGCCGAAGATATCGACCCGTCGCTGCAGGCGCTGGACCGGGAACAGGCCGGCGCGCTGCCCGCGGTGCTGCTCAAGGCTGGAGGCGACCGCGGCGAGGTCCTCGGCGAATGCATCCGGCGACGGATAGCCGTGCTCGGCGTCATCGAGCGTACGCTGCAGGCGTGCTTCGACCAGGTAGAGGAACACCCGGTACGGCATCTCCCGGTGGCGGGCGGGGATGGCCTCGGCCGTCGTGATCAGTTCCGAACGCGCCGCGTCGAGCCGCCCGGCCAGGTCCTCGGAGATGTCGACCCGTCCGTCGGTCTGGCTGAGCAGTCGGTTCAGGCGCCGGACTTCGCGCAGGTAGTTGCCGATGACCTGCCGGCGCTGCTCGGCCAGCGTATCGAGCACGGTGTCGGCACCGACGTTGGGGTTTCCGTCCATGTCGCCGCCCACCCAGGATCCGAAGCGCAGGAGCGTCGGCAGCTGTGCCGGCGCTACGTCCTGCCCCCAGACCGCCCGGACCGCCTCGGCGAGGTTCTCGTGCAGGACCGGCGCGATCCGGTACAGCACGTTGGCCAGATAGTAGTGCGCGTGTTCGGCTTCGTCGGCGACCGTCGGCCGCTTCTCGGCCTGCTCGGCGGTCTGCCACGCGATCGTCAGCTCCATCCGGACCCGGTCGACCAGTCGCCGCGCCGCCCGGGCGGAAAGCCGCTCGTTCATGCGCTCGACCAGGTAGCCGGCCATGCGCTGTTCCTTCTCGAGAATCGAGCGTCGCGTCGCCTCCGTCGGGTGCGCGGTCAGCACCGGTTCGATCCGGACCCGGCCGAGCAGCTCCACAAGCTCCGGAGGCTCCAGACCGTCGTCGCGCAGCGCCGCAAGCACCGCCTCCAGGCTGTCGGGCTGGATCTCGCCGGTCACGGCTCGATCGTCCCGGCGGCGGATCCGGTGGACCTGCTCGGCCAGGTTCACGACCCGGAACCACGCCGCGAATGCACGCACGAATTCAGCAGCGGCATCCCCGTCATCGAAGCGACACAGCGGCTCCAGGCCGGCGTCCGGTTCCCCGGCTCGCCGCGCGATCGCGGCCTCTCGGGCGGCCTCCACACGCTCGAACAGCGGAGCCCCGCCCTGCTCGCGAAGCACCTCGCCGACCATGCCGCCGAGTGTTCGAACGTCCTGGCGCAGCGCTTCGTGCTCCGGAGGGAAATCGATTTCTTCGCGTTTCATCGGCCGAGGGATGCTCACGGGGAATCAGCGCTCATGGTAGCCGTCCGGCGTGCCCTTCGCTGCGACGGCGACGTTCTGCTGACGTATGATCGCGGCTGAATCCGCCCCGCGCAGGCGTCCCGCTGCGCTCTCCGATGCCATGATCCCGATTCGCACACCGGCCGAGGACGATACCCAGTCCTTCGAGGCCAGCCCGTATGCCACGCTGGTCCTGAATCTCGGCCGGGCGCTGACCCATGCCGGCTCGCCCGCGCACCGGCTGGAAACCGCGATGCAGGTCATGGCCGAACGGTTGGGGCTGAGCGCGGAATTCTTCTCGACGCCGACCGCACTGATCGTGTCCCTCGGCGACGGCACGCGGCAGCAGGTCTATCTCGCCCGCGTCGAGCCCGGAGACTCGAACCTCGGCAAGTTGTCCGAGCTGACCGACGTGATGGAACAGCTGGCGTCCGGCGCGCTGGACCCGATCGAGGCCGACCGTCGGGTGCGCGAGATCGACCAGCGCCCCCCGGCGTATCGGGGGGCGCCCCTGCTGCTGGCCTTCATGGCCGTTTCGGCCGGCGCCTGCACGCTGATCGGCGGCGGCCTGCGCGAGATGCTGACCGCCGGCGTGCTCGGCGGCCTGACCGGCCTGTGCGTGATGCTGCTCAAGCGGGGGCCGGACCTGGCGCGCCTGGTCGCGCCGGTGGCGGCGCTGCTGGTCACCTTCATCGGCACGCTCTGGTGCGGCTTCGACGGCCGGACCGCGCTGATGCCGGCGGTGATCGCCGGCATGATCGCGCTGATTCCGGGCATGGACCTGACGATCGCGACCCGCGAGCTCGCCACCGGCCACCTGGTGGCCGGTTCCTCGCGGATGCTGTCGACGATCACCATCTTCGCGTTCCTGAGTTTCGGGCTGGCGGCCGGCGGTGCCGCCGGCCAGTGGGTGGTCGGTCCGATCACGCTGGTCGATCCTTCGCCGCTTCCGCCGGGCGTGATCTTCATCGGCTTCGCCATCGCGGCGATCGGCTTCGTCGCCCTGTTCCAGGCCTGGCTGCGCGACTGGATCTGGGTCCTGCTGGCCTGCCTGATCGCCTTCGCCGGATCGAGTCTCGGCGGAATCACCGGTTCGCCGGTGCTCGGCGCGTTCCTCGGCGGCCTGTTCGTCGCGCTTTCCGGCAACCTCTTCGCCCGCGTGACCGGGCGCCCGGGATCGGTGATGCTGCTGCCCGGACTGATCCTGCTGGTCCCCGGCAGCATCGGCATGCGCAGCCTGGCCGCGGTCGTCGGCCACGACATCCTGTCGGGCCTGGAGACGGCATTCCTGGCCGGCATGATCGCCGTGGCGCTCACCGCCGGCATGATCCTGGCCAGCGTCCTGCTGCCGCCGAGGATTTCGTTGTAAAGCGGGGACGAAGGGCGAGGGACCAGGGGTGAGGGACCAGGGGCCAGGGGTGAGGGACCAGGGGCCAGTGGAAACCGGCGATGAGGCGAGCGCACTGGCGACGAGCCCCTGACCCCCAGCCCCTGACGCACCGCCCCTACTAGTCCCTGACCCCTGGCCCCTCGCCCCTTACCGAGTACACTTCACCCATGAGTACGATCGACATCCGCAAGACGCATCGCCACGACCTGGCCACGGCGCAGCAGATCGCCGACGACCTGGCCCGCGACCTGGCCGAGAAGTTCTCGGTCAACTACGGCTGGGACGACGACGTGCTGCTGTTCGAGCGCTCCGGCTGCAACGGCTCGATCCGGGTCGACGAACACTGCGTCCACGTCAACGCCCGGCTCGATTTCTTCGTGTCGTTCCTGAAGCCGACAATCGAGAAGGAAGTCCACCGCTACCTCGACGAGCACTTCACGTGATCGGACACGACGACTCGCCGACCATGATCATCGGCGCCTGCGAGTGGGTCGCCTTGCCCGAGCTGGGCATCCGGCGCCTTCGGGCGCGGGTCGACACGGGGGCGAAGAGCTGCGCGCTGCACGCGATCGACGTCGAGGCGTTCGAAGTCGACGGCGAGAACCGGGTCCGCTTCCGCGTGTTCACCGGCCACCCGGACCCCGGCGGCTGGCACGCCTGCGACGCGCGGCTGGTCGGCACCCGCCGGGTGCGTTCCAGTTCCGGCGAGCGCCAGCGCCGCTACACGATCCGGACGCCCATCGTGATCGGTCACGCCCGCTGGGACGTGGACATCACCCTGGCCGACCGTGAGAGAATGCGGTATCGAATGCTGCTCGGGCGGGCGGCCATGGAACACCACGCGCTGGTGTATCCGGCCCGGACGTTCCTGCAGGGCAAACCCCGCCTCGACTGAGCCCGAACCGACCATGACCTCCATGCGTATCGCGATTCTCTCCCGCAGCCGCAGCATCTACTCGACCAAGCGCCTGGTCGAGGCGGCCGAGGAACGCGGCCACGAAGTGCGGGTGGTCGACACGCTTCGCTGCTACATGAGCATCGCCTCGCACCGGCCGTCGATCCATTACCGCGGCGACACGCTCGACCAGTTCGACGCGGTCATCCCGCGCATCGGCGCGTCGATCACCTTCTACGGCACCGCGGTCCTGCGCCAGTTCGAGATGATGGGCACCTTTCCGCTGAACGAGTCGGTCGCGGTGACCCGCTCGCGCGACAAGCTTCGTTCGCTGCAGCTGCTGTCCCGGCGCGGCATCGGTCTGCCGGTGACCGGCTTCGCCAACGCCGCCGACGACATCGGCGACCTGATCGAGATGGTCGGCGGCGCGCCGCTGGTGGTCAAGCTGCTCGAAGGCACGCAGGGCATCGGCGTGGTGTTGTGCGAAACCAAGAAGGCGGCCGAGAGCGTGCTCGAAGCCTTCATGGGCCTGAACGTCTCGATCATGGTCCAGGAATACATCAAGGAGGCCGGCGGCGCCGACATCCGCTGCTTCGTCGTCGGCGACAAGGTCGTCGCCGCGATCAAGCGCCAGGCCAAGCCCGGCGAGTTCCGCTCCAACCTCCACCGCGGCGGCACCGCCAGCCTGATCAAGATCACGCCGGAGGAGCGGTCCACGGCGGTCCGGGCTGCGCGCATCATGGGCCTGAACGTCGCCGGCGTCGACCTGCTGCGCTCCAACCACGGCCCGCTGGTCATGGAAGTCAACTCCTCGCCGGGCCTCGAAGGCATCGAGTCCGCCACCGGCAAGGACGTCGCCGGCCTGATCATCCAGTTCCTCGAGAAGAACGCCAAGAAAGACAAGACCCGCACCCGCGGCAAGGGCTGATCGGGGCTTCGGTCGGGCTCTTCGCCAACTTCCTTTAGAGGATGGACGCAAAGGCGCGAAGGGGCAAAGAACGCAAGGGTCGACTTCGAGAAAACCTCAAAGCAAAGACAACTGCGTTTTCTCGCAGAGACGCAGAGCCGCAGAGGAAAAACAGAAGGCTGATCTGATCAGAGCATCGGATGCCAACCCACTCCGGCCGAATCGCCTTGGTGCAATAACTTTTCTTTTGGTTTCTCTGCGTCTCCGCGTCTCTGCGAGAAAACGCCTTCCCGGTTCTCGCTTTTCACTTTGCTTGAACGGCTTCTCTTCGCGTTCTTTGCCCCTTCGCGCCTTTGCGTCCATCCTCTAAAGGACCAAGGCACAACACCAGAACGAAGCCAACGCCCTAAGTCAGCCCCGACCGGCGAATGACGCGGCCGCAGCGCCAGAGAAGATAGTTGGCGACGAGCCAGAAGTTCCTGAACGCGGGGTTGCGGGTCTGTTTGTGGTGGTAGCGGTAGTAGATCTGCTGGACGATGACGGCCAGGCGGAACAGGCCATAGACCTCGTAGAAGGCCCAGCGCTCCGGCGACAGGCCCATCTTCTCGCAGTAGTCGTCGACCACTTCGCGCCGGGTCATCATGCCCGGCAGGTGCGTCGGCTGGCGGCGGAACGCGCGGAAGACTCGGTCGTCGTCGGCCTGGACCCAGTAGGCCAGCGCGTTGCCCAGGTCCATCAGCGGATCGCCGAGCGTGGCCATCTCCCAGTCGAGCACGCCGATGATCTTCAGCGGGTCCTGCGGATCCAGCACCAGGTTGTCGAAGCGGTAATCGCCGTGGATCAGCCGGATCGCGACCTCGTCCGGGCAGTGGCGATCCAGCCATTGCATGACCCTCTCGCCCTTCAGAACGTTCCAGGTGCGCGCCTTGCGAAAACGGCCCGACCAGCCGTCGATCTGGCGTCGGTTGTAGCCCGTGCCCTTGGCCAGCCTGTCCAGGCCGGCGGCCTCGATGTCGACCGAGTGCATCTCGATCAGCGTGTCGATCGCGTTCCGGCAAAGCCGCCGGGTGTCGTCTTCGCTGAGCGTGAGGCCCTTCGGCAGGTCGGCGCGCGGGATGATGCCTTCGAGCCGCTCCATGACGTAGAAGTCCGAGCCGATCACGTCGTGGTCCTCGCAGGCCGCCAGCATCTCCGGCACCTTGGGGAAGACCGGCTTCAGCGCCTTCTGGATCCGGTACTCGCGCACCACGTCGTGCGCCGATTTCGCCTTCGTCCCCGCCGGCGGCCGCCGCAGGATCAGGTCGCGGTTCGCGTAGCGCAGGCGGTACGTAAGATTCGACGCCCCCTTCGGAAACTGCTCGACTTGCGGAGCACCTTCCAACCCGTCGATCCGTTCCTTCAACCATCGATCCAGCGCAGCCTCGTCGAACCGGTCCTCCTCCCGCACCGCGCGCGGCTGGTCGATCACGCTTGCTTCCTTCGAACTCATCGGTCTCGTCTCATGTTTGGACTTGCTGACATCGTGGGATCGGCCTTCAGAGGATGAACGCAAAGGCGCGAAGGGGCAAAGGGCGCGAAGAGAGGTCGTTCAAGAAGGCAAAAATCGAAAAAGCACTTTCTCGCAGAGACGCGGAGACGCAGAGAAACCCGGAAAAATGATTGAACCAATGCGATCCTGCCCGAGTGCCCTGGCATCCGCTGTTTCGAACAACACGGCATTTTTGCTTTTTCTCTGCGGCTCCGCGTCTCTGCGAGAAAACGCTTTGCCCTTTGTTTCTTGCTCCAAGTCCTTCCTTGCGTCCTTTGCCCCTTCGCGCCTTTGCGTCAATCCTCTAAAGGAATCCGCCACTACCACCCGATCGAAGCCGTCACCCGAGGTATTTCTTGAACTCGGCGCGGGCGACCTGCATGCGGTGGACTTCGTCGGGGCCGTCGGCGAGGCGCAGGGCGCGGGCGCCGGCGAAGGCGGCGGCCAGCGGGTAGTCGTTGCACATGCCCCCGCCGCCGTGCAGCTGGATCGAGAGATCGATCACGTCCTGGGCCATCTTCGGCACGGCGACCTTGATCTGCGACACCTCGCTCATCGCGCCCCGGATTCCGTGCGTGTCCAGTGCCCAGGCGGCCTTCAGGACCAGCAGGCGAGCCTGTTCGATCGCGATCCTCGCGTCGGCGATGCGCTCGGCGTTGCCGCCGAGCTTCGCCAGCGGCCGGCCGAAGGCGGTGCGGCCGAGGGCCCGTCTGCAGGCCAGCTTCAGCGCACGCTCGGCGAGACCGATCAGGCGCATGCAGTGGTGGATGCGGCCCGGACCGAGGCGGCCCTGGGCGATCTCGAAGCCGCGACCGGGGCCGGCGATGATGTTCGAGGCCGGCAGGCGCACGTCCGTGAAGCTGACTTCGCCGTGACCGTAGGGCGCATCGTCGAAGCCCATCGCGTGGAGCATCCGCTCGATCTTCACGCCCGGCGCGTCGGTCGGGCACAGCACCATGGAATGGCGGCGGTGGCGATCGGCGTCCGGGTCCGTCAGCCCCATGAAGATCACGACGCGGCAGTGCGGATGACCGATGCCGGTCGACCACCACTTGCGTCCGTCGAGTACGACCTGGTCGCCCTCGAGGCGTGCCGTGGCCTCCATGTTGGTCGCGTCCGAAGAGGCCACGTCGGGCTCGGTCATGCAGAACGCGGACCGGATCTCGCCGGCGAGCAGCGGCTCCAGCCACTGTGCCTTCTGGTCGTCGGACCCGTAGTGGTACAGCACTTCCATGTTGCCGGTATCGGGCGCGTTGCAGTTGAAGACCTCGGGCGCCAGCAACGATCGTCCCATGCGCTCGGCGAGCGGCGCGTAGTCGAGGTTCGACAGGCCGGCGCCCAGCTCGCGGTCGGGCAGGAACAGGTTCCAAAGGCCCTCGCCGCGCGCTTCCGCCTTCAGTTCGCGAACCGCTCGTGGTTCCTGCCAGCGCTCGTCGTCCGATCGGACGCGACCGAACAGTTCGGCCTCGAGCGGCAGAACGCGCTGCTCGACGAAGGCCTCGATGCGATGCGCCAGATCGTTCGATCGATCCGAGGGCGTGAAATCCATGCCTGTCTCCCGGTGCGCGCACGCCGGCGCGATAGAATGGAGGGACGAAATCGACGATTCGTTCCTGCCCGGAGGATCGAGATGATGACCGAGATGCTCCGCTCTTCGATCGCGACCCTGCTGCTCCTGATGGTACTCGATGCCTCCGCCGCCGACGGGCTGCGGGCGCTGGACCCCTGGATTCCCGCGGCACCGCCCGGCGCGCCCATGCTGGCCGGTTACATGACCCTGCTCAACGACGGCGACGAGGCCGTCCGGATCGCTTCGGCCCGCGCCGAGGGGTTCCGGCGCGTCGAGCTCCATCGCTCGTTCCACGAAGACGGCATGGCCCGGATGCGGCGCGTGGACGGGCTGGTGATCGAGCCCGGCGAGGCAATCACGCTGGAGCGTGGCGGCCTGCATCTGATGCTGATGCAGCCCGTCCGGTCGCCGCCGCCCGGACATTCGGTCCGGATCGAGTTTCTCGACACGCGAAATCGGGTCGTTCTCGAGGTCGATGCCGAGGTCATCCGGCGCCGGGATCGCGGTCGGCACGGGCCCGGGGATCATCCCCGAGCGCGAAGACGCGGTCCGGACTGACCGGAAAGAACGTCCAGCCCTCGCGCTCCAGCCCTTCCCCGCCCCCGGTGAACCGCCCGAAGGCCGGCAGGATCAGGTGTTCGTTCTTGCGGGCGAAGGCCGGCAGCCGCAGCCGATCACCGCGTCGGCCGAGCCGCACCACCGGATGGACATGGCCCGACAGCCCCGGCGGCGGAGCCTCCGTGCGCACCTCGTGCAACAGCTCGAGCCCGTCCAGACACCTGCCGTCGGCCCAGCTCGTCATCCGCCAAGGATCCAGCCACGGCGCCAGGCCCCGGTCGTGGTTGCCGGCGACCAGCACCAGGTCCAGCGAAGCGTGTCGCGCCCGCCATCGGGCGATCGCATGCGGCCAGGCATCGTCCGCAGCGGGGGCGGCGTGGACCCAGTCGCCGAGGACCACCAGCCGCTCGGCACCGGTCGCCTCGAGCACGGCGTCCAACGCGGCCAGTTCGGCATCGAGCACCGCCCCGGGGATCGCCACGCCGGCGCGTCGGAACACCTGATCCTTGCCGAGGTGCACATCGGCGACCAGTGCGGTCCGCCGAGCCGGCCACCACAGCGACCGGTCCGGCCGCATCTCCAGTCGATTGCCCGCCAGCTCGACGATCATGCAGCGGACGGGGCGTTCTTTTCCAATCGCCCGAGCATGCGCTCGACACGGGCCTGCCAGTCCTCGCTGGACAGGTGGGCGCGCAGGCGGTCGGCCCAGAGCGGAAACGCCAGCGGCGTGAGGCGGTCCGGAGCGGTCATCGCCAGCACCTGGTCCTGGCTGCGTTCCAGCACGCGGCGGATCCGCCGCACCTCGAGCTGCGCTTCGAGCACCTCGCGCCGCGCCTGGTCGAGCAGCAGGTTCCCGGCGTCGTGTTCTGACAACACGTCGAAGATCAATCCGCTGGACGCCTGGAGCTGGCGCACCGCCTTGCCCTTGCCCGGATAACCCTGCTGGACCAGGCCCGCGATCCGGGCGATGTCGCGGAACCGGTACTTCGCAAGATTGGCCGCATCCATGCTCTCGACGATATCGCGATCGAGGCCGTCGGGGTCGAGCAGTGCGCGCCAGTCGCGTTCGTCCAGCGCGACGGGATCGCCGCTGAGCAGCTCGAAGCCGTAGTCGTTGACGGTGATCGAAAAGGTCACGGGCCGCTCGCGAGCGATTCGCCACGCCATGAGCGCGGCCAGGCCCTCGTGGGCCAGGCGGCCGGCGAAGGGGAACACGAACCAGTGGTGCCCCTCCCGGCTGGTCACCCGTTCCAGGACCAGGCGATCACGGGCGGGCAAGGCCGAGACCCCGCGTTGCAGCGCCAGGAGAGGTGCGGCGGCGCGCGCTTCCACCGAGGCCGGCAGGCGGTCGGCGGCGAACCGCTCGAAGAGCTCCAGCAGTCCGTCTGCGAGCAGCGTCGAGAGCGGCAGCCGTCCACCCTGCCACGCAGGCACCTGGGCCTTTCGGGTGTTCGCCGCACGCACGTAGGCGACCATGTCGTGGATCCGGACCAGCTCCAGGACCCGGCCGGCGAACACGAAGCGCTCGCCGGGACGAAGCCGGGCCAGGAAGCGCTCCTCCACCGTGCCCAGCGAGCCGCCCTTCTGGAACTGCACCCTCAGCGCTCCGTCGGCGGTGATCGTGCCGATGTTCAGGCGATGCAGCATCGCGATCCGCCGGTTCGGCACCTTGAGCAGGCCGCGGTCCTCGACCACGCGCTGGAACGCCGGGTAGGCGCGGAGCGCCGGGCCGCCCCGGATCACGAAGTCCAGCACCCACTGCCACTGGCACCGATCGAGGCCGGCGAACGCGTGGGTGGTCCGGACCTCGTCGAACAGGGCATCGGAGACCACGCCGCCGCCGAGCGCGGCGGTCACCACGTGCTGGGCAAGCACGTCGAGCGCCAGCGTCAGCGGGGACCTGGGCTCGACGCGTCCGCTGCCGAGCCGCTCGCGCAGAGCGGCCAGCTCGGCGATTTCCAGCGCGTGGGTCGGAACGCAGACGATCCGGGCCGTGCCGCCGGGCCGGTGGCCGGATCGACCGGCGCGCTGGATCAGGCGGGCCACGCCTTTCGGACTGCCCACCTGCATCACCTGGTCGACCGGCGAGAAGTCGACGCCCAGGTCGAGGCTGGCGGTCGCGACCACGCACTTGAGCGAGCCATCGGCCAGGCCCTGCTCCGCGCGTTCACGCAGGTCCCGAGCAATCGACCCGTGGTGCAGCGCGACCCGGTCCGGCCACTCGCAGACCGCCTGGATCGCGTTGAACCAGATCTCGGCCTGGGAGCGGGTATTGGTGAACAGCAGGGTCGTCTCGGCCGCGGCGATCCGCTCGATGACCGCCTTCAGCTGCCGGATGCCGACCCGGCCGGCCCAGGGGAAGCGGTCGACGGAGGCGGGCAGCAGCGATTCGAGCTCGACCGGGCGATCGAGGTCGCCGGCGACGATCGCGGGTGTCTCGTTCACGCCGACCAGCGCCGCGGCGGCCTCGTCGACGTTGCCCAGGGTCGCCGAAAGCCCCCAAGTCCGCAGGCCCGGGTTCCAGCCCCGGAGCCGAGCCAGTGCGAGCTGCAGCAGCACGCCGCGCTTGGAATCCACCAGGTCGTGCCACTCGTCGACGAACACCGCGCGCAGGTGCTTCATGCGGGCCGGCGCGTCGGCATAGCTCAGCATCACCGCCAGGCTTTCCGGCGTGGTCACCAGCGCCGGCGGCGGCCGATCCATCAGCTTCTTCTTGCGATAGGCCGAGGTATCGCCCGTACGAAGCGCCACGGCGTCATCGACGCCGGCGTGCCGCAGCGGACGCTCGAGAGCCCTTGCGGTATCGGCGGCCAGCGCCCGGAGCGGCGTGATCCACAGGTACTGCAGGCCCGTGCCCGGCTCCCGGACCAGCTCGCGCACCACCCCGCCCCAGGCGGCCAGCGTCTTCCCGCTTCCCGTCGGCGCGTGGATCAGGCCGCTCCTGCCCCGGGAAAACGCCTCCCAGGCCTGGCGCTGGAAGGCCTGCACCTGCTGGCCCTGCCCGACCAGATAGGCGTCAACCGGGCAGCAGTCGCTCAAGGTCTTCGAGCCGGTCGGCGCCGGCGATGTCGAGGTCGCGTCGCCAGCGGTGGATGCGCGGGAAGCGGAGCGCCAGGCCCGATTTGTGTCGGCTGGAGCGGGCGATGCCTTCGAAGGCGAGTTCGAACACGTGCTTCGCCTGGACCGAGCGCACCGGTCCGAAGCGCTCCCGCGTGTTCCTGCGGATCCAGCGGTCCAGTTCTTCGATCTCCTTGTCGGTAAGGCCGGAATAGGCCTTGGCAACCGGGACCAGACCGTCCGGCCCGTGCACCGCGAAGGTGTAGTCGGTGAACAGGTTGGAACGGCGACCGTGACCCGGCTGCGCGTACAGCAGAACACCGTCGAAGGTGTACGGTTCGACCTTCCACTTCCACCAATCGCCGCGCCGACGTCCGACCCGGTAGGGCGAATCGGCGCGCTTGAGCATCAACCCTTCGACCCCGCGCTCCCGGCTCGATGCCCGTAGCTCCGGCAGCTCCGACCAGTCGTCGAAGCCCACGGGCACAGGACACCGAATCCCGGACTCCAGGCCCTCGACGAGCGCTCGCAGCCGGGCGAGTCGTTCGATCAGCGGAGCGTCGCGAAGGTCTTCGCCTCCGGCTTCGAGCAGATCGAAGGCCAGCAGCGTGCACGGGGCCTTCGCCAGCGTCTTCGGCCCGGGCTTCTTCCGGCCGATCCGTGTCTGCAGCACCGCGAAGGGAAGCGGCGCGTCCGCGTCGTCGTCCCAGGCCATGATCTCCCCGTCGAGCACGGTGCCGTCGGGAAGGTCCGCAGCAATCGACTCGATCTCCGGGAAGCGGCCGTTCAGCAACTCCTCGCCGCGCGACCACAGGAAGTGCTCGGACTGTCGCTTGATCAGCTGGGCGCGTATGCCGTCCCATTTCCATTCGGCGTGCCAGTCCACCGCATCGCCGAGCGACTCCGGCGCCTCCTCCAGCGGCGAGGCGAGGAAGAACGGATAGGGGGTTGCCGGGGCCGGTCCGTCGGCCTCCTCCCCGGCGATCAGCGCGTCGAAGTTCTCCGCCGTGGGCTGCCACTGACCCATCAGGCGGTGCGCGATCAATCCCGGCTCGACCTCCGCCACCTCGGCCAGGGCGCGGGTGACCAGACGTTTCGACACGCCCACCCGCAATGCGCCGGTGATCAGCTTGTTGAACAGGAAGCGCGCAGTCTCGGGCAGCGTGTCCCACCGGGCAACGACGGATCGCTTGCGGTCCTCGTCCTCCATATCGCCGAGCGGGCGGATCACTTCCTCGACCACGACGTGCAGGGGCGGCAGATCGGCACGGCCTGCGTCCGGCTCGGGCGTCAGCAGCGTCATGGTCTCGGCGAGGTCGCCGACGTGCTCGTAGCTCTCCTCGACCAGCCACAGAGGAAGCCCGGCCCGTTCGGCGGTCCACTCGCGCAGCTCGCGCGTGTTGACCAGCCGCTTCAGGCGCTGACCGGTGAGGAAGTACACCGCCCAGGCCGCGTCGCGCGGCGCCGCGTCCTGGAAATAGGCCTTCAGCGCCGCGACCTTGGCGTTGGTCGCCGTCGTGCCGTCGAGCGCGGTGTACAGTTCGACGAATCGCTTCATGCCCGGGGTCTCACGCGCCCTCGCCCATCGTGGCCCGCAGGTTCCAGGCCTCGGCGTCGAGCCCCTGCTCGCGCAGGTAGCCGGCCAGCGGCTCGCCGTTGCCGTGGATCGTGATCACGCGTTCGGCACGCTGGTCGCGGACCGTGTCGATCAGCGCCGGCCAGTCCGCGTGGTCCGAGAACACGAAACCGCGGTCGTAACCGCGCCGACGGCGGTTCCCGCGGATCCGCATCCACCCCGAAACGAAGCCCGCCGAGTGCTTCGGAAAGCGCCGCATCCAGGTCGAGCCCGCCGCCGACGGCGGCGCCAGCACCAGTTCACCCGCGAACTTCTCGCCCTTCTCGGCCTCGCTGACCGGCAGCGTCTCCGGAAGCGCGACGCCCTGCGCCCGGTAGATGTCCGTCAGCGGTCGCATGGCGCCGTGGAGCCAGACCCGCATGCCGGGCCGGCGCGCGACGAGTTCGGCCAGCACGCGCTGCGCCTTGCCCAGCGCGTAGCAGAACAGCACGGCGGGCCGCGACGCGGCCCGGCACTCGTCCCACCACGCCTCGATTTGGTCGATGACTACGGACGGTTCGGGCCAGCGGTAGACCGGCAGGCCGAAGGTGCATTCGGTGACCCAGACATCGCAGTCGGCCGGCTGGAACGCCGCGCAGGTCGGGTCCGGCGCACGCTTGAAGTCCCCCGACACGCCCCAGGTGCCCTGCTCGGACTCGATCCGCACCCAGGACGAGCCGAGGATGTGGCCGGCGGGGAACAGGGTAACGCGCGTGTCGCCGAGGTCGAAGGGCTCGCCCCACTCGTGGCCGTGGTGGTCGGGGCGCGGCTTGTCCTCTGCGGCCGGATCGCCGTCGCCCTCCTCCGCACCGGCGCCGATCCGCGCGGCGAGGATCGCCTTGTTCGACTCTGCGGTGTGGTATTCCTCCGAGCCGCCCCGCGCATGGTCCGCGTGGGCATGCGTGATGATCGCGCGCGGCACCGGGCGCAGGGGGTCGATCCAGAAGTCGCCGGCGGCGCAGTACAGGCCGCCGGCGGAGGGTTCGAGGAGGTTCTCGTTGTTCACGGGGTCAGTCTGACGGGTGGACGTCAAGGTAGGGTTGGTTTGGGGGTGTTTTCTTTGATTTGAAAAGCGTTTCGCCGCTGGCTGCGCCAGCTGATGCGAGTGACTTTTGTGGCGACAAAAGTCACCAAAAGCGCTCATGCCGGGGAAGTCGCCCGTCGCGGTGCGCCGGGTCCCCTCGATTCTCGGTCGCTGCGGGAGTTTCCGAACTCGCTCCAGTCGCATTGCTCCTTCCGCTCAAACATGCGGAAACTCTTTTTCCGCAGCGCCCTCCGAGTCTCGGCGCCTTCCCAGGCAGAAAAAGCGGCGTCCTTCCGGACTCTGTCGCCCCGGAGTTGATGGCATCGCCGCGTAGCGGCTCCGCGAGCTCGCGGCTTTACCGCTCGGTTCGGGGTCCAGTGCCTTTCTGCCGTTTCGATCAAAGACATTGCACTCGGGATCACGTCCGGGATGACATGCAAAGTGCCGTGAAGCTCGGCATTACGGTGGATTCGACTTTGACGTTCCCGCCGTCAGCACCGTCGAGAAGCGGAGGTGCGAGCGGCGCTTGTCATGACAATCTGCAAAAAGGTGTCTGAGCGAAGCGAGTTCTTTTTGCCCCGCTCGCACCGAGCATCGGAGGGAACCCGGGCGCAGCCCGGGCGGCGATGTTCGCGCAGCGGTTTTGGGTACTTTTGGGGCCTCAAAAGTACCTCGCAGAAGCCTGCGAAGCAGGCGTGCGAAACGCTTTTGATGGTCAATGTCGAACACCAAAGTCACTGGACCCCGGGTCAAGCCCGGGGCGACAGGTTTCGATAGTGCGCTCCCGCTAACCCGGGCTACGAAATCACGAGAACGAGGAGAAGCGGCCCGCCGGCCGCCCCCGGCTCGGAGCGGCCGAATCAAAGAGGCGAGTAGTCGAACTTCAACCCACCCACCGACGCTTCGGCCATCAAGCCGCCCCGCCCGAGGATGAAGACCGCCACGCCCTTCTCGTAACTGGTGGTCGCCGCCACGCCCGCCGAAGCGGCGATCGCCGTGGCCTGGGCGGAGAACTCGAAGTTTCCGCGCTGGAAGGTGGTCAGCGCCGCCTCGTCCTGGAAGAACACGACCATGGCGAAGTTCTGCGCGCCGATCTGGAAGCCGACGGTGCCCTGGATCAGCCGGGTGCGTCCGATCGGATCGCCGCGCTCGAACACGATGCCGTTGCCGTAGGCGCCGCCGACGCCGAGCCCACCCTTCCCCAGGCTGGGGAACACGGCATAGCCGTGCGCATGGTCGACCCAGTCGCGCAGGCCCGGATCGCGATCGACGAAGCGGACGATCGCGGCGCGCGCGTCGGCGATCAGCACCGTATCCGACTTGGTCGTGGCGCAGCCGGCGGTCAACAGCAGAAGCGCGGAGAGCAACAGGGTCGTCAGGAACTTCGGGTTCAGCGCAGCACGGACGTGGATCATCGGTCGGGTCTCCGGTTACGTTCTCGGGTTCATGGGGAGCAGGGGCTCGTCAGCCTTGGATTTCTTCGGCGGCCATCGGTTCCGTGCCCGCCTCGGCGAACTGCAGGCGCGCCAGGCGCGCATAGAGCGGCGAGCGCTTGAGCAGTTCTTCATGGGTGCCCTCGGCGCGGACGGCGCCGTCTTCGATCACCAGGATGCGATCGGCCTGGCGCACCGTGGCCAGCCGGTGGGCGATGACCAGCACGGTCCGGTCCCGGCTGGCTTCGTCGATGGCCTGCTGGACCAGACGCTCGCTCTCGGCGTCGAGGCTGGCGGTCGCCTCGTCGAGCAGCAGCATGTCCGGGGTCTTGATCAACGCGCGTGCGATCGCCATGCGCTGGCGCTGGCCGCCCGACAGGCGCACGCCCCGCTCGCCGAGGAAGGCGTCGAAGCGTTCGGGCAGGGCGTCGATGAACGGGCGCGCGTGGGCCAGCCGCGCGGCCTCCTCCACGGCCTCGAGCGCCGCATCGGGCCGGCCGTAGCGGATATTGTCCGCGGCCGTACCGGAGAACAGTGCGATGTCCTGGCTGACCAGTCCGATTCCGTCGCGCAGGGCCACCGGATCGAGGTCGCGCAGGTCGACCGCCTCGCGGGCGCCCTGCAGGCGGATCGCGCCGGACACCGGGTCGTAGAAGCGCAACGCCAGCTGGAAGATCGTGCTCTTGCCGGCCCCCGAGGGGCCGACCAGGGCGACGGTCTCACCGGGACGGACCTCGAAGGACAGGCCCTGCAGGACGTTCTGGTCGGGCCGCGACGGATAGGCGAAGTCGACGTTGTCGAAGCGCAGCCCCAGGGGACCGTCGGGCAGGGACTTCGGCGAACCGCTCCGGACGAGTGCGTCGTCGGCCTCGAGCAGTTCGGCGAGGCGTTCCATGGCTCCGGCGGCCCGCTGGACGCCACCCCAGACTTCGCTGAGGGAAGCGGTGGAACCCGCCGCCAGCAACGCGTAGAGCACGAACTGGCTGAGCTGCCCCGGGCTGAGCGTGCCGTCGAGGACTTCGCGCGCGCCGAGCCAGAGCACGAAGGTCACGGACCCGAAGGTCATCAGGATGACCATCACGATCAGCACCGTGGTCGCCCGCAGCCGGTCGCGCTGGGCGTCGAAGGCGTCCTCGACCTGGCCGCGGAACGTGTCGGCCTCGCGCGCTTCCTGGGCAAAGGCCTGGACCGTCGACACCGCATTGATGGTCTCGTCGCCGTGAGCGGAGAACTCGGCGACCGCGTCCTGGGCGCGACGGGACAGGCGGCGGACCCAGCGACCGAGAACCGCGACCGGCACGAAGACCAGCGCGATCATGCCGCCGATGACCCCCGCCAGCGACGGTGCGGTGATCACCAGCAGTACGGAACTACCGACCAGCATCAGCAGGTTGCGGATCGCTACCGAGGCGCTGGAGCCGATCAGCGACTCGACCAGGGTGGTGTCGGTATTGAGCCTGGACAGCACCTCGCCGGTGCGGGTCGAGGCGAAGAACTCCGGACCGAGCCGGATCACCCGGCGATAGACCGCCTCGCGCAGATCGGTGATGATCCGCTGGCCCAGCCAGGACACCCAGTAGAAACGCAGTCCGCCGGCCACGGCCATGACCGTCGCGGCGCCGAACAGCAGCCAGAACCAGCGGTCGATCGTGGCCGGGTCGTCGGCCAGGAAGCCACGATCGATGACCTGGCCGACCGCGGCCGGGATGGCCATGGTGCCGGCCGCCGCCAGCACCAGGAACAGGCCGGCGAGGCCGATCTGGAGCCGGTAGCGGCCGATGAACGGTCCGAGCGCCCGCAGCGAGCGAACGTTGCGGCTCGGCGAGCGGTCGCGGGTCGGATCGACGGCGCTCACGGCCGGGCCTCGGCAGGCGCCGTCGTCCGCCGGGCGAGCCGCCGCTGCAGCCGGGCGTGGCGGGCGGCCGACGCGGTGTAGAGGGCCAGCGCGGTCCAGATCAGGGCGAAGGCCACGGCGTGATCGGGGGTGAAGGGTTCGCGGAACAGGAACACGGCCAGGCAGAACGAGATCGAAGGTGCAATGTACTGCATCAGGCCCACCGTGATCAGGGGCAATCCGCGTGCGGCGGTCGCGAACAGCACCAGCGGCACCACCGTGACCAGCCCCGTCCCGGCCATCAGCAGGTCGAAGGCCGGCGAGCCGGCGCCGAACGCCAGCGCAGCGGGGTCGGCGAGGAACAGGAGCCAGAGTGCGACGACCGGCGTCATCATCAGGGTCTCCCAGAACAGCCCGACCATCGGGCCGACGTCGGTGACCTTCCGCACCAGGCCGTAGAGGCCGAAGCTCGCCGCCAGTCCGAGCGCCAGCCAGGGCGGCCGACCGACGCGGACGGCGAGATAGATCGTGCCGATCGCCGCCAGCGCCACCGCGATGCCCTGCACCGGGCGCATTCGCTCGCGCAGGACCACGGTGCCCAGGACGACGCTGACCAGCGGATTGATGAAGTAGCCGAGGCTGGTCTGCAGCACCCGGTCCGTGTTGACGGCATAGACGAAGATCAGCCAGTTGGCCGCGACCAGCGCGCCGGACACCGCCAGGGCGGCGGCGACGCGCCCGGAAATGCGGACCGACGAACGGATCCGGCCCCGGTAGCGCACGGCCAGGACGAGGGCAAGGAACACGACCGACCACAGCACCCGGTGGGCGATGATCTCGTCCGCCCCGGCCTCCCCGACCAGCTTGAAATACAACGGGACGACGCCCCAGAGCCCGTACGCGCCGAGACCGGCCAGCAACGGCAGCGTCGAGGGCGAGCGCACGTTCGGAGCGACCGACGTCTCAGCCGCCGGAGCCATCCGCCCCCGCACCGTCGCCGTCCTCCTCGTTCGAATCCTCTTCGTCCGACTCGTCTTCGCCCTGCAGGCGCCGCTGGAGGAAGTCCATGACCCGCCGCTCGGCTTCTTCCTGAACCGCACTGCCGAGATCGGGCGTGAGGCGCGGCGCGGTCAGCGTGCCGCCGAGCGCGAGCGGGACCCGCTGCAGCCGTTCCCCGGCCAGGCGCAGTCGACCGTCGAGGGACAGGTCCGCCAGGCCCAGCCGGACCGTTCCGCCGACGCCCAGCCGCTCGGTCACGATCGTCAGACCGCTGAGGTCGACCACGCCATCGCGGACGGCCAGGGGCCCGGAGAACTCGCTGAACGTCGTCGTTCCGCCGACCCCGTCGCGGACGGCGGCCACGACGTCGCGGGCGGCCAGTGCATCGACCATACCGTCGAGGTCCAGGCCGCGAATCTCGCCGTCCCGGAAGGCGTAGTCGCCGGCGCCGTCCAGCGAAGCCAGCAGCGCGTCGGCGCTCAGGCCCCGGCCGCTGAGGTCGAGCTGGAGCGAACCGGCGCCGGCCAGGAACCGGTCGAGGCCCCAGGGCGCGAGCGCCGTCGACAGGCTGTCCAGCTCGAAGCTCGGACGCAGGACGAGCCGGGGAGGCTCGGCGTTCAGGTCCGCCCGGGCGAAGGCGCGGACCGCGCCGCCGTCGAGCTCCGCAGCGAGCGGATCGAGCGTGACCACGCCGTTGCGCGCGACCAGGGTAGCCCGGACATCGGTCAGCGGCAGACCGCCGAGCCGCATGCGATCGACCACCACATCGCCGTCGGCGTCCATGTCGCGCAGAACCAGGAGCGGCGACGGCGAGTTCTCGGGCACCGCCTCGTCCCCGGCCGGCAGCGTGGCCAGCAGCGCGTCGACGTCGAGCGACTCGCCGCGCACTTCGGCGCGGACCGACGGCCGGGGGGTTCCGCGCCAGCGACCGGAGACCGCCAGCGACTGGTCCCCGATCCTGACCCGGCCCTCCTCGAGGCGCGCTTCCGGCACGGCGCCGGTCTCGAGCACGATCGAGCCATCGAGACCGAGCCTCAGATCACCGCTGGTCGCTGCCAGTTCCAGTCCGGACAGACGGATCGGCCCGTCGCCGGGAGGCACGTCCAGCGACCCCGTGAGCACGATGCCCTCGAGCACCGGGGGATCGCCGATCTCCCCGCGAAAGGTGAAGGGAACCGGCCTGCCGAAGCGGAACTCGCCAAGTTCGAAGCGCTCCAGCAGGAAGCGCTGAACCGTGTCGTCGCGGGCATCGCTGACGACAAGGCGGACATCGGTCAGCCGGATCGCCTCGATCCGGACGTCCGGCCGCTCACCGCTCGGGCCGGCCGAATCGGCCGACGAGGCATCGCTTGAAGGCGAGTCGGCCGGGGCCAGCAGGCCGTCGAGCGAAGTACGGCCGGCCCGGTCCGTGTGCAGCGTGAGCTCGGCGTCTTCCAGGCCCAGCGCGCCGGTCTCGACCTGGCCGCGAAGCAGAGGCCACAGCGCGACCGACATCCGGAAGGCGTCTGCCGTGAACAAGGGGGGACCGTCGTAGTCGGGCGGCCCGGTCAGCGTCACGTCGCGCGCGACGAGTTGGATCCGGGGAAGAAACTGGACGTCGAGCGGCCCGGCCAGCGTCATCGTGCGGCCCGTGCGCTCCTCGATCTGTTCGACCGCGAGCTGCTTCAATCTCGCCTCGTCGAGCATGAATACGGCCGTGCCCCACAGGCCCAGCAGAAGAATCAGGAACGCGGAAAGAAAGATCAGGAATTTGCGCATCGCCGGCCTCCGGTGCGAATGGGCGGATTGTAACGCGCGGCCGTGCAGTGGCCGGCGGCCCGGCCGAACAACGACAGCCAGGGCCAGGCCGGCGCCCAAAGAAAAAGCCCGGCGCAAGCGCCGGGCCTTCCTGAACCTCCGGTATCGAACCGGAAATCGTTACTCGGCGGCTGCCTCGGAACCCGGAGCACCCGGCCGGTCGACCAGCTCGACATAGGCCATCGGGGCCTTGTCGCCGGCACGGAACCCGCACTTCAGGATCCGGACATAGCCGCCCGGACGCTCGCGGTAGCGCGGACCCAGTTCGCTGAACAGCTTGCCGACCGCTTCCTTGTCACGCAGGCGGGCGAAGGCCAGGCGGCGCTTGGCCACGGTGTCCTCACCGGCCATGGTGATCAGCGGCTCGGCCACCCGGCGCAATTCCTTCGCCTTCGGCAGCGTGGTCTTGATCAGTTCGTGCTTGAACAGGCTCGAGGCCATGTTCTTGAACATCGCCTGGCGGTGCGACGAGTTCCGGTTGAGCTTGCGGCCCGATTTGCGATGGCGCATCGTGATTCTCCTTAAACAGATTCGCGCGCAAGGTTGGACGGCGGCCAGTTTTCCAGCCGGGTCCCAAGCGAAAGGTCATGCGCGGCCAGGACCGTCTTGATTTCGGTCAGCGACTTCTTGCCGAGATTCGGCGTCTTGAGCAGTTCGGTTTCGCTGCGCTGGACCAGGTCGCCGACGTACTGGATGTGCTCGGCCTTCAGGCAGTTGGCCGAACGCACGGTCAGTTCGAGATCGTCGATCGGACGCAGCAGCACCGGGTCGAAGGACTGCTCGTCGCGGGTTTCCTCGTCCTTGTCGCGGGCAATGAAGTCCACGAACACCGACATCTGGTCGACCAGGATGCTCGCGGCCAGCTTCACGGCGTCCTCGCAGGACAGGGTGCCGTTGGTTTCGATGTCGAAGACCAGCTTGTCGAGGTCGGTTCGCTGGGCGACTCGAGCGCTCTCGACGCTGTAGGCCACGCGATGGACCGGGCAATACGACGCGTCGAGCTGCAGGCGACCGATCGAGCGCGACTCTTCTTCGTTGAAGCGCAGGGTCGCTGCCGGCTGGTAACCGACGCCTCGGGTGATCTTCAGCTGCATGTGCAGCTTCTGCTTCTTGGTCAGCGTGCAGATCACGTGATCCGGGTTGACGATTTCGACGTCGTCGTTGACCTGGATATCGCCGGCGGTCACGGCCCCGGCCTTGTCGGCGGTCAGCGTCAGGGTCGCTTCGTCGCGGTTGTGCATGCGCACGGCAACGCCCTTGAGGTTCAGCAGGACTTCGACGATGTCCTCCTGCAGTCCTTCCACCGAAGTGTATTCATGCAGCACGCCGTCGATCTCGGCTTCCGAGATCGCAGCGCCCGGAATGGACGACAGCAGCACGCGACGCAGCGCGTTGCCCAGGGTGTGTCCGAATCCGCGTTCCAGCGGCTCCAGCGTCACCTTCGAGCGGCGCGGCGAAATTTCCTCGACGATCAGGCCCTTGGGCTTGAGCATCTTTTCGATCAGTGAATACGCACTCGACATGAATGCCTCTCTCAAATTCGTCTAGCTGATTGTTGACACCGGTGCGGAACCCGGCGACCGGATCGCAGCGCGAACCGGTCGGCGCTGATTACTTGGAGTAGAGCTCCACGATCAGGTTCTCGTTGATATCCGGCGGCAGGTCGTCTCGATCCGGCAGGCTCTTCAGCGTGCCTTCGAACTTGTCCAGATCGGACTCGCACCAGGGCGCGACCATGTCCAGATCCCTGGCCACGGTGGCGGCTTCCTGGACGCGGAGGTGCTTGCGCGCCTTCTCGCGGATGGCGACCTTGTCGCCCGGCGCGACCTGCGCGGACGGGATGTTCAGGATTCCGCCATTGACTTCGACCAGGCGGTGGCTGACCATCTGGCGGGCCTGGGCGCGGGTGACCGCGAAGCCCATGCGGTAGACGACGTTGTCCAGCCGGCCTTCCAGCAGGCGGAGCAGGTTCTCGCCCGTCGCGCCCTTCTGCTGAGCGGCCTTCTTGTAGTAGTTCCGGAACTGCTTCTCGAGCACGCCGTACATGCGGCGCACCTTCTGCTTTTCACGCAGCTGGAGTGCATAGTCGGACAGGCGCTGACGGCGCCCTGCCCCATGCTGCCCCGGCGGCTGCTCGAGCTTGCATTTCGAATCCAGGCTGCGTGCCGGGCTCTTCAGGCTCAGGTCGACGCCTTCGCGGCGAGCCAGCTTGCAGGTCGGTCCAGTGTATCGTGCCATTTCGGTGTCGCTCGTTCGGTAGTGGTTCTGCTTAGACTCGGCGCTTCTTCGGCGGACGGCAGCCGTTGTGCGGAATCGGCGTGACGTCGATGATGTTGGTGATCTTGTAGCCCAGCGCATTCAGCGAACGCACGGAGGACTCGCGCCCCGGCCCCGGCCCGTTGACCCGGACTTCCAGGTTCTTCAGACCGAACTCCTGCGCGGCGCGGCCGGCATTTTCGGCGGCGACCTGGGCCGCGAACGGCGTCGACTTGCGCGAGCCGCGGAAGCCGGAACCCCCGGAGGTCGCCCAGGACAGCGCGTTGCCCTGACGGTCGGTGATCGTGATGATCGTGTTGTTGAACGAGGCATGCACGTGGGCAATGCCGTCGATCACGGTCTTCTTGACCTTCTTCTTGCCCTTGGCGGTCTGCTTTGCCATAACTCTTCAGTCCTCAGCGAATCGGACGACGCGGGCCCTTCCGGGTGCGCGCGTTGGTGCGGGTTCGCTGCCCGCGAACGGGCAGTCCACGCCGGTGGCGAAGGCCGCGGAAGCAGCCCAGGTCCATCAGGCGCTTGATGTTCATGCCCACCTCGCGACGCAGGTCGCCCTCGACGGTGAACTCGCCGACCTTCTGGCGAAGCTTTTCTTCCTCGCCTTCGGTGAGTTCGCGGACCCGGGTGGTCGGCGCGACGCCGGTCGCGTCGCAGATTTCGTACGCGCGGGTACGACCGATGCCATAGATCTGGGTCAGTGCGACCCAGATGTGCTTGTTTGGCTGCAGATTGACGCCTGCGATACGAGCCATGAATGCGTTCCTCGTGATTTCCGGCTGCTGGCCTGGTCGAGCGAACCCGCTCGACGCAAACCGGCAATATTAGCAGTTTTCTATGCGGTTTCCAAGCCCTGAGCGACCCGCCAGGGTCAGCCCTGGCGCTGCTTGTGCTTCGGATCCGTGCAGATCACGAACACCACACCGCGGCGGCGCACGATCTTGCAGTTTCGGCAGATTCGCTTGACCGATGCCTGAACCTTCATTGTCCTTTCCTCTACGTCGTTTCCGGCGACCCGACACCGGGTCCCCAATTCAATCGCCAATCAGCGGCGGACGACTCCACCGGAGCGTCCGTAGCCTTTCAGATTCGCCTTCTTCAGCAGGCTGTCGTACTGGTGCGACATCAGGTGCGCCTGGAGCTGCGCGATGAAGTCCATGGTCACCACCACGATGATCAGCAGGGACGTACCGCCGAAGTAGAACGGTACGTTCCAGCGCATGATCAGGAATTCGGGCAGCAGGCAGACCGCCACCAGATACGCCGCGCCCACCGCCGTCAGACGAGTCAGCACGTAGTCGATGTACTCGGCCGTCTGTCGCCCGGGGCGAATGCCCGGGATGAACGCGCCCGACTTCTTCAGGTTGTCCGCGGTTTCACGCGAATTGAACACGATCGCGGTGTAGAAGAAGCAGAAGAACGCGATCAGACCACCGAAAAGCAGCACGTACACCGGCTGCCCCGGCGAGAGCTGGTCGGCGATCCGCTGCAGCCAGGTCGACTGGCCGGCCTGGCCGAACCAGGTGCTCATCGTGGCGGGGAACAGCACCAGCGACGAGGCGAAGATGGCCGGGATCACGCCCGACATGTTCACCTTCAGCGGAAGATGCGTCGACTGGTTCTGGTAGGCCTTTCGGCCCTGGCGCTGCGCGTAGTTGACCGTGATCCGGCGCTGGCCGCGTTCGACGAAGACCACGAAGGCGGTCACGGCGAAGGCGAGAATGATCAGGAACAGCACCAGCAGCGGGCCGAGCTGACCGGTCCGGACCAGCTCCAGCGTGTTGCCGACCGCGGCCGGCAGGCCGGCGACGATGCTCGCGAAGATGATGATCGAGATGCCGTTGCCGATGCCCCGCTCGGTGATCTGTTCACCCAGCCACATCAGGAACACGGTTCCCGCGGTCAGGGTCACGATCGCGGCGAACATGAAGCTCGGGCCCGGCGTCATCACCACGGCGAGACCCTGCCCCGCGCTCTGGGCCTGCAGCGCAGCGGCCACGCCGAAGGACTGAAACAGCGCCAGGACAACGGTGAAATAGCGCGTGTACTGCGTGATCTTGCGGCGACCGGCCTCGCCTTCCTTGCGCAGCTGCTGGAGCTGCGGAATTGCGTGGCTCATCAGCTGCATGATGATCGCCGCCGAGATGTACGGCATGATGCCCAGCGCGAAGATGGAGAACCGGCCGAGCGCGCCGCCCGAGAACATGTTGAACACGTCCACGATCGTTCCGCGCTGCTGGTCCATGAGCTGGACCAGCGCGTCCGGATTGATCCCGGGCACGGGAATGAACGTGCCGAGGCGGTAGACCGCCAGGGCACCGAGCACGAACAGGAGACGGTTGCGGAGCTCCGTCAACCGGCCCATGCCGCCGAGCATTCCCGCCATCTGCGAGGGACCCGAGGCCATTACTCGACCTTGCCCCCGGCGGCTTCGATCGCCTTGGCCGCACCGGCCGACGCGTCGATACCCTTCAGCGTGACCGCGCGGGTCAGTTCGCCGGTGTTGATCACCTTGACGCGGCGGGTCGAACGCGGCACCAGGCCGGCGTTCTTCAGCGCATCGAGATCGATCGTGTCGAGATCGAGCTGGTTGATCTGGTACAGGCGGATTTCACGAGTGAAGCGGTTCACCGCGGAATTGAATCCGACCTTCGGCAAACGGCGCTGCAGCGGCATCTGGCCGCCCTCGAAACCGGACTTGTGGAAACCGCCGGAACGGGACTTCTGGCCCTTGTGACCGCGTCCGCCGGTCTTGCCCAGACCGGAACCGATACCGCGGCCTACGCGCTTGCGGCTCTGCTTGGCACCGTCGGCGGGCTGAATGCTGTTCAGTTTCATGTTCGTTTCCGTCAATGCAATCGGAGTTCGGTGAAGGCGGCGGACGTCAGACGTCCTCGACGTTCACCAGGTAATGGACCTTGTTGATCATGCCGCGAACTGCCGGCGTGTCCTCGAGTTCGACGCTGTGGTTCATGCGACGGAGACCGAGTCCACGCACCGTTTCGCGGTGCTTTCCAATGGTGCCGTTCGGGCTGCGGACCAGGGTCACGCGCACGCGGCCGGGGTTCTTTTTAGCCATGGTTTTCCAGAATCTCCTCGACGCTCTTGCCGCGCTTGGCCGCCACGGACTCGGGAGACGCCATGGCCTCCAGACCCTTGATGGTCGCGCGAACCAGGTTGATCGGATTGTTGGAACCGACGCTCTTGGCCAGGACGTTGTGGACACCGACGGCCTCGAACACGGCGCGCATCGGGCCACCCGCGATCACGCCTGTACCTTCCGACGCCGGCTGCATGTAGATGCGCGAGCCGCTGTGCCGCGACTTCACCGGGTGCCACAGGGTGCCGTTGTTCAGCGGAATCCGCTTCATGTCCCGGCGGGCCTTCTCCATCGACTTCTGGATGGCCAGAGGCACTTCACGCGCCTTGCCGTAGCCGAAGCCGACCTTTCCATTGCCGTCGCCGACCACGGACAGCGCCGTGAAGCCGAACTGACGACCACCCTTGACCACCTTGGCCACACGGTTGACAGCGACCAGCTTCTCGATGAAGTCGTCGGACCGTTCGTAATCTCTCGCCATATCAGTTGTCCAAAATCGTGTCGATTAAAACTTCAGGCCCGCTTCACGGGCAGCGTCGGCCAGCGACTTCACGCGACCGTGATACTTGAAACCGGAGCGGTCGAAGGCGACTTCTTCGATGCCTTCGGCCAGCGCCTTGGCCGCGATGCTCTTGCCGACGGCTTCGGCCGCGCCGCGGTCGCTGGTCGACTTCAGGTCCTTGCGCAGGTCGGCCTGGACGGTCGAGGCAGCGGCAATCGTGCGGTCGCCGCCGGCCGTGAGGACCTGGGCGTAGATGTGCCGGCCGGAGCGAAACACCGAAAGGCGCGGCTTCTCGCCGCGGGCGATTCGGGCACGTGCCTTGCGGGCTCGGCGGAGTCGGGATTCGTTCTTCTGGCTCATGTCAATGCGTCCTTGCATCAGGCCTTCTTGGCTTCCTTCATGACGACACGCTCGTCGGCGTAGCGCACGCCCTTGCCCTTGTAGGGCTCCGGCGGACGATAGGCGCGGATCTTGGCCGCGACCTGGCCGACCAGCTGCTTGTCGGCACCCTTGACCACGATCTCGGTCTGGCTCGGGGTCTCGACAGTCACGCCCTCGGGAACTTCGAATTCCACCGGGTGGCTGAACCCGAGCTGCAGGTTGAGCTTGGCGCCCTGCGCCTGCGCGCGGTAGCCGACGCCGATCAGGTTCAGCTTCTTTTCGAAACCGTCCGTGACGCCCACGACCATGTTGTTGACCAGCGCACGCATGGTGCCGGCCATCGCGGACGTGCCGTCGGCGGACGGCGCGAATTTCAGCATGCCGTCTTCGTTGGACATCTCCACCGTCGGATGGAGGTCGAACTCGAGCTCGCCCTTGGGGCCCTTGACCCGGACGGTCTGGCCGTCCTGGCTGAACTGGACCGCCTTCGGCAACTCGATCGGATAATTGGCAATTCTCGACATCTTCGAAACTCCCGTCAGGCGACCGTGCAGAGCACTTCGCCGCCGTGACCTTCACGGCGAGCCGAAGCGTCGGTCATCACGCCCTTGGACGTGCTGATGATCGCGATGCCCAGTCCGTCCTGGACGCGCGGAATGTCGCTGGCGGCGTAGTACAGCCGGCGACCCGGCTTGCTCACGCGGCGCAGCGTTTCGATCACGCCTCGGCCGTTCATGTACTTCAGGTCGATTTCCAGCTCGGCCTGCACGCCTTCGCCGTTGGTCCGGAAGTCGAGGATATAGCCCTCTTCCTTCAGCACTTCGGCAATCGCGATCTTGACCTTCGACACCGGCATCGACACGCTCTTCTTGTTGACTTCCTGCGCATTACGGATGCGCGAGAGCATGTCGGCAATCGGATCACTCATACTCATGTTCGTTCGTCCTCTTTACCAACTGGCCTTGCGCAGGCCGGGAATATCTCCGCGCATCGCGGCTTCACGCAGCTTGTTGCGCGCCAGGCCGAACTTGCGGTAGTACCCGCGCGGACGACCGGTCTGCTGGCAGCGGTTGCGACCGCGAGCCGGGCTGGAATCGCGCGGCAGCTTGCTCAGCGCGAAGATGGCCGCCTGCTTCTCTTCGAAGTCGACGTCCGGATCGGCGATGATGCGCTTCAGCTCGGCCCGCTTGGCGGCGTACTTGCCTGCCAGCTCGGCCCGCTTCTCGTCGCGCGCGATCATTGATTTCTTGGCCATGGTTCCTGTTACTCCTTAGCGTGCGCGGAACGGGAAGCCGAACGCCTCGAGCAGCGCCTTGCCTTCCTCGTTGGTGGCGGCGCTGGTCGTGATCGCGATATCCATTCCGCGAATCGCGTCGACCTCGTCGTAGTTGATTTCGGGAAAGATGATCTGCTCCCGGATGCCGAGGTTGAAATTGCCCCGACCGTCGAACGCCTTCGGGCTGATCCCGCGGAAATCGCGGACGCGCGGCAGCGCGATGCTGATCAGTCGATCCAGGAATTCGTACATGCGTTCACGACGCAGCGTGACCTTGGCACCGATCGGGTAATCGTCGCGGATCTTGAAGCTCGCGACGGACTTCCGGGCTTTGGTCACGATCGGCTTCTGGCCGGAGAGCTTCGCCAGGTCGCCGACCGCCTTCTCGATGACCTTCTTGTCGGCCACGGCTTCGCCCAGACCCATGTTGATCGTGATCTTCTCGATCCGGGGCACCTGCATCACGTTGGCGTAGCCGAACTTCTCCTTCAGCTGGCCGGCGACCGTGTCCCGATAGAATTCCTGCAACCTGCTCATCTCATTGGCCTCAAATATCGACGACTTCGCCGGTCGAACGGAACACGCGAACCTTGCGCCCGTCGTCCAGCATCTTGAACCCGACTCGATCACCGCGATCGGTGGCCGGGTTGTACAGCATCACGTTGGAACCGTGGATCGGCGCTTCCCGCTCGACGATGCCGCCGGGCTGCTGGCGCTGCGGATCCGGTTTCATGTGACGCTTGACCATGTTGACGTTCTCGACCAGGTACCGATCGTCCGCCAGGACCTTCAGCACATGGCCGCGCTGGCCCTTGCTGCGTCCGGCGATCACGATGACCTCGTCACCCTTGCGAATGCGTTGCATCTCTCGAACTCCTTACAGCACTTCCGGTGCCAGCGAAATGATCTTCATGAACCGTTCGCCGCGCAGTTCACGCGTCACCGGCCCGAAGATTCGGGTACCGATCGGCTCCAGCTTGTTGTTCAGGATCACGGCGGCGTTTCCGTCGAAACGGATCAGCGAGCCGTCCCGGCGACGCACGCCCTTGCGGGTGCGAACGACGACGGCGTTGTACACCTCGCCCTTCTTGACCTTGCCGCGCGGAATCGCGTCCTTGACGGTCACCTTGATCACGTCGCCGATGTTGGCGTAACGACGCTTGGAACCGCCCAGCACCTTGATACACATCAGCTCACGGGCACCACTGTTGTCCGCCGCCGACAGTCTGCTCTGCATCTGGATCATTGTCTGCTCCGCTCCGGCTTACTGCGCCCGCTCGACGATCTCGACCACTTTCCAGCTCTTCGTCTTGGAAAGCGGGCGGCCCGGCGCGATGCGCACGGTATCGCCTTCGTTGCACTCGTTGTTCTCGTCGTGCGCGTGCACCTTGCTGGACCGGCGAATGTACTTGCCGTACAGCGGGTGCTTCAGCATGCGCTCCAGGCGCACGGTGACCGTCTTGTCCATCTTGTTGCTGACGACCTTGCCGGTCTGGACGTGCTCGACGCGCTTGGTTTCCTTGTTCTCGCTCATGCCTGTTCACCCTGCGGCTGATTCAATACCGTCTTGACGCGCGCGATGTCACGGCGCACCTGGCGCAGCTTGTGCGGCTCGGTCAACTGACCGGTGCCGAGCGCCATGCGCAGTTCGAACTGCTCCTTTCGCAGGTCCACCAGCAGGTCCTTGAGTTCCTGCTCGGACTTGCCCTTGATTTCCTTCGCCTTCATTACAGCGACCTCGCAACAATCGTCGTCTTGACGCTCAGCTTGGCGGCGGCACGGCGGAATGCTTCCCGTGCGACGTCTTCGCTGACGCCCTGGATTTCATAGATCACGCGGCCGGGCTGGATCGGAGCAACCCAGTATTCGACGTTGCCCTTGCCCTTGCCCATGCGCACCTCGACCGGCTTCTTCGTGATCGGCTTGTCCGGGAACACGCGGATCCAGAGCTTGCCGCCACGCTTGACGTGACGGGTGATGGCACGACGGGCCGCCTCGATCTGGCGCGCAGTGATGAAACCGCGGGTCGTGGCCTGCAGCGCGTACTCGCCGAAGCTGACCTTGTTGCCCACCTGGGCGAGACCGCGGTTCCGGCCCTTCTGCGTCTTACGGAATTTGGTTCGTTTCGGCTGCAGCATCTCAGTTCTCCCGACCGCCCTTGCCGGACGACTTCTCTTCTTGCTTCTCGGCGTGGAGATCGAACACGTCGCCGGTATACACCCAGCACTTGACGCCGATGACGCCGTAGGTGGTCTTGGCCGTCGACACGCCGTAGTCCACGTTCGCGCGCAGCGTGTGCAGCGGTACGCGGCCTTCCCGGTACCACTCGGACCGGGCGATGTCCGCCCCGTTCAGGCGGCCGCCGACCTGGACCTTGATGCCCAGGGCGCCGAGGCGCATCGCGTTGCCGACCGCGCGCTTCATTGCGCGGCGGAACATGATGCGGCGTTCCAGCTGCTGCGCGATGCTGTCGGCGACCAGCTTGGCGTCCAGCTCCGGCTTGCGGATCTCGCTGACGCTGACGGCCGTCGGCACGCCGAGGATGTCGGTCAGCTTGCGACGCAGGCGCTCGATGTCCTCGCCCTTCTTTCCGATGACGATGCCCGGACGCGCCGTGTGGATCGTGACCTGGGCCTGCTTGGCCGGGCGCTCGATGTGCACGTGGCTGACCGCGGCCTGCGCGAGTTCCTTGTCGATGAACTTGCGCGCGGCGAGGTCGCTGTTCAGGTTCGCGGCGAACTCTTCACGTTCGGCGTACCAGCGAGCAGCCCAATCCTTGGAGATGCCCAGGCGAATACCGGTTGGATGTACCTTGTGACCCATAACAGTTCCTTATTTCTCCGCGACCGTGATCGTGATATGGCTCGTGCGCTTCAGGATCCGGGTGTACCGGCCCTTGGCACGAGCCCGGCCGCGCTTGAGCGTCGGGCCTTCGTCGACCATGATGCGGCTGACGGTCAGTTCGTCGATGTCCGCACCCTGGTTGTGCTCGGCATTGGCCACGGCACTCAGCAGGAGCTTGCGCACGATGTGCGCGCCCTTCTTGTTGCTGAAGCTGAGCAGTTCATCGGCCTTTTCAACCGGCAGCCCGCGGACCTGGTCCGCAACCAACCGTGCCTTCTGAGCCGAGATCCGCGCGCCTCGCAGTTTTGCAGTCGCTTCCATGGACAGTCCCATCCTTACTTCGTCTTGCGGTCAGCCACGTGACCCTTGAACGTGCGGGTCGGGGCGAATTCGCCCAGCTTGTGGCCGACCATGTTCTCGTTGATCAGCACGGGCACGTGCTGCCGCCCGTTGTGAACGGCGATCGTCAGTCCGACCATGTCCGGCATGATCATCGAGCGGCGCGACCAGGTCTTGATCGGGCGCTTGCTGTTGGACTCGAGCGCGACCTGCACCTTCGCGTGAAGGTGATGGTCGATGAACGGGCCTTTCTTGAGTGAACGTGGCATTGCGATTTCCTGTTACTTGCGTTTCTTACGCGAGCGAACGATGAACTTGCTCGTGCGCTTGTTGGTGCGCGTGCGCTTGCCCTTGGTCTGGACGCCCCACGGGGTGACCGGATGGCGACCACCGGAGGTCCGACCTTCACCACCACCGTGCGGGTGGTCGACCGGGTTCATCACGACACCGCGGACCGTCGGGCGCACACCGCGCCAGCGCTTCGCGCCGGCCTTGCCCAGCTTCTCCAGGTTGTGCTCGGCGTTCGAGACCTGGCCGATCGTGGCCCGGCAATGGGTCAGGATCTTGCGCATCTCGCCGGAACGAAGCAGCAAGGTAGCGTAGCGACCTTCGCGCGCCACGAGCTGGACCGACGCTCCCGCGGAACGTGCCATCTGGCCGCCCTTGCCCGGCTTCATTTCGACGTTGTGCAGCGTCGTGCCGACGGGAATCGAGCGCAGTTCCATGGCGTTGCCCGGCTTGATCGGGGCTTCCGAACCGCTCTGCACCTCGTCACCGGCACGCAGGTCGCGCGGCGCGAGGATGTAGCGACGCTCGCCGTCCGAATACTTGACCAGTGCGATATGGGCACTGCGATTCGGGTCGTACTCGATCCGCTCGACGATGCCGCGAATGCCGTCCTTGTCGCGCTTGAAGTCGACGACGCGATAGCGCTGCTTGTGACCGCCGCCCTGATGACGGGTGGTGATCCGGCCGTTGTTGTTCCGACCGCCGGTCGACGACTTCGCCTCGGTCAGGGACTGGTACGGCTTGCCTTTCCACAGGTGATCGTGGCGGACGCGTACCAGGCCGCGACGGCCCGGCGAAGTTGGTTTTGCCTTGACGATTGCCATGCTTGCTTTCCCGGCTATTCGTTAGTCTGCACTGAGCTGTTCGATCGTCTGACCGGCCTGAACGCGCACGTACGCCTTCTTCCAGCTCTTCTGACGACCCGGACGCATCCGGAAGCTCTTGGATTTGCCTTTCACGTTGACCACGCTGACGTTCTCGACCCGGACGTCGAACAACCCCTCGACGGCCTGGCGGATTTCGTCCTTGGCCGCGTCCTTGGCGACTTCGAACACGTACTGGTTCGAGTCCGCCTGCAGCCGCGCGGTCTTCTCGGATACGTGCGGCAGGCGCACGATCTGGTACATGCGTTCCTTGTTCATGCCAGCCACTCCTGGATGCGGGTGATCGCAGCGGTGGTCAATACCACCTTGTCGGAGCCGACGAGGCTGACCGGATCCATCTGGTCGACCGTGGCCACGTACACGCCGGGAATGTTCCGGCTGGCCAGGAACAGGTTGGTGTCCAGTTCCGCATCGACGATCAGGCCCCGGTCCACGCCCAGCGACTTCAGGCTCTCGGCGAGCGCAGCGGTCTTCGGTTCCTTGACCCCGAGCGATTCGACGACCACCAGCCGGTCCTGGCGAACCAGTTCGGACAGGATCGCCTTGATCGCGCCGCGATACATCTTGCGGTTGACCTTCTGAGAGTGGTCGCGCGGCTGAGCGGCGAAGGTGACGCCACCGCTGCGCCACAGCGGGCTGCGGATGGTGCCGGCGCGGGCGTTGCCCGTGCCCTTCTGGCGCCACGGCTTGCGACCACCGCCGGACACGGCCGAGCGGTTCTTCTGGGCCTTGGTTCCAGCGCGAGCGCCGGCCAGGTACGCGGTCACGACCTGGTGCACCAGCGCTTCGGAGAACGGGCGATCAAAAACGCCTTCGTCCACCGTGATCTTGCTGCTGCCGCCTGTGATTGCGAGTTCCATGATTGCGTTCCTTCCTTTTAGCCCTTCACCGCCGGGCAGACCACGACGTGGCCGCCGGGCGCGCCCGGTACGGCGCCGCGGATCAGCAGCAGGTTGCGTTCCTTGTCGACTCGGACGACCACGAGGTTCTGGGTCGTGACGCGCTCGGCGCCCATGTGACCGGCCATCTTCTTGCCCTTGAAGACGCGACCCGGCGTCTGGCACTGGCCGATCGAACCCGGCGCGCGATGCGACAGCGAGTTGCCGTGCGTGGCGTCCTGCATGCGGAAGTTGTGACGCTTGATCACACCCGCAAAGCCCTTGCCCTTGCTGGTGCCGGTCACGTCGACCTTCTGACCGTCGGTGAAACGGTCCACGGAGATCTCGGAGCCGACTTCGGGCAGTTCACCGTCAGCGGCTTCGATTCGGAATTCCCAGAGCCCCTCGCCCGGCTCGACGCCGGCCTTGCGGAAATGACCCGCCAGGGGTTGGTTGACCAAAGACGCACGGCGGTTGCCGGTGGTGACCTGGATGGCCGCGTAGCCGTCGCGATCGTTGTCGCGAATCTGGGTCACGCGATTCGGGGCGACCTCGACCACGGTCACCGGAACGGCCGTGCCGTCTTCGGTGAACACCCGGGTCATGCCTCGCTTCCGTCCTACGATTCCAATTGCCATGACTGCCTATCCTTGTCAGTACAGCTTGATCTGGACGTCCACACCGGCGGCCAGATCGAGTTTCATCAGTGCATCCACGGTCTTGTCGTTCGGATCCACGATGTCCATCAGACGTTTGTGGGTGCGAATCTCATACTGGTCACGCGCGTCCTTGTTGACGTGCGGTGAGGTCAGCACCGTGTAGCGTTCCTTCCGCGTCGGGAGCGGGATCGGACCGCGAACCTGGGCACCGGTCCGCTTGGCCGTCTCGACGATTTCCTGCGTCGAGCGATCGATCAAGCGGTGGTCGAAGCCCTTCAAACGAATACGAATTCTCTGTTCGGCCATTGCCGTTACGCCTTTAGTCTGTCAAAGAACACTTGTTTTCCCCGACCCTCTCGGCCGCGGAAAAGCACTCGAGGCAGGGCCCGCCGGCGGCGGGCCTTGCCGGTGCCGCGCGGTTACTTGTGGATCTTCGCCACCACGCCGGCACCCACGGTCCGGCCACCCTCGCGGATGGCGAAACGCAGACCTTCTTCCATGGCAATCGGGGCGATCAGCTCGACCTGGATCTTCACGTTGTCGCCCGGCATCACCATCTCGGTTCCTTCCGGCAGTTCCACCGCACCCGTCACATCGGTCGTGCGGAAGTAGAACTGCGGACGGTAGCCCTTGAAGAACGGCGTGTGACGGCCGCCCTCTTCCTTGCTCAGCACGTACACCTCGGCTTCGAAGTGCGTGTGCGGCGTGATCGTGCCCGGCTTGGCCAGAACCTGGCCGCGCTCGACGTCGTCACGCTTCGTGCCGCGCAGCAGAACGCCCACGTTGTCGCCCGCCTCGCCCTGGTCCAGCAGCTTGCGGAACATCTCCACACCCGTGCAGGTGGTCTTCGTGGTGTCCTTGATGCCGACGATTTCCAGCTCGTCGCCCACGGTCACGATCCCGCGCTCGACGCGGCCCGTCACCACCGTACCGCGGCCGGAAATCGAGAACACGTCCTCGATCGGCATCAGGAACGGCTTGTCCGTGTCGCGCTCCGGCGTCGGAATGTACTCGTCCAGCGCCGAGACCAGCTTCAGGATCGACGGAACGCCGATGTCCGAGTCGTCGCCTTCCAGCGCCTTCAGCGCCGAACCGGTCACGATCGGGGTGTCGTCGCCCGGGAAGTCGTAGCTCGACAGCAGCTCGCGCACTTCCATCTCGACCAGCTCCAGCAGCTCCTCGTCATCGACCATGTCCGCCTTGTTCAGGTAGACCAGGATCTGCGGAACGCCCACCTGGCGCGCCAGCAGGATGTGCTCGCGCGTCTGCGGCATCGGACCGTCCGCGGCCGAAACCACCAGGATCGCGCCGTCCATCTGCGCCGCACCGGTGATCATGTTCTTCACGTAGTCGGCGTGCCCCGGGCAGTCGACGTGCGCGTAGTGACGCGCGTCCGACTCGTACTCGACGTGCGCGGTCGCGATCGTGATCCCACGAGCCCGCTCTTCCGGCGCGTTGTCGATCTGGTCGTACGCCTTGAACTCACCGCCACGCGCTTCCGCGCAGACCTTGGTCAGGGCCGCCGTCAGCGTGGTCTTGCCGTGGTCGACGTGACCGATCGTGCCCACGTTGACGTGCGGCTTCGTACGTTCGAATTTAGCCTTGGACATGGAACGTTTCCTCTCGCGTTCTTATGCGGTTTTCTTGATGACTTCGTCGGCCACGCTGTTCGGGGCCTCGGCGTAGTGCAGGAACTCCATCGAATAGTTCGCGCGCCCCTGCGTCATCGAACGCAGGTCGGTCGCGTAACCGAACATCTCGGAGAGCGGCACATGGGCGCGGATGATCTTGCCGGACGCGGCGTCTTCCATGCCCTGGACCAGGCCACGACGACGGTTCAAGTCGCCCATGACGTCGCCCATATAGTCTTCCGGCGTCACCGCCTCGACCTTCATGATCGGCTCGAGCAGGACCGGATTCGCTTTCAGCGCTCCGTCCCTGACGGCCATGGAGCCGGCGATCTTGAACGCCATTTCCGACGAGTCGACCTCGTGGTACGAGCCGTCGAACAGAACAGCCTTGACGTCGACCATCGGGAAGCCGGCGAGCACACCGTTCATCAGCTGCTCCTCGATGCCCTTGGCCACCGAGCCGATGTAATCCTTCGGGACCACGCCGCCGACGATCTCGTTGACGAACTCGAAGCCCGCGCCTTCTTCCTGCGGCTCCAGACGGATCTTGACGTGACCGTACTGACCGCGACCGCCCGACTGGCGCACGAACTTGCCTTCCGCCTCGACGCCCTTGCGGATCGTCTCGCGGTAGGAAACCTGCGGCTTGCCGACGTTGGCCTCGACCTTGAACTCGCGCTTCATGCGGTCGACGATGATGTCGAGATGCAGCTCACCCATGCCCGCGATGATGGTCTGGCCGGACTCCTCGTCCGTGTGGACCCGGAACGACGGATCTTCCTGCGCCAGCTTCTGCAGCGCGATGCCCATCTTCTCCTGGTCGCTCTTGGTCTTCGGCTCCACGGCGACGGCGATCACCGGCTCCGGGAACTCCATGCGCTCGAGCGTGATCACGTTGGACGGATCACACAGCGTATCGCCGGTCGTCACGTCCTTCAGGCCGACTGCCGCGGCGATATCGCCGGCGCGGACTTCCTTGATCTCCTCGCGCGAATTGGAGTGCATCTGCAGCAGGCGGCCGATGCGCTCCTTCTTGCCCTTGATCGGATTCAACACCGTATCGCCGGCGCTGATCACGCCGGAATAGACCCGGAAGAAGGTCAGCGAACCGACGAACGGATCGGTCGCGATCTTGAACGCCAGCGCCGCGAACGGCTCGTCGTCGTCGGACTTCCGGATCGCCTCTTCTTCGTCCTCGGTCACGCCACGAATGGCCTTGACCTCGGTCGGCGACGGCATGTACTGCACGACCGCGTCCAGAAGCGCCTGGACGCCCTTGTTCTTGAACGCCGTGCCGCACAGGACCGGAACGATCTCGTTGGCCAGGGTCGCCGCGCGAAGACCGGAAACGATCTCCTCCTCGCTCAGCTGGCCGCCTTCGAGATACTTCTCCATCAGGCCTTCCGAACCCTCGGCGGCCGATTCGACCATGAACTCACGCGCCTGGGCAGCCTCGTCGGCGAGCTCGGCCGGGATATCGCGGGCCTCGTAGGTCGTGCCCATGTTTTCCGAGTCCCAGTAGATCGCGCGCATCTTGACCAGGTCGATCACGCCCTCGAAGTCTTCCTCCGCACCGATCGGCAGCTGGATCGGCACCGGGCGCGCGCCCAGGCGATCCTTGATCTGGCCGACCACGCGCGAGAAGTTCGCACCGGTCCGATCCATCTTGTTGACGAACGCCATGCGCGGCACTTCGTACTTGTTGGCCTGACGCCACACCGTCTCGGACTGCGGCTCGACGCCGCCAACCGCACAGAACACGGCCACGGCGCCATCGAGGACGCGCAGCGAGCGCTCGACCTCGATCGTGAAATCGACGTGCCCCGGCGTGTCGATGATGTTGATCCGGTAGTCCGGCCAGTCGCTGTCCATCCCGTTCCAGAAACAGGTCGTCGCAGCGGAGGTGATCGTGATGCCTCGCTCCTGCTCCTGCTCCATCCAGTCCATCACGGCATTACCGTCGTGCACCTCGCCGATCTTGTGCGAGATGCCCGTGTAGAACAGGATGCGCTCGGTCGTCGTGGTCTTGCCCGCATCGATATGGGCCATGATCCCGATGTTCCGATAGCGCTCGATGGATGTCTTGCGAGGCACGATGAGCTCCAGACCCTATCCGGTCTTACCAGCGATAGTGGGCGAAAGCCTTGTTGGCTTCGGCCATGCGATGCACGTCTTCCCGCTTCTTCACGGCATTGCCGCGCTCTTCGGCGGCATCCAGCAGTTCGCCGGCCAGCCGCTTCGGCATCGACTTCTCGCCGCGCTTGCGGGCGAAATCGATGATCCAGCGCATCGCCAGCGTCTGGCGACGGCGCGGACGCACTTCGACCGGCACCTGGTAGGTGGCGCCACCGACTCGGCGGGACTTCACCTCCACGGCAGGAGCAACGGCTTCCAGCGCCTTCTCGATCAACTCGATCGGCTCGGCGTGACCCTTGGCCTCGATCTCGTCGATGGCACCGTAGACGATGCGCTCGGCGACCGACTTCTTGCCGTCCTTCATCACCATGTTGACGAAGCGGGTCAGCAACTCGCTACCGAACTTCGGGTCCGGCAGGATGTCGCGCTGGAAATTTGAGTGCTTGCGGGACATATATGATTTCCGTATTCAGAGTCTTCGGGTCGGCGGCCTGTCCGGCGCCCGCCCCGTCGTGAACCTGCTTACTTGCTCTTGTTACTTGCTCTTGGGCTTCTTGGCGCCGTACTTCGAGCGGCCCTGGCGACGGTCGGTCACCCCGGCCGTGTCGAGGCTTCCGCGAACGGTGTGATACCGCACACCCGGGAGATCCTTGACTCGACCGCCGCGGATCAGCACCACCGAGTGCTCCTGGAGGTTGTGCCCCTCACCACCGATGTAGCTCGTCACTTCATAGCCATTGGTCAGGCGCACACGAGCGACCTTGCGAAGCGCCGAATTCGGCTTCTTCGGGGTCGTGGTGTACACGCGAGTGCACACTCCGCGCTTCTGCGGCGAGGCCTCGAGGGCCGGCACGTTCGACTTGTACTGTTTCGGGCGCCGCGGCTTGCGGACCAGCTGATTGATCGTCGCCATTTTTCCAAACCTTTAGAAAACAAACGACAGACCGCGCATTTGCGGTCTGCCGAAGAACGAGAATGTTAGAGGGTTTGACGGCCCGTGTCAATAGCGTTTCAGGCCGGAAACCGGGTTCCGAGCGGCTCAGCCCGCCTGGGCGGCCCCGCGGGTCCGTTCGGCCGGGGAAACCGGGGGCAGGACCTCGTCGAACAGGGTCGGATCGGCGCCGTCGAGATGCATCCGCTGGCTCAGTCCCCGGCGCCAGCCTCGCGCGCCGGGCTGGCCGTGGAACAGGCCCAGCATGTGGCGGCCGATCGACTGCAGGCGAACGCCCCGAGCGGCCTGCTCGCGCGCGGCGTAGGAGGCCATTGCCGTGACCACCGACGGCCGGTCGGCCGGCGCCAGCGCCGGGTCGATCGACTGCTGCAGTTCGGCCAGGATCCAGGGGTTCTGGTAGGCCGCGCGGCCCAGCATCACGCCATCGAAATCCCGCATCGCCGCGAGCGCGGCCTCGACGTCGACCACACCGCCGTTGAGAACGATTCGCAGCCCGGGGAACGCGGCTCGCAGCCGCGCGACCCGCCCGTAGTCCAGCGGCGGCACTTCACGGTTCTGCTTGGGGCTCAGACCGCTCAACCAGGCCTTTCGCGCATGGACAATGAACGTCTCGACCCCGCTTTCGGCCACGATCTCGACAAAGCGGTGCAGAAACGCCTCGCTGTCCTGATCGTCGACGCCGATCCGCGTCTTGACCGTCACCGGCACGTCGACCGCATCGCGCATCGCTGCCAGTCCGTCCCGCACGCGCTCGGGTTCGAGCATCAGGCAGGCACCGAACCGGCCCTTCTGGACCCGGTCCGACGGACAGCCGCAATTGAGGTTGATTTCGTCGTAGCCCCACTCCACCCCGATCCGCGCCGCTTCGGCCAGTTCGTCCGGTTCGGAGCCGCCGAGCTGCAGCGCGACCGGGTGCTCGGCCGGATCGAAGCCGAGCAGGCGATCCCGGTCGCCGTGAAGGACCGCGCCGGTGGTGACCATCTCCGTGTACAGGCGAGCCGACGGCGCGAGCAGACGGTGAAAATACCGACAGTGGCGGTCGGTCCAGTCCATCATCGGCGCCACGCACAGGCGCCAGCCGGCGTCCGCCCGCTCCGCGGTCATCCTGCCGCACCGCCCCCGGGACCGAGCAGGAACCACCAGCCCGCTGCACCAGCCGCCGCGGCGGCGCCTGCCGCCAGCAGCCAGCCCCAGCGCCCGCCGGACCCGGCCGCCTCGACCGGCTCCAGGACCCGGGCCGGCTTCAGACCCGGCGCCTGAAGCACGAAACGCAGGGTCGCGATCCGGAGCTCGTCGCCCGACTCCAGGGCACGACGGCGTACCGCCTCGCCGTTGACCTCCACCGGCCCGTCGGCCTCCAGCACCAGCGCATCGTCATCGACGCGGATGCGCGCATGCCGGCTTTCCAGCGCCGCGTCGCGAATGTCCGCGTCGGGCGCCGAACCGATGGTCAAGCCGTCGCCGATGTCGAAGGTCCGGCCGGTCATCGGCCCGGACGCGCCTTTCAATCGATAGTTCACGAGACCGTCCCGGCGGCGCGGCGTCGCAGGAACGTGGAAGCGGGGAAGACTCTCATGACGGCTCCAGATCGTGGCTCGCGTCGCGATATTCAAGCACTTCACGCAGTACGGCGGTCGCGTAGCAGCCGGGCCGGAGGCGGAACGACAGCGCCAGCACGTCCGGCGCCGGCCATGTCCAGGACAGGTCGAGCACGCGCATCCGCAGCGGTCGGCGCTCGCCGGACAGGCCGAAGCGCTGCAGGCCCGTGACCAGCTCCGCGTACTCCTCGAACACGGCGGCTTCGAGCGCGGCGGCCTCGCCGGTCGGCACCGGGCCGCCCTCGCCGGCCATCGGTCCGGTTGGGTGCACGTCCTGGCCGGCGACCCGGGCTTCGAGTTCGGCGTCGATCGCCTCGGCGGCGAACACGGACCGGCTGCCGTCGAGCATCAGCAGCTCGCCCGCACGGGCCTGGTTCCAGCTGGCATCCAGGATCCGGGCTTCGAGCACGCGGTTGAAGATCAGCGAGCGCGCGGCCGAAAGATAGAACCCGCGCTTGGCGCGCGACGGCTTGCGCCGAAGCTCGCCGCGGAACAGGCGATAGGCCCGGGCGACGTTGTTGCCGCCGAAGCGCTGTTCGCCGAAGCCGTTCGGTACACCGCCCTCGCGGATCGACGCCAGGCGCCGCTCGACCGCGTCACGATCCCCGTCGACGTTCCGCACGACCAGTTCGAAGGCATTCCCGGCCAGCCGACCGCGCTGGATCTTGCGTGAGTGGCGGGTCACCGACAGGACGCGCAGCGTGTCGTCCGACCACGCCGCGACGTCCGGATCGTCCCGGCCGGGCAGCTGGATCGTGAACGGCTGGCGGGTCACGGCGTTGCGGTCCTTCAGCCCAGCGAAGCCCACGGAACGGAGCGACACGCCGGCATGATCGGCGAGCCGCCGCGCGACATCCATCGTGTTGGCCTCGCGTTTCTCGACGTCGAGCCACAGGTGTTCGCCGGAGCCGCTCGGCGCATAGCCCGGGTCCTCGATCACGCGAAAGTCCTCGGGCTCGGTGCGGATGGCGCCGCGGCCGACCGGGCCGCCCCAAGCCCGCGGCGACTCATGACGCCCGCGACCGGCGAAGGCCGGGTTTCCGGACGCCGGATCAGCCATCCGCCGGCGGTTCGTCAGCGACGGCAGGGTCGGGGTCGACCGCGCTAGACGCCTGCGGCGCCCCCTGCTCGGCCGCGCCGGGCAGGCTCTCGAGTTCGCGCAACGCATCGGTCTGGCCCTCGGGCAGATCGTCCGGGTCGACCACCAGGAAGAAGCGCTCGCCGTCGCGCACCAGTCCCAGTTCGGCGCGGGCTCGCTCCTCGACCGCTTCGAGCCCGCTCTTCAGGTCGGCCACCTCGGCGGCCAGCGCGTCGTTGCGCTCGCGCAGCACCCGGTTGCGCTCCAGCTGGTCCTCGACCTGGCGGCGCAGGTCGCCGATCTGCCCGTACTGGCGCCACAGGCTGACCTGGAGCACGACCAGCAGCAGGACCAGCACCGCCATCATCACGCGCATCGTTCGACTCCCGGACGCCCGGTGCAGGGTTTAGGCGGCAGAGTGTAGCGCGCCATGCGATCAGCCTGCCCGGCCGAGCAGACCGTCGAGCACGTGGACGTAGACCTCGGGCAGACGCTCGAGGTCCGGCACGGCGATGCACTCGTCGACCTGGTGGATGGTCTCGTTGACCGGCCCGAGCTCGACGACCTCGATTCCGCGCGGCCCGAAGAACCGTCCATCCGACGTTCCGCCGCCCGTATCGGGCGTCGGCGCCCGGTCGAGGACCGCCCGGCAGGCGGCGTCGACCGCATCGACCAGGGGCCCCGCCGCCGGGCCGAACGGCGCGCCGGAAACGCGCCAGTCGAGGGTGCATTCACCCGGCGCGGACGCTTCGATGAGCGACCGCACCCGGGACTCCAGCGACTCGGCGGTGGAGTTCGGGTTGTGCCGGATATTGAAGCGGATCTCGATCTCGCCAGGCGTGACGTTCTCGGCGCCGGTCCCGGCGCGCACGTTGGACACCTGCAGGCGAGTGGCGGGAAAGGCCTCGTCGCCGTCGTCGAAGCGCAACGCCGTCAGCGCGGCCAGCAACGGCGCGGCCCGGTGAACCGGGTTCTCGCTGGGCTCCGCGTAGGCCGTGTGGCCCTGCGTGCCGCGGATCCGGAGCACGCCCTGCAGGCTGCCGCGCCGGCCGATCCGGATCACGTCGCCGAGGCGGTGCCGGCTCGACGGCTCGCCGACCAGCACGTGATCGGGCAGCGCGCCGCGCTGGACCAGCCAGTCGACGACCCGCACGGTGCCGTCGGTCGCCGGACCCTCTTCGTCGGAGGTCAGCAGGATCGACAGCGTGCCCCGATGGGCCGGACGCTCGGCAAGAAAGCGTTCCACCGCGACCACGAACGCCGCCACGGACCCCTTCATGTCGGCCGCGCCGCGTCCATAAAGCCGGCCGTCGCGCTCGGTCGGCTCGAAGGGCGGCGATCTCCACTCGGCCTCCGGACCGGGCGGCACCACGTCCGTGTGGCCCAGCAGGAGCAGGTGGGGTCCGCCGCTTCCGTGGCGGGCGAACAGGTTGTCGACTTCGCCGAAACGGAGGCGCTCGACCTGCATCCCGGCGGCCGCGAGGCGCTCGGCGAGCAGGTCCTGGCAGCCGGCGTCGTCGGGCGTGACCGACGGGCGCCGGATCAGTTCGCGGGCCAGGGCCACGACGTCGGCGCTCATGACCGCTCCAGCCAGTCGCGGACGTTGGCGGAAAAGCCGACCCGCACCTCGTCGCCGCGCTCGAACACGGGCCGCTTGACCAGCGTCGGGTGGGCCTGCAGCACCGGCAGCACGGCGGACGCTTGCATTGCCGGCCGTTCCGCCTTCGCCAGCTGGCGCCAGGTCGTCGATCGTCGGTTGACCAGCGCATCGGGACCGACCGCCTTCAGCCAGCGGCGCAGGTCGGCGGTGGTCACGCCGTCTTCGCGCAGGTCGACCCAGTCGTGATCGAGGTCGCGGTCGTCAAGCCACCTGCGCGCCTTGCGGCAGGTATCGCAGCTGCGGATTCCGTAGACGATCATGGCCGGCCCTCAGCGCGCTGCACGCAGCAGCTCGTTGACCGAGGTCTTCGCCCGGGTCTTCTCGTCGACCTGCTTGACGATGATCGCCGCATTGAGCGAATGGCTGCCGTCCTCGGCCGGCAGGCTGCCGGCAACCACCACCGAGCCGGCCGGCACGCGACCGGTGGTGGTCTCGCCGGTCTCGCGGTTGTAGATCCGCGTGCTCCGGCCGATGAACACGCCCATGCCGATCACCGCGCCCTTCTCGACGATCACGCCCTCCACCACCTCGCTGCGTGCGCCGATGAAGCAACCGTCCTCGATGATCGTCGGCTGCGCCTGGAGCGGCTCCAGCACCCCGCCGATCCCGGCGCCGCCGGACAGGTGGACCCCGGCGCCGATCTGTGCGCAGGACCCGACCGTCGCCCAGGTATCGATCATGCTGCCCGGCCCGACCCACGCGCCGATGTTGACGTAGCTCGGCATCAGCACCGCGTCCCGGCCGATGAAGGCGCCCTGGCGAACGGTCGCGTCCGGCACCAGGCGCGCACCGCAGTCGTCGATCGGGTCGTCGTCGCCGGCGAAGCGCAGCGCGACCTTGTCGAAGTAGCGCCGTCCGCCGTCGTGCATGACGCGGTTGTGGGTGATCCGGAAGTGCAGCAGGATGGCCTGCTTCAGCCACTCGTGCACCGTCCAGCCGCCCTCGCCGGGCGTGGCCACCCGAAGGTCGCCGCGCTCCAGCCCGAACAGGGCGCGGTCGACCGCGTCGCGCAGACCGGGTTCGTAGCGGCCGGGCCCGAGCGTGTCGCGCTGCTCCCAGGCCTCTTCGATGACGGGTCGGATGGTCGATTCCAGTTCGCTCATCAGGACTCTCCTGTGGGTTCGGGGGCCGGCCGGGCGTCGGCCGGGTCGAGACGGTCGCGGAGCCTGTGCTCCAGGTCGGCCGCGCGCTCGGCGTCGAGCGGTCGGCCGTCGCGATCCGAGATCTTGAACACGTCCTCGACGCGCTGGCCGAAGGTCGCGATGCGCGCGTCGTGAAGACGCAGGTCGGCGGCCAGCAGCGCCTCGGCGATCGCCGAAAGCAGGCCGGGTCGATCGGTCGTCGCGATGTCGAGGCGGGTCAGCCCGTCCTGCGACTCGAGCACGATCTCCGACCGGGTCAGGAAGTGCCGCAGCCGCCGCGGAATCGGCCGGCCGGGAAGCGCACGGATATCCCGGCTGGTCAGCTGCCCGGCCAGCGCGCGCTCGAGGCGGTGCGTGTCGGATTCGTTCATGCAGCCGCCGTTGGCGTCCATCAACTGGAACACGTTCCAGCTTCGCCCGTCCCGGGTGGTCGCGACCCGGGCGGCCAGCACGTTCAGCTCCATGCGGTCGAATTCGCGCGCGGTGATGGCGAACAGGCCGTCGAAGTCGTCGGCGTGGACGAAAACTTCCGTGATGCCCTTGTCGGCGAGGTTGCGGCAGGCCACCCGTGGACGCGCCGGGCGCTCCAGCACGCATCCGGCCGACCAGGCCAGCTGGTCCGCGTCGAGGCGCACCAGGCCGTCGACCGGCAAGCGGTCGAAGAGTTCTTCGGCGGCAGCCCGGTCCAGCCCGTTCGCCTCCAGCTCGGCCAGGGCCCCGGATCGGATCTCCTCGGCCAGTTCGGCGCGATCCTGCAGGGCGGCTTCCCCCTCGGCGAGCCGATCGGTGGCCGCCGTGAACAATTCCCAGAGCAGCGAGTCCTTCCACGAGTTCCAGAGCTTGGGCCGGGTGGCCGCGATATCGGCCACGGTCAATACGTACAGGTATTCGAGGCGACGCTGGGTGCCGACGGCACGCGCGAAGCGGTCGATGACGGCCGGGTCCGAGATGTCCTGGCGCTGCGCCGTCATCGACATCAGCAGGTGCTGGTCGACCAGCCAGACGACCAGGTCGCGGTCTTCCTGGCGCATGTCGAGACGGGCCAGGAAGTCCCGCGCGTCCTCGGCACCGAGCTCGGAGTGATCGCCGCCCCGACCCTTGGCGATGTCGTGGAACAGGGCGCCGAGGTAGAGCACCTCGGGCACCTCGATGCGCTCGAACACGTCCATCGCTCGCGCGAACGCCTCCGGGTACTTGCGGTAGGCGAAGCGGCGCAGGTTGCGGATCACGAACAGGATGTGCTGATCGACGGTGTAGACGTGGAAGAGATCGAACTGCATGCGCCCGGTGATCGCCCCGAACGCGGGCAGCAGGGCCGCCAGCACCCCGTAGCGGTTCATCCGCTCGAGCTGGGAGTACACCCGGCGCTCGCGGCGCAGCAGCTGGAGGAACAGGTCGAGATTCGCCGGGTCGCAGCGGAACTCGTCGTCGATCAGGTAGAGATGGTCCCGGATCAACCGGATCGTCGACGCGCGCACGCCCCGGATGGCTTCGTCGTCGGCCAGCACCAGGAACAGCTTCAGCAGCAGCTCGGGCTGGCGCACGAAGGCCTGCTCGTCGACCAGCTCGAGGTAGCCGTGGGTGACCCGGAACGTGTCGTCGATCGCGTAGGAGGGCAGGTGCCTGCGACCGGCCAGAAGCTCTTCTTCGAAGATCTGCAGCTGCTGTTCGTTCAGACGCTCGATCCGCATCACCGTGCGGTAGTACTGCTGCATGAAGGCCTCGACCGCGGCGTTGCCGTCGGACGCGTCGAAGCCGAAGCGCGCCGCCAGCTTGCGCTGGTAGTCGAACAGCAGCCGTTCCTCGGCCCGGCCGGCGATCTCGTGCAGCGCCCAGCGGATCGCCCAGAGGCGGTTGCGCGACTCGACAAGTTCCTCGTGCTCGCGCTCGGACAGGAAATCGTGCTCCACCAGCCCGTGCAGGGTCGAGGTGCCGAAGTGGCGCCGGGTGACCCAGGCGATCATCTGGACGTCGCGCAGCCCGCCCGGCCCGTTCTTCAGGTCGGGCTCGAGGTTGTAGACCGTGTCTTCGTGCTGGTCGTGGCGCTGCTGCTGCTCTTCGAACTTGGCCGCGAAGAACTCGTTGGCCGGCCACAGCGCCGGCGCGTCGGTCGCCGACCGCATGGCCTCGAACAGCGAGCCCGCCCCATGGAGCAGCCGCGACTCCATCAGGTTGGTGGCCACGCCGACATCGTCGGCTGCCGCAGCGATGCACTCGGCCACGGTACGGACACCGTGGCCGGGGTGCAGGTCGGCGTCCCAGAGCACGCGAACGAAGTCTTCCAGCGCTCGCTCGGGCCCCGGCTCCTCGTCGGGCCTCAGGATCAGCAGGTCCGTGTCGGAGTGCGGGTGCATTTCGCCGCGCCCGAAGCCGCCGACGGCGATCAGCTCCAGCGCTGCCGAGGCCGGAATCAGGGCCTGCCACGCGGTCAGCACGAGTTGTTCGATCACCCAGGCGCGGGCCTGGACCAGATCGCGAATGTCGCTGCCGGCCGCGAACTGCCCGGCCAGCACGCCGTCGGCGTGACGCCGGGCGGCACCGAGTTCGCGCGACAGGCGGTCGGGCACCGGGTCGATGGCCTGCAAGGCCCGCAGGTCGAGGCAGTTCCGGGATGCCGGCGGGGCCAGCAGGCGGTCGATCACAACGGGTCGTCGGGCAACCGGGTCAGGACGTCGACGCCGTCATCGGTCACGGCCATGGTGTGCTCCCACTGGGCCGACAGGCTGCGGTCCTTGGTCAGCACGGTCCAGCCGTCGGACAGCAGCTTCGTACCGGGCTTGCCGAGGTTGATCATCGGCTCGATCGTGAAGGTCATGCCGGGCTCGAGCACCACACCCTCGCCGGGCCTGCCGTAATGCAGGACCTGGGGCGGCTCGTGGAACCCGCGCCCGATGCCGTGGCCGCAGTACTCGCGGACCACCGAGCAGCGCTGGCCCTCGGCGTACTTCTGGATGGCCGCGCCGATATCGCCGAGCGTCACCCCCGGCTTGACCATCTCGATGCCGGTGACCATGGCCCGGTAGGCCACGTCGCAGATCCGGCGCGCCTTGATCGACGGTTCGCCGACCAGGAACATCTTGCTGGTGTCGCCGTGCCAGCCGTCCTGGATGACCGTCACATCGATGTTGACGATGTCGCCGTCCTTGAGCACGCGTTCGCCGGGAATGCCGTGGCAGACCACGTGGTTGACCGAAGTGCAGATCGACTTGGGGAAACCACGGTAGTTCAGCGGCGCCGGAATGCCCTTCAGCTCGTCGACGATGTAGGCGTGCGCGATCGCGTCCAGCTCGCCGGTGGTCACGCCCGGCCGGACGTGTTCGCGAAGCATCGCGAGTACGCTGGCGGCCTGCTGGCCGGCCACGCGCATCGCCTCGATCTCGTCGCGACTCTTCCGGTGAATGCCGTCGTGCTTCGGGCGGGAATGCATGGGTCGATCCGTTTCGAAGGTCGAAGCGTATTCTAGCGCACCCGGTCGAAGCCCTTGCCCCGGCGGGGCGAACCGTGACGACCGGCCCATGCCTTCCGGCACTATCGAGCGCTCACTCGCGCGTGAAAGAATCCCGGCACCTTGCCACTATCCTCGGGATTCCTGGAATCGACCCCATGGCCAGACCGCTACGCTACGCGCTCCCCCTCGTCATCATCGCGGCCGCGATCGTGCTGTTCGTGCTGATGCTCGCCGGCAACGAGCGCCCCGAACGGCGAACCGCCGAACCGGCCTCGATGCTGGTCGAAGTCATTCGTCCGACGGTCAACGACGACCGCTTCGTCGTCACCGGCCAGGGCACGGTCCAGCCGCGCAACCGGACCACGGTGGTCTCGGAAGTGACCGGACGCATCGTGTCCCTGGCCGAGGAATTCAACGCCGGCGGGTTCTTCGAGGCCGGCACGGTGCTGGCGCGGATCGATCCGAGCGACTACGAGGCCGCCCTGCTGGCCGCGGAAGCCGACCTGGCCGCCGCGCGCGCGACCCTGGCCGACGAGCAGGCGCGCTCCGACGCCGCCCGCGCCGATTTCGAGCGCCTCTACGGCAGCGACCGCGAGCCCAGCGACCTGACCCTGCGCCTGCCCCAGCTGGCCCGGGCCGAAGCCGCGGTCCAGGCCCAGGAGGCGGCGGTGATGCGCGCCCGGCGCAACCTGGAGCGGACCCGCATCCGCATGCCCTACGACGGCATGGTGGTGCGCCGGGACGCGGATCTCGGTCAGTTCGTCCAGGCCGGCAGCACGCTCGGCGTCACCTTCGCCACCGACGTCGCTGAAGTGCGTCTGCCGATGTCCGATCGCGACCTGTCGTTCCTCGACCTGCCTCCGGCCACCCAACGGGATTCGCTGCGCCGCCCGGTCACGCTCACGGCAACGGTTTCCGGCCGCGCGGGCAGCTGGCCGGCGACGCTGGTGCGCACCGAAGGCGTGGTCGACGAGAACACCCGCCTGACCTATCTGGTCGCCGAAATCGAAGACCCCTACGCGCTCGACGACGAGGGCCCGGAGCGGGCGCTGCCCGTCGGCACCTACGTCGAAGCGGCCGTTCCCGGGCGCGAGGCCAGCGGGCTGATCGTGCTGCCTGCCGAGGCGGTGCACGACGGCAACCAGGTCTACGTCGCCAACGCCGAGGACCAGCTCGAGGTCCTGACCGTCGACATCGTCCGCAAGACCTCGGACCGCGTGTACATCGACAACGCCATCGCCGCCGACGACCGGATCGTGACCACGGCGATCCCAGCGCCGGTGCCGGGCCTTCGGCTGCGGATCCGCGAGGACGAGGCCGCCGACCCCGAACTGAGGTTGCTGCCCGCCGAGGAATTCGCCACCGCCGCTGACGAACCGGCGGCCTCCGGCGCGGAGGACCCGATCGAATGAACCGGGGCTGGTACGGCAACATCATCGCGTGGTTCGCCCATAACGCGGTGGCCGCGAACCTGCTGATGGCCGCGCTGGTGGCGGGCGGCATCTGGTCGGCGATCACCATCACCAAGGAAGTCCAGCCACGGATCGTGCTGGATTCGATCAGCGTCAGCGTGCCGTACCGGGGCGGTACGCCGAAGGACGTCGAACAGGGCGTGCTGATCAAGATCGAGGAAGCCGTCGAGGACGTCGAGGGCATCGAGGAGATCGTCTCCACCGCCCGCGAAGGGTCCGGGTCGGTGCGGATCGACGTGTTGCCCGAGTACGACGTGATCGAGGTGCTCGACCAGGTCAAGAGCCGCGTCGACGCGATCTCGACCTTTCCCGCCGAAACCGAGCGGCCGACCTACCGGCGCAACCAGTTCACCCAGGAAGTCGTCTACGTCAGCGTGTTCGGCGAGGTGCCGGAACGGACGCTCAAGGAAGTCGCCCGCCAGCTGAGAACCGAGCTCGTCGCCCTGCCCGACGTGGCCCAGGCCGACCTGCTCGGCGACCGCCCCTACGAGATCGGCATCGAGGTCCGCGAGGAAACGCTGCGGGCCTACGGCCTGACCCTGGCCGAAGTCGCAAGCGCCGTTCGCGCCTCGTCGCTGGACCTGCCGGGCGGCCGGATCGAGGCCGCCGGCGGCGACATCCTGGTCCGCACGGTCGGCCAGGCCTACGTCGGCCGCGACTTCCGCGACATCGTCGTGCGCTCCAACCCGGACGGCTCCCGCGTCCTGCTCGACGACATCGCCGAGATCGAAGACGGCTTCGTCGAACGGGACTTCTACGCCCGCCACAACGACCAGCCGGCGATCGCCATCCGCGTCGTCAGCACCGGCGGCCAGGATGCGCTGGCCGCGTCCGAAGCGGCCCGGAGCTTCATCGAGGCCAAGCAGGAGACCCTGCCCGACGGGGTGAACGTCGCGTGGTGGGCCGATTCGGCCTACTACCTGCAGGACCGGCTCGGAATGATGACCAAGAACCTCCTGGCCGGCGCGTTCCTGGTGTTCCTGATCCTGACCCTGTTCCTGCGGCTGAAGCTCGCGTTCTGGGTCATGGTCGGGCTCCTGGTCGCTTTCGCCGGCACGATGTGGGCCCTGCCCCTGGCCGGTGTGACCATCAACCTGATCAGCCTGTTCGGCTTCCTGGTGGTTCTCGGCATCGTGGTCGACGACGCGATCGTCATCGGCGAGTCCGCCTTCACCGAAATCCGCGAGAAGGGCCACTCGATCGACCACGTGGTCGACGGGACCATGAAAGTGGCTGTCCCGGCGACCTTCGGGGTGCTGACGACGATCGCGGCGTTCGCGCCGATCCTGATGGTCGACGGGGTCTCCGGCCAGTTCTTCGCCCCGATCGGCTGGGTGGTGGTGATCGCCCTGGCCATGTCGCTGATCGAGTCGAAGCTGATTCTCCCGGCCCACCTGGCCCACATGAAGGTCAGGACCTACGGCGCGGACACCGGCAACCCGTTGATCCGGATGCAGCGGCGGTTCTCCGACGGCCTCTACCGCTTCGCGGATCGGGTCTACCTGCCCGCGCTGCGTCGGATGCTGCGCGCGCGCTACATCGCCCTGTCCGGCTTCATTGCCGCCCTGATCGTGTCGATCGGTTTCGTCGCCGGCCCCTTCGTCAAGTGGGACTTCTTCCCCGACGTGGCCGGAGACTTCATGCGGGCCCAGCTGGAAATGAACGAAGGCACCCCGTCGAGCGTGACCTTCCGGGCGATGGATCACCTCTCGGAATCGCTGGAGCGCGTCGACGAGCGGATGCAGGAGGAGTTCGGTCTCGACGAATCGGTCGTGCGCACCCGCTACATGTGGTCGGGTTCGGAAACGTCGGGCAACCTGATCGTGGAGCTGCGTCGCACCGACGACGAACGCCTGAACGTGACCGAGATCGAGCGTCGCTGGCGCGAGGAAGTCGGTCAGATCGTCGGCGCCCGGACCCTGCAGATCGGCGGCCCGGGCGGGCCCGGCGGTGACGGGCCGGACATTTCCTTCCAGCTGGTCGGCAGCGATCTCCAGCAGCTCGAATCGGCGGCCGCCGAGCTCGAGCAGGCCATCCTGGAGTACGAAGGCACCTACGACGTCCGCAACAGTTTCGAGGTCGGGCTGCGCGAGCTGCAGATCGAGATCAAGCCGGAGGCGGAAGTGCTGGGCCTGAGCCAGCAGACGCTGGGCCGCCAGGTCCGCCAGGCCTTCTTCGGCGAAGAGGTCCAGCGGATCCAGCGCGGCGAGGACGATGTTCGCGTGATGGTGCGCTACCCGCTCGAGCAGCGGACCTCGGAAGGCTATCTCGAGGAGATGAGAATCCGCACTCCCAGCGGCGACGAGGTTCCCTTCGGCGCCGTGGCCGAGGTCGTCGAGGGCACCAGCCCGTCCTCGATCCGGCGCTACAACGGCGAGCGCGCGGTCAGCGTGACCGGCCGGGTCGACAGCGAGCTGGCCGAAGCCGGCCGGATCATCGGCGAACTGCGCCAGGAGGTCCTGCCCTCGATCCTCGCCGGGCACGCCGGTGTCGACGTCCGCCTCTCGGGCCAGACGCGGGCGCTCCAGGACATCCAGCGCCAGCTGTTCACGGGCACGCTGCTCACCCTGTTCCTGATCTACGCGCTGATCGCGATTCCGCTGCGCTCCTACCTGCAGCCGCTGCTGATCATGTCGGTGATTCCCTTCGGATTCATCGGCGCCGTATTCGGCCACTGGGTACTCGGCATGCAGATGAGCATGATCAGCATCTTCGGCATCGTCGCCCTGGCCGGCGTGGTCGTCAACGACAGCCTGATCCTGGTCGACTTCGTGAACACGCACCGCAGCCGGGGCGAGTCGCGGGTCGACGCCGCGCTGAAGGCGGCTCGCGCCCGCTTCCGTCCGATTCTCCTGACCTCGGCGACGACCTTCCTCGGCCTGGCCCCGATCGTGTTCTTCGAACGCAGCCTCCAGGCCCAGGGCGTGGTGCCCATGGCCGTTTCCCTGGCCTTCGGCATCGTGTTCGCGACGCTGATCACGCTCGCGCTGATTCCGATCCTGTACCTGATCGGCGACGACCTGACCGGCCTGGCAGGACGACTGCTCGGCCGGCGCCAGGGAGGCGAAAGCCCGGCCGGCCATCCGACGAATGCCTGACGGGGTCTGAGGTGTCCGGCTCGAGCGACGAGAATCGGGTCCGGCTGGACGCAGTCACCGGCCCCTATGCCGACCGGATCGAAACCCGCGAGATGCGCCAGCTGGCCGCGGCGATCCTCGACCGCAGCACAGCCTGGGTGTTCGCCCACGGCGACCATCGCCTGACGGCCGCCGAAGCCGACCGGCTGGCCGGCCTGCTGGCCCGACGAACCGACGGAGAACCGCTCCACTACCTGCTCGGCGAGCGCGAGTTCTTCGGCCGCCCCTTCCGGGTCGGGCCGGACGTGCTGATTCCGCGCCCGGAAACCGAGCACCTGGTCGAAGCCGTGCTGGCGCTCGACCTTCCTGCCGGCGCGCGGGTCGCCGACGTTGGCACCGGCTCGGGCTGCATCGGCCTGACCCTTGCGTCCGAACGACCCGACTGGTCGATCGTCCTGACCGATCTCTCCGACGCCGCGCTCGAGGTCGCCGAAGCCAACCGGGCGAGACTCGGCAACGACAACGTGCGCCGGGTCCGGTCCGACCTGCTCTCTGCCGTCGAAGGCCCCTTCGACGCCGTGGTCAGCAACCCGCCCTATATCGCCGCCGATGACCCGCACCTGGATCGCGGCGACCTGCGCTTCGAACCGCGCGTCGCCCTGACCGACGGCGCCGACGGCCTGTCGCTGATCCGATCCCTGGTCGCGCAGGCGTTCGAGCGTCTCGCGCCGAGCGGATGGCTCTGGCTGGAGCACGGCCACGACCAGGCGAAGGCCGTGCGCGGCCTGTTTGCCGCTGCCGGCTTCGAGTCGCTGGAGACTCGGACCGACCTGGCGGGCATCGAGCGCATCAGCGGGGGGCGACGACCGGCCGGTTGAGGCCGGCGATTCGCGTCAGCGGGCTCGTTTTTCGCATCTCGAACGGGTTGGCCGCGCGGGGTGCGTGTCCGAACTGGATTCTGTTCCAAAAGCAGTTTCGCCACGCGGGCTGCGCCCGCTTTCTAGCGAGGTACTTTTGACAGTCGCCTCAAACGTACGCAAAAGCGCTCTCAGAAGCGGTGCGAGGAGAGCGGGGCTGCCCGTCAGGCTGCGGCGCGGCGCAGAAAATCGCTTACCGCGCTGAGACACGAGAAACTGTCGAGCACCAGGCTTCGGCTACCGGATAAAGGATCGGAGATCTTCAGCCTCGGTGGGCACGGCCTTTGAGATCTCTGCAGGGCCGAAGCAGAGTCCGCTCCGTGTCCACCCTGGGTAATCCTGGAGGTTGCGACCCACAGCCTCTCGTCTCCCGGAGCCGCCCATCGAGTATCGTCGCCACGGCATCAGCCGGGAAACTCGCCCCTCGATACGACCCGTTCTTGAAGAGCGCTTCTGCCTGCTTTTGTCGCGCCTGACAAAATAAGGTCGCCCGCAAGCGCGAAGCGCGGGGCGAAAGGCCTTTCGGGGTTGGTTCTGTTTCCAGGAACCCTGGATCACCAGGGTCAGGAGAGATTCGTCACGCAAGCGATAAGCACCGCTACGCGCTAGCGAAGAAAACCTTACCCGAAGGCACTCACACACAGGCTGATCAGCCCGCTGGAGAAGATGCCCAGCGCCAGCATCGCCACGCCGTTGATCGACAGGACCGTCTTGAAATCGAACGGGGCATCGACGGGCGTGGTGTTCTCCGGGTCGTCGAAGTACATGAGCTTGACGACGCGCAGGTAGTAGAACGCACCGATGACGGCCGTCACCACGGCCAGGATCGACAGGCCCGTGAAGCCGGCCTGGATCGCAGCGGCAATGACCTGCCACTTGGCAAAGAAACCGACGAAGACGGGGATGCCGGCCAGCGAGAACATCAGCATCAGCATCATCAGCGCGAACCACGGGCTGCGCTTCGCCAGGCCCTTGAAGTCGTCGAGGTTTTCGGCTTCCACGCCCTGGTGCGACAACAGGATCATCATCGCGAAGGCCCCGGCAGACATCAGCGTGTAGACGATCGTGTAGAAGGTCGCCGCAGCGTAGCCGGCCGCGCTGCCGGCCAGCAGGCCGAGCAGGATGAAGCCGACGTGGGAGATCGTCGAGTACGCCAGCATCCGCTTGAAATTGGACTGGGCAATCGCGACCACGTTGCCGAGGATCATGGACAGCGCGGCGAGCACCGCCAGCATCATCTGCCAGTCCGCGTGCAGCGGGCCCATGCCGTCGGAAAGCAGCCGGATGGCCAGGGCGAGATAACCCAGCTTGGGCAGCGAGGCGATCAGCAGCGTGACCGCGGCGGGCGCACCCTGGTAGACGTCGGGCAACCACATGTGGAACGGCACGGCGCCAAGCTTGAACGCGATGCCGACGACCAGGAACACCAGCCCGAAGGCCAGCAGCGCATCCCCGGAGGCCGCCTGGCCCAGCGCGGCCGAGACCTCGGTGAGCGCGAGCGTCCCCGTCGCGCCGTAGATCAGGCTCATGCCGAACAGAAGGATGCCCGAGGCCAGGGACCCGAGAATGAAGTACTTCATCGCCGCCTCGGCGCCGCTGGCCGAATCGCGGTTCAGCGCGACGAGTGCATAGCTCGACAGCGCCAGCAGCTCGAGGCCCAGGTAGACGGTCAGCAGGCTGCCGGCAGAGATCATGATCATCACGCCCAGCAGTGCAAACAGGCTCAGCGAATAGAACTCGCCCTTGAACAGTCCGGCCATGCGCAGGAAGTGCTTGGCGTAGACGAATACGCCCATCAGCACCAGGTAGGCGAACAGCTTCACGATGTCGCCGAAGCGGTCGCGAACGAAGGTGTCGCTGAACGCCAGCAGGGATTCGCCCGCCGGCGTCATCATCCGAAGGGTGATGATCACGGCGAAGGCCAGCACCATCAGCGCCAGTGTATGGGTCAGGCCGCGCCGGGACTCGGTCACGAACAGGTCCGCGACCAGCACGACGCAGGCCATGGCGGCAATGAAGATTTCCGGCAGCGCGAGCTGCAGTTCCGAAACGCTCATCAATCGACCTTCGTTGTCGTGATGTGGTCAACCAGGTTGGCCACGGAGGGTTCCATCATTTCGATCAGCGGATAAGGCCAGACCCCGAGACCCAGGGTGAACACGGCCAGCACGGTCAGAACGATCCATTCGCGACCGTCCAGGTCACGCAGTTCTGCGACCTGCTTGTTGGCCACCTCGCCGTAGAACACGCGCTTGACCAGGTACAGCGAATAGCCCGCACCAAGGATCAGCGTCATCGCGGCGAAGAACGCGAACCAGGCGTTGGCCTTGAACGCGGCCAGGATCACCATGAACTCGCCGACGAATCCACTGGTCCCCGGGAGGCCCGAGTTGGCCATGAAGAACAGCACCGCGAACATCGCGAACCACGGCATGGTATTGGCCACGCCGCCGTAATCGGCGATCCGCCGGCTGTGCATACGATCGTAGAGCACGCCGACGGCAAGGAACATCGCACCGGAGATGAACCCGTGGGAAATCATCTGGACCATGGCGCCGGAGATACCGAGACCGGCGCCCGTGAGTTCACCGGTGTTGCGCGCAATCGCGAAGGCCAGGAACAGGCCCAGGGTCACGAAGCCCATGTGCGAGATCGAGCTGTAGGCGATCAGCTTCTTCATGTCCTGCTGGGCCAGGGCCACGAAGCCGATGTACACGATCGCGACCAGCGACAGCCCGATGACCAGCCAGTCGAGGGCGGCCGAGCCATCCGGCGCGATCGGCAGCGAGAAGCGGATCAGGCCGTAGCCGCCGATCTTCAGCATCACGGCCGCCAGGACCACGGACCCGCCGGTCGGCGCCTCGACGTGGGCGTCGGGCAGCCAGGTGTGCACCGGCCACATCGGAATCTTGACCGCGAAGGCGATCAGGAAGGCAAGGAAGAGCCAGATCTGGGCCTCCAGACCGATCGGAAGCTGGTGGAGGTCGGCAATCGCGAAACTGCCGGACTGCAGGTACAGCCAGATCAGCGCGATCAGCATGAACACCGAGCCGAAGAAGGTGAACAGGAAGAACTTGATCGTCGCCACGATCCGGTTCGGTCCGCCCCAGATGCCGATGATCAGGAACATCGGCACCAGCATGGCTTCGAAGAACACGTAGAACAGCATCGCGTCGAGCGCCGCGAACATGCCGCTCATCAGTCCCGAGAGGATCAGGAACGCGCCGAGGTACTGGTTGACCCGGGAGCGCACCGACCCGGCCGCGATCACGACCAGCACGGTCGTCAGTGCGGTCAGGGCGATCAGCGGCAGCGAGAAGCCGTCGACGCCGAGGTGATAGTGGATGTCGAAGGCCTTGATCCAGGTCGTCTTCTCCTCGAACTGGTAGGCGGCCGTACCCAGCTCGAAGCCGCCGAGCAGGACCAGCGACAAGGCAAGTGCGGCAAGGCTGGCGACCAGGGCCAGGCCGCGGCCCAGCGAGGCGCGCGCCTCGGGCACGAACAGCAGGACCGACCCGACCAGGATCGGAAGCCAGACGACGAGGCTCAGCAGCGGCCAGTTCATGACACCCATCAGCGAATCAACCTTGATTTGTTCATTTCAGCAGCACGAACGCGAAGACCAGGGCCACCAGGCCGATGATCATCGCGAAGGCGTAGTGATAGAGGAAGCCGGTCTGGACGTTGCGCACCCGAGCGGCCACCGCGCCGACCAGGCGCGCCGAGCCGTGGACCAACCAGCCGTCGATGATCATCCGGTCGCCGCGCTTCGACAGGAAGCGGGCCAGCCCCATGCCGCCGCCGACGATCACGTTCTGGTAGAACTCGTCGAAGCCGTACTTGCGGTCCAGCACGAGCCACAGTCCGTGGAAGCGATTCTTGAGCGTCGATGCGATCGAGGGCTGGAACAGGTAGATCCAGGTGGCCAGTCCGACCCCGAGCATCGCCAGCCAGAACACCGGCGTGACGAAACCGTGCATCGCGAATGCGGCTGCGCCGTGGAACTTGTCGCCCAGCTTGGCCACCGGATCCGATGCGGGATCGATGTAGATCGCGTCGGCCAGGGCACCGCCGAACAGCAACGGTTCGACGGTGAAGTAGCCGATCAGCAGCGACGGAATGGCCAGGAGGACCAGTGGAACGGTCACCACCCAGGGAGATTCGTGTGCATGGGACAGCGTTTCCTCGTCCGCCCGCGCCTTGCCGTGGAAGGTCAGGTACAGCATGCGGAACGTGTACAGCGCGGTCACCACCACGCCGGCGTAGACCGCGAATACGGCATAGGATCCGCCGGTCCGCTCGACCAGCTTGGTCGACTCGATGATCAGGTCCTTGGAGAAGAAGCCGGAAAAGAACGGGAAGCCGATCAGCGCCAGGGAGCCGATCCAGGCGGTGGCCGCGGTGATCGGCATCTTCCGACCCAGGCCGCCCATTTCGCGCATGTCCTGCTTGTGGTGCATCGCGATGATCACGGAGCCGGCGGCCAGGAACAGCAGCGCCTTGAAGAACGCGTGGGTCATCAGGTGGAAGATCGCCACCGAATAGGCCGAGGCGCCGAGCGCGACCGTCATGTAGCCGAGCTGCGACAGCGTCGAATAGGCCACGACGCGCTTGATGTCGTTCTGGACGATGCCGATCAGGCCCGTGAACAGGGCCGTGGTCGCGCCGATGATCAGAATGAAGCTCAGTGCGGTCGACGACAGTTCGTAGAGCGGCGAAAGACGCGCGACCATGAAGATGCCCGCGGTGACCATGGTCGCGGCATGGATCAACGCCGAGATCGGGGTCGGGCCTTCCATCGAATCGGGCAGCCAGACATGCAGCGGCACCTGGGCCGATTTGCCCATCGCACCGATGAACAGGCAGATGCAGATGAAGGTCATCACCGACCACTCGACACTGCCGAACGGCGAGAAGGTCTCGCCCGCGACCGAAGGTGCCGCGGCGAAGACTTCGGCGTAATCCAGCGATCCCATGTACATCAGCACGGCTGCGACGCCGAGCAGGAGGCCGAAATCGCCGCCCCGGTTGACCAGGAAGGCCTTCAGGTTGGCCCGTACCGCCGATTCCTTCTTGAAGTAGAAGCCGATCAGCAGGTAGGAGACCACGCCGACCGCCTCCCAGCCGAAGAACAGCTGGAGGAAGTTGTTCGCCATGACCAGCATCAGCATCGCGAACGTGAACAGGTTGATGTAGGCGAAGAAGCGCTGGTACCCCGGATCGTCCTTCATGTAGCCGATGGTGTAGACGTGGACCATCAGCGACACGAAGGTCACCACCACCATCATCAGCGCGGTCAGCGAGTCGATCAGGAAGCCGACTTCGAGATCGATTCCGTCGACAACCGCCCACTGGTAGACCGTGTAGTTCAGCACCTGCCAGTCGGTGGTGAAGACCTGCCAGGCCACCCACGCCGACAGCGCGAACGAGCCGGCTACGGCCAGGATGGTCACGGTGTGGGCGCCGGTGCGCCCGATCGGGTGCCGCAACAGTCCCGCGATGGCACTGCCGGCGAGCGGCAGCAGCGGGATCAGCAGCAATACGGTCTTGATATCCACTCGTCAATTCGTCCGTTCGGTTCTCGTGACAGCCGGGCGCGTCAGCCCCGGAGTTCCTCGATGTCTTCGACGTTGATCGTCTGCCGGTTCCGGAACAGGACGACCAGGATGGCCAGACCGATGGCGGCCTCGGCGGCGGCGACGGTCAGGATGAAGAACACGAAGACCTGCCCGTCCATGTTGTCCAGGAATCGGGAGAAGGCGATGAAGTTCATGTTGACCGCCAGCAGCATCAACTCGATCGACATCAGCAGGATGATGATGTTCTTCCGGTTCAGGAAGATGCCGGCCACGCCGATCGAGAACAGGATCGCGCCGAGGGTCAGGAAGTGCGCCAGGGTGAGCATGTCAGTTCTCCCCTCCTTCGGATTCGACCTGGACCAGTCGGACCCGCTCCTCGCGCCGGATCCGGACCTGCTGCGACGGATCCTGGTACTTGGTCTGTGGACGGCGGCGGTGGGTCAGCATGATCGCCGCCACGATCGCGACCAGCAGCACGAAGCCGGCGATCTCGAACGGGTAGAGGTACTCGGTGAACAGCCATTCGCCCAGCGCGCGGGTGTTGCTGCCCTCGCCCTCGGCGCGCGGCATCATCACGTTCGTGTCGAGACCGCGCGACCAGATCAGGATGAACAGCTGGGCAGCCATCGCCAGCGCGACCAGGATGCCCACGGGCAGATAGCGGGCGAAGCCGGCCTTGAGTACGGCAAGGTTGATGTCGAGCATCATCACCACGAACAGGAACAACACCATCACGGCGCCGACGTAGACCAGCACCAGCGTGATGGCCAGGAACTCCGCTTCAAGCAGCAGCCAGATGCAGGCGGCGGAAAAGAAGCAGAGCACCAGGAACAGCACCGAATAGACCGGGTTGCGCGAGGTGATCACGCTCAGCGCGGCCAGGGTCAGCACGCCACCGAACAGGTAGAAGATGATTTCGATGATTGGCATGGTTTCAGTTCCGGTTCAGTCCGTTCGGCCGGTTCCGCTCGCGAAAGCCGGCCGTTCGATCGTCGAACTCGTTTCCCTCTCGTTTCGGTTCATTGAAGCGCCGGGCGGGCCCTGATCCCGCGTCGTCCGGCGTCAGCGGTAGGCCGCGTCCCGGGCCTTGGCCGCGGCGATCTGCGGCTCGAGCCGGTCACCCAGCGCCAACAGCTGCTGCTTGTCGACGATGTTCTCGCCGCGGTTCTCGAAGTGGTACTCGGTGAAGTCGGTCTCGACGATCGAGTCCACCGGGCAGCTTTCCTCGCAGAAACCGCAATAGATGCACTTGAACAGGTCGATGTCGTAGCGCGTGGTCCGGCGGCTTCCGTCTTCGCGCTGGGTCGAATCGATGGTGATCGCAAGCGCCGGGCAGACGGCTTCGCAGAGCTTGCAGGCGATGCAGCGCTCCTCGCCGTTCGGGTAGCGGCGCAGCGCGTGCAGGCCGCGATAGCGCGGCGATTTCGGCGTCTTCTCCTCCGGGTAGCTGAGCGTGAACTTCGGCCGCGTGAAGTAGCGGAAGGTCAGGTTCAGTCCCTTGAAGAGCTCCAGCAGCATCAGCGACTGGAAATACTGTCGAACGGCGTGCATCGTCAACCTCCGTAGAACCCGGAGACCCGGAACAGACCGGCCACCAGGATCCATACGATCGTGATCGGGATGAAGACCTTCCAGCCCAGGCGCATGATCTGGTCATAGCGATAGCGCGGGAAGGTCGCCCTGAACCACAGGAACAGGAACATGAAGCCGAAGGTCTTGATCAGGAACCAGTGCGGACCGGGTTCACCGACCACCGGCACCCCGGCCAGGGGGCTCAGCCAGCCGCCGAAGAACAGCAACGCGGTCAGCGCGGAGATCAGGATCATGTTGGCGTATTCGGCCAGGAAGAACAGAGCGAAGGCGCTGCCCGAGTATTCGACGTGGAAGCCGGCAACGATCTCCGACTCGCCCTCGGCGACGTCGAAGGGCGCGCGGTTCGTCTCGGCCACGCCCGAGATGAAGTAGACGACGAACAGCGGGAACAGCGGCAGCCAGAACCAGCTCAGTATGCCGCCTCCCTGCGCGTCGACGATGGCCGTCAGGTTCAGGCTGCCGGACAGGATGATCACACCGACCAGGGCGAAGCCCATCGCGATCTCGTAGGACACGATCTGGGCCGCGGAGCGCAGGCAGCCGAGGAAGGCATACTTGGAGTTCGACGCCCAACCGCCGACGATCACGCCGTAGACACCCATCGACGTCATGGCCAGAATGTAGAGAAGGCCGGCGTCGATGTCGGCCAGCACCAGCCGGTCGGAGAACGGCACCACGGCCCAGGCCGCGAAGGCCGGGACCAGCGTCAGCATCGGTGCAAGGATGAACAGGAACCGGTTCGCGTTGGCCGGGAGGATGATTTCCTTGAGCAGCAGCTTGAACACGTCGGCGAAGGGCTGGAACAGGCCCTTCGGCCCGACCCGGTTCGGCCCCACGCGCGACTGCATGTAACCGATCACCTTGCGCTCGGCGTAGGTGTAGTACGCCACGGCCAGGATCAGCGGCACCATGATCATCAGGATCTTGGCGACCGTCCAGGCCAGCACCGTCAGCTGTTCGATCATCGGTCGTCCTCCGCGTCGGCGGCTTCCAGTTCCAGCGGAGCCCAGGCCGCGCCGAGCCGGCTGGACAGGCAGCTGGTCGCCGGCAACCACGCCGCACCCGGCGGCACGCCGTCGTCGTAGCGCAGCGGGGCGATCGCACGCTCGGTTCCCTGGACGATCCGGACCCGTTCGGCCTGGCCGAGTTCCAGCGAGTCGCGCGCCGACGGATGCAGCACGACATAGGCATTGTCGGCGTGGTCCGTGTCCTGGAGCGGCTTCGAGCGGCGCTGCAGCGCGTCGCCGCCGAACATCGGCACGACGCCGACCCGCCAGAGTGCGTCCTCGCCGTCGTCGGCGGACGCGAAGGCGTCGTCGTCCAGCTCGGGCGCGCCAACGGCGGACTCGTCGTACACCGGGGCGACCTGCCCGATGTGGGTGAAATCGAAGCCGTCGAGTTCGAGTTGCTCGCCCAGCTTGCGCAGGATCTTCCAACCCGGCCGCGCGGCACCGGGCGCCCGGCCCACCGCGTCGACGATCTGGCGCAGGCCGTCGAGGTTGACGAAGCTGCCGTCGGTTTCCGGCGCTGCGGCCAGCGGCAGCAGCACGTGGGCGCTGTCGAGCAGGTCCGTGCCGGCGAACGCGGCGAAGGCGACGACCAGGTCGGCCCGGGCCAGCGCGGCGCGGGCTGCGGCGGGATCGGGCAGGTCGAACTCAGGCTCGAGGTCGTGGAGGATGTAGGCCTTCAGAGGCGCCCCGATCTGCGCGGCCGCGGACAGGCCGTTGGCGCCCGGCACCGCTCCGGCGCGCCAGGCGCCCTCGGAATTCGCCCTTCCGGGCAGGAACATCCGCGCCGTCTCCAGCACCCGGCAGAGGTCGTCGGCCAGGGCCCGGAGGATCGCGGCCTGCGGGTGGGCCAGGGCGACGTCGCCGAGGAGCACGAAGCCATGATCGGCATCCCGCAGGGCATCGGCCACCGCGCGGGCGGCTTCGTCCGGCACGTGGTCGGCGATGAACCGACCGAGGGCACTGTCCGGCACGGAGGCGTCGGCGGCCTGGTAGGCCGCGTGCAGCACACGCGCGAGCCCCGCGACCATCTGCTGCGGCGGCACGATCACGCGAGCGGCGAGGTCGTAGGGGAGATCCCAGGCGATCGGGTTCAGGTCCATCACCTTCGCGCCGTTCGAGCGCCATGCGCTGCGGACCCGATGATTCAGGATCGGCTGGTCGTGGCGCAGGTGGCTGCCGACGAGGAACACGGCGTCGGCCCGCGACAGGTCCTCGGACGGCCGATCGAGTCGCGCGCGGCCGAGGTTCGGGTCGCGGTCGTCGGTCACGCGCAGGCGGTGATCGAGGTTCGGCGTGCCGAGGCCGTCGGCCAGGCTGCGCAGGAGGCGAAACTCCTCGCTGGTCGCCCGCGGCGAGGCCAGGATGCCGACCTGGTCTGCGCCGTGCTCGTCGATCGTTGCCGACAGACGCTTGCCGACGAAATCGAGGGCGGTCTCCCAGTCGACGTCCTGCCACTGGCCGTCGCGCTTGATCCTGGGCTGAGTCACGCGATCGTCGGCGGCGAGGCCGAAGTGCGAATAGCGATCGCGGTCGGCGAGCCAGCACTCGTTGACCGCTTCGTCGTCGCGCGGCACCGCGCGCATGATCTCGCCGCGACGGACGTGATAGTGCAGCTTCGACCCGACACAGTCGTGCGTACCGATGTACGGCCGGGCCGACATTTCCCAGGCGCGGGCGGAATAGCGGAACGGCTTGTTGGTCAGTGCACCGACCGGACACAGGTCGATGATGTTGCCCGACAGCTCCGAGTCGATATTGCGCTCGATGAAGGTCGAGATCTCGGTCTTCTCACCGCGGCCGACGCCGCCGAGTTCAGCGGTGCCGGCGATTTCCTCGAGGAAACGCACACAGCGCGTGCAGTGGATGCAGCGGGTCATGTCCGTGGCCACCAGCGGACCGAGGTTCTTGTCCTTGACCACGCGCTTGCGTTCGGTGAAGCGCGAGATCGACCGGCCGTAGCCCATCGCCAGGTCCTGCAGCTCGCACTCGCCGCCCTGGTCGCAGATCGGGCAGTCCAGCGGGTGGTTGATCAGCAGGAACTCCATCACACCGCGCTGCGCGTCGACGGCGCGGCGGGAACGGGTGAACACCTTCATGCCGTCGGCCACCGGGGTGGCGCAGGCCGGCAGCGGCTTCGGCGCCTTCTCCACGTCGACCAGGCACATCCGGCAGTTGGCCGCGATCGACAGCTTGCGGTGATAGCAGAAGCGCGGAATCTCGATGCCCGCACGATCGGTCACCTCGATGATCATCTGGCCCTTGCGCGCTTCCAGCTCGCGGCCGTCGACCTCGATCGTCACCGTATCCACCGGCTTGTTTTCGACTGTTGCCATAGTCAGACTCGTGAAAACTCTGTTTGATTACCGCGGATGAACGCGGATGAACGCGGATGCAGAGCACAGACTCCTTCGCCGCGCCGGCCCGGGACGCGTCGACGGAACGGACTCATTGCCAGGTCTGCAGTTGCTTGTTCCACGGTTTCAATCTGCGTCCATCTGCGTTCATCTGCGGTCAGGCCTTTCTGAAGTTCAGGCCGCGGCGCCGAACTTGTCGGCGACGATCGAGCGCTTGTGCTCGACGAAGTACTCGAACTCGTGCCGGAAGTGACGCAGGAAGCCCTGGACCGGCCATGCCGCGGCTTCGCCGAAGGCACAGATCGTGTGGCCCTCGATCTGACCGGCCGCCGAGGCCAGCAGGTCGATGTCCTCGGGGCGCCCCTGCCCGTCGCTGATCCGCTTCAGCACCCGGTACATCCAGCCCGTCCCTTCCCGGCAGGGCGTGCACTGACCGCAGGACTCGGCGTAGTAGAAGCGCGCGATGCGGGTGCAGGCGCTGACCATGCAGGTCGTCTCGTCCATCACGATGACCGCGCCGGAGCCCAGGCCGGACCCGGCCTTCTGCAGCGCGTCGTAATCCATGGTGATGTCCATCATCACGTCGGCCGGCAGCACCGGCATCGACGAGCCGCCCGGGATCACGCCCTTCAGCGCATTGCCGTCTCGCATGCCGCCGCACATCTCGAGCAACTTCGCGAACGGCGTGCCGAGGGGAATCTCGTGGTTGCCCGGCTGCGCCACGTGGCCCGACACGGAGAAGATCTTCGGGCCGCCGTTGTTCGGCTTGCCGATGTTCAGGAACCAGTCGGCGCCGTTGCGCAGGATCGCCGGGACCGAGGCCAGGGTCTCCGTGTTGTTGATCGTGGTCGGCTTGCCGTAGATACCGAAATTGGCCGGGAACGGCGGCTTGAAGCGGGGCTGGCCCTTCTTGCCTTCCAGCGACTCCATCAGCGCGGTTTCTTCGCCGCAGATGTACGCGCCGGCACCGAGCACCGCGTAGATGTCCACGTCGATCCCCGAATCCTTGATGTTCGTGCCCAGCAGGCCGGCCTCGTAGGCCTCCTTCAGGGCCGCTTCGAAACGCTCGAAGGGCTCGTGGTGGAACTCGCCGCGAAGATAGTTGTAGCCGACCGTCGCGCCCATGGCATAGCAGCCGATCGCCATGCCCTCGATCACCGCGTGCGGGTTGTAGCGCAGGATGTCGCGATCATGGCAGGTGCCGGGCTCGGACTCGTCCGAGTTGCACAGCAGGTATTTCTGACCCGGCGCCGAGCGCGGCATGAACGACCATTTCAGGCCGGTCGGGAAGCCTGCGCCGCCACGCCCCCGCAGCGAGGACTTCTTGACCTCCTCGATGATGTCTTCCTGCGCGGTCTTCTCGGCCAGGACCTTCTCCCACGCCTCGTAGCCACCGTGCTTGCGGTAGGCCTCCAGCGACCAGCACTCGGGCTCGTCGAGATGGGTGAAACAGACGTTGTGGTCAGCCATTAGCAAAAGCCTCTTGTCCACAGATGGACACGGATGAACACGGATGGTATTCCGGCCCGGTGCCAAGCGAGTTCGCAGAACCGCGGTTCATCCGCCGTGTCGGCAGGCCCCGATGGAGCGCCGGTTCTTCCAATCTGTGTTCATCCGTGTTCATCTGTGGATAACGAAAAGTTTCTGGGTCACTCGAGGCCGGCGAGGATTTCGTCGATCTTCTCCTCGGTCAGGTTCTCGTGGTAGTGACCGTTGACGATCATCATGGGCGCGCCGGTGCAGGCCGCCACGCACTCCTCCTCGATCTTCAGGAAGATGCGCCCGTCGGCGGTCGTCTCGCCCAGCTTCGTGCCCAGCTTGCTCTCGACGTAGTCGACGATCTTGTCGGCGCCGCAGAGCATGCAGGAGATGTTGGTGCAGATCGAGATCGAGTTCCGTCCGACCGGCTTCGTTTCCAGCATCGAGTAGAAGGTCGCGACCTCGTAGACCCAGACCGGCGGCAGCTCGAGGTAGTCGGCCACCGCGTCCATCAGGTCGCTGGTCAGGTAGCCGTCGTTCTGGACCTGGGCGGCGTACAGGGCCTGGATGACCGCCGAGCGCCGCCCTTCCAGCGAGTCCGGAAACTTGGTCTTCCAGTGGTCGATCGTCGACCGGGTCGCGTCGCTCAGCAGTTCGGCCTTGCCGGCCGCCGGGCTCTCGTGGGCCTGGAAACTCATCGGTCGATCTCTCCGAATACGATGTCCTGGGTACCGATCAATGCCACCACGTCGGACAGCATGTGCCCGCGCGCCATTTCGTCCATTGCCGAGAGGTGGGCGAAGCCCGGCGCGCGCAGATGCACGCGGAAGGGCTTGTTGGCGCCGTCGGAAATCAGGTAGCAGCCGAATTCGCCCTTGGGCGCCTCGACCGCGGCGTAGGTCTCGCCCTCCGGCACGCAGTAGCCCTCGGTGAACAGCTTGAAGTGGTGGATCAGCGCTTCCATGTCGTCCTTCATTTCTTCGCGAGACGGCGGCGCGACCTTGTAGTTGCCGACCATGACCGGACCGGGATTGTCGCGCAGCCAGCGAATGCACTGCTGGGCGATGCGCGCCGACTGCCGCATCTCCTCGACGCGCACCAGGTAGCGGTCGTAGCAATCGCCGTTGACGCCGACCGGGATGTCGAAATCGACGTCGCGGTAGCGCGCGTAGGGTTGCTTCTTGCGCAGGTCCCAGGCAATGCCCGAACCCCTGAGCATCGGTCCGCTGAAGCCCAGCTGGCGGGCACGCTCCGGCGACACCACGCCGATCCCGACGTTGCGCTGCTTCCAGATGCGGTTGTCCGTGAGCAGGGTCTCGTACTCGTCGACGCGGTCGAAGAAATCGGCCATGAAGGCGTCGAGGAAGTCCAGCATCGAGCCTTCGCGCCACTCGTTGAGGCGCTTGACGTCGGAGGCCTTGCGGAAGCGGTTTTCTTCGACCTTGGGCATCTCGGCCGGCAGATCGCGGTAGACGCCGCCCGGGCGGTAGTAGGTCGCGTGCATCCGCGCGCCGCTGACCGCCTCGTAGACGTCCATCAGCTGCTCGCGTTCGCGGAAGGCATAGAGGAACAGCGTCATCGCGCCCAGGTCGAGGCCGTTGGCGCCGATCCACATCAGGTGGTTCAGGATGCGGGTGATCTCGTCGAACAACGTGCGGATCCATTGCGCGCGGTCCGGCGGTTCGATACCGAGAAGCTGCTCGATGGCGCGCACGTAGGCGTGCTCGTTGCACATCATCGAGACGTAGTCGAGCCGGTCCATGTAGCCGATCGACTGGTTGAACGGCTTGGACTCGGCAAGCTTCTCGGTGGCCCGGTGGAGCAGGCCGACGTGCGGGTCGGCGCGCTGGACGACTTCGCCGTCCATCTCCAGGATCAGCCGCAGGACGCCGTGGGCGGCCGGATGCTGGGGACCGAAGTTCAGCGTGTAGTTGCGGATCTCGGCCATGTCACAGCCCCCCTTCGCGGCGGTCGAGCTGGTCGCCGACGTACCTCGAATCGCGCCGGATCACGCGCGGCACGAGCACCCTCGGCTCGATTTCGGTCGGTTCGTAGACCACGCGCTTGCGGCCCTCGTCGTAGCGCACCGTGACGTTGCCGATCAGCGGGAAGTCCTTGCGGAACGGGTGACCGATGAATCCGTAGTCGGTCAGCAGGCGACGCAGGTCCGGGTGCCCCTCGAACACGATGCCGAACAGGTCGAAGGCTTCGCGCTCGTACCAGTTGGCCGACGCCCACACCTCGACCAGCGACGGCAGGCTGGGGAAATCCGCTTCGTCGGGATGGCAGCGCAGGCGCAGGCGGTGGTTGTGGGCGGTCGAGAGCAGCTGGCAGACCACCGCGAAGCGATTGGGAATCTGCTCGGCCTCGGGCCGGCTGGCCCAGTCGAAGCGGCCCGGACCGAGGTGATCGACGCCGCGCGAGAAGCCCGAGCCGGACGCTTCCGCGGTTTCCCACTCGTCGTCGCCGTAGCCAAGGAAATCGACCCCGCAGAGGTCGATGAGCATGTCGAAGGCCAGCGTCTCGTCGTCGCGCAGCCGGGTGCAGCTGTCGACCCAGTCGCGCGGCTTCAGCTCGACGATGAGCTGGCGATGGTCCTCGCGCACGGCGACGACGCGATCGCCGAGCAGTTCCTCGACGCGCCGGGCGATGGTCTGGTTGCGTTCGCTGAAAGTGCTCATGCGGCCGGTGCCATGAAGGAATTCGTCCGTCGAATCTTCTTCTGCAGCTGGATGATGCCGTAGACCAGCTGCTCCGCCGACGGCGGGCAACCCGGGACGTAGACGTCGACCGGCACGATGCGGTCGCAGCCGCGGGTCACTGCGTAGGAATAGTGGTAGTAACCCCCACCGTTGGCGCAGGAGCCCATGGAGATCACCCACTTGGGATCGGGCATCTGGTCGTAGACCTTGCGCAGGGCCGGGGCCATCTTGTTGCAGAGCGTGCCGGCAACGATCATCACGTCGGACTGGCGCGGGCTGGGCCGGAACACGACGCCGAAGCGGTCGAGGTCGTAGCGCGACGCGCCGGCGTGCATCATCTCGACGGCGCAGCAGGCCAGGCCGAAGGTCATCGGCCACATGCTGCCGGTGCGCGCCCAGTTGACCAGCGCGTCGACCGACGTCGTGACCATGCCCTTCGACAGCAGCGGGTTCGCGTCGGCACCGGGACGCAGGATGTCGTCGACCTGGTTCAGTTCAACGATGTCGCTCATGCGGTCACTCCCATTCCAGCGCGCCCTTCTTCCATTCGTAGATGAACCCGATCACCAGCACGGCCAGGAATACGGACATCGCGATCAGGCCGGTCATGCCGATGGAATCGAGCGCCACCGCCCACGGAAACAGAAACGCGATTTCGAGATCGAAGATGATGAACAGGATGGCGACGAGGTAGAAGCGCACGTCGAACTTCATGCGCGAATCCTCGAAGGCCTCGAAGCCGCACTCGTACGGCGAGAGCTTCTCGGCATCGGGGCGACGCGGCCCGAGAATGCCACCGGCCGCGAGCAGGGCGACGCCCATGCCGGCCGCGACACCGAGAAAGATCAGGATCGGAAAGTATTCGGTCAGCATTTCGCCTCGCTTCCAGCTCGCCCCCGCTCGACCGGGGTGGATGGCACAGGACGCGCCCAGCGGCTCCCGGGCGGATCGCCTGCACCTTCGCCTTGTCGTGAATCGATCGCTTCGAGACTCGGTCGGTCGAAGCGATATGTCGCAACGTTACGTCGTGAACCTGGTGCCGAAGGCCGGACTCGAACCGGCACGGCCGTTAGGCCACTGCCCCCTCAAGACAGCGTGTCTACCAATTCCACCACTTCGGCAGGTACACGACGTGAAACTCGTTGTTCGGAACTCGGCCGACCGTACGGTCAGTCGACCGGAGGCTCCGGGATGACCTCGGACGACTCGTCCTCGGCAGACGCGGCCTGGTTGCCGGCCTGGTTGCCGGACGCCTGGTTGCCGGACTGATCGTCCGCCCCGTCGGCCTGCGCGTCGTCGCCCGAGGCTTCGCGCGGCTCGGAATCGAGCTGCTCGATGACCGCGTCGACCGCCGCGTCGGCATCGTTCGCCGCATCGGCGGCGGAGGATTCGAGGGCGCCGACCACGCCCAGGTCGTCGGTCGCTTCGCGGTTGCCGCCGGCGGCGAGGACCGCCATGGTCAGGCTGATGCCGAAGAAACCGACCGCGAGCCAGGAGGTCGTGCGGGTCAGGAAATTGGACGCACCGCGCGAGCCGAACACGGTGCCCGATGCACCGGACCCGAACGCGGCGCCCATGGTCGCACCCGGTCCGCGCTGGACCAGCACGATGGCGATCAGGCCAGCGGCCAGCAGGACGTGCAACACGATCAATACAGTAAACATGCGTCGTCAGATTCCGTCGTCGTCGAATTCGGTGCCGGGTCGTCGCGCCTGCCGCCGCCTCAGCGCGCTGCAGCCCCGACGATCCCCATGAACGATGCCGCATCCAGCGATGCGCCGCCGATCAGGCCGCCGTCGATGTCTTCGCAGGCCAGCAGTTCCGGCGCGTTGCCGGGCTTCATGCTGCCGCCGTAGACAATCCGAATGCGGCCCGCAATTGTAGCATCATCATTGGCGAGACGGGCCCGGATGAATGCATGGATTTCCTGCGCCTGGTCGGGCGTGGCGGTCCGCCCGGTGCCGATCGCCCAGACCGGTTCGTAGGCGATCACCGCGTGCTCGAAGGCCGCGATCCCGGCGTGCCGGACGACCGCGTCCACCTGCGCGCCGATCACCGCCTCGGCCTCGCCCGCATCGCGCTGCGCCAGGGTTTCGCCGACGCACAGGACCGGCACGAGGCCGGCCTCGACCGCCGCCGTGAACCGCGCCGCAACGACCGCATCGGTCTCGCCGTGGTCTTCGCGCCGCTCCGAGTGACCGACCAGCACCAGGGAAACGCCGCAATCGACCAGCATCGCCGCCGCCACGTCGCCCGTGTGGGCGCCGGGCGCCTCGGCGCTGAGATCCTGCGCGCCGAGCCGGACCGCGGAGTCGCCCAGCGCATCGCGCGCGGTCAGCAGGTACGGGAACGGCGGCATCACGGCGACGTCCGCATCGACCGGCCGGGCCTCGTACGCGGACACGATGTCTCCGATCAGCGCCCGGGTCATGGCCTGCGAGCCGTTCATCTTCCAGTTGCCTGCGATCAGCGGTCGTCGATCGGGATGCATGGGGTTCTCCTCGGTCCGTGGGTCTCGTAAGCCGCCGGCACACAACGCGGCGCGATGCACGTCGCTCGGGCCGTTCGGTCGGCGGCGGGCGACAGGATAGGCGCAGGGCGCGTCGGGCGCAATGCGAGACGCCCGCTTGGCTCGCCGTTCACATCGACGCTGCATGATCCGGCCGAGTACGAGGCCTGCCCGCCGGCAGCCGCCGGCATCCGGCGTCTTCCGGGTTCGTCTTCCGGGTTCGTCTTCCGGGTTCGTCTTCCGGGTTCGTCTTCCGGGTTCGTCTTCCGGGGCGACGCCGGCACCGACGAGGAATCCGGCGACCGCCTCGACCGCATTCACCCTTCAATCGATGGAGTCGAAACCGATGATCCGATCCCGCCTTGGCATCACCCTGCTGTGCGGCTCGCTGCTGGCCGCTGCCGGCCCGACCGCCGCCGCCCCCGAGCAGTACACGATCGACACGCGCGGCATGCATGCGTTCGTCTAGTTCAAGATCTCGCACCTCGGCTTTTCCTGGCTGTACGGCCGCTTCGACGACTTCGACGGCCGCTTAACCTTCGATCCCGAAGCGCCCGAGGAAAGCTCCGTCGAGGTCGAAATCCGGACGTCCAGTGTCAACACCAACCTGGAGCGGCGCGACGATCACCTGCGCGGGGAAGACTTCCTGCAGGTCGACGCCCACCCCGAGGCGAGCTTCCGCTCGACCGCCTTCGAGCCCCTGGGCGACGACCGCTACCGGCTGACCGGCGACCTGTCGCTGCTCGGCCAGACGCGCGAAGTCACCATCGATGTCGAGCAGACCGGCGCCGGCGAAGACCCCTGGGGCAACTATCGCCGGGGGTTCCAGGGCAGCACGACCCTGACGCTGGCGGACTGGGGCATCACCTACGACCTCGGGCCGGCCGAGACCGTCGAGATGATCCTGTCGATCGAGGGCATCCGCCAGTCGGAGGACGACGCGTCCTGACTTGCGAGACGATCGCAGAAGCCGTTCGGGCGGCCGCCGCCCGAACGCGGCGATGCCTGCGCCGCGATCAATCCCCGCCGACCGTCATCCGGTCGATCAGGATCGAGGGGGTCTGCACGTTGCGCCGGCGCTCGACATCCGCGCCCAGGGCCCGGAGGCCGGAGAACATGTCGCGCAGGTTGCCGGCGATGGTGATTTCCTCGACCGGCCAGGCCACCTCCCCGTCCTCGATCCAGAAGCCCGATGCCCCGCGCGAATAGTCGCCGGTCACCAGGTTGACCCCCTGCCCCATCACCTCCGTGACCACCAGGCCGCGGCCCATCTCGCGGACCAGCTGCGCCTGGTCCAGGGAGCCGGGCCGCACGAGCAGGTTTCGGACGCCGCCGGCGTTGCCCGTGGACTCCAGCCCGAGCTTGCGCGCCGAGTAGCTCGACAGCACGTAGCGCGCGAGGCGGCCCGCGTCGATCAACGGGGCGGCCTGCGTGGCCACGCCCTCGGCGTCGAAGGAACTGGACCGGTCCGCGCCGTGCAGGTGCGGGTTCTCGTCGATCTGGACGAAGTCCGGGAAGATGGCCTCGCCCTGGCGGTCGAGGAGGAAGCTCGATCGGCGATAGAGATTGCCGCCGGACGCGGCGCCGATCAGGTGACGGACCAGCCCCAGCGCCGTATCGGGCGTGAACAGCACCGGCGCCGGTCCGGTCGGCGCCCGGCGCGCACCGAGCCGCCGCAGCGCCCGCTCGGCGGCACCGCGGCCGGTCGCTTCGGGATCGGCCAACGCATCGAAGCGGCTCCGGTCGTCCCAGTCCCAGTCGCGCTGCATGCCGTCGTCGTCGGCGGCGATCAGCACGCAGCTCTGGCCGAAGCGGGTCGAGCGACGCGCGCCGACGAACCCGTGCGAATTGGCGTAGACCCCGACCGCGGCCGACGTCGAGACCCCCGCGCCCTCCGAGTTGTCGATCCGCGCGTCCACCGATCGACCGGCGGCCTCGATCGCCCGCGCCCGCTCGATCAGCGCGGTCATCTCCGGCATCGCCGGATGCCACAGATCGAAGTCCTCGATCACGGTCGCCATCCGGCCGGCGTCGGCAAGGCCGCCGGCCGGATCGGCCTGCGTGTGCCGGGCGATCGCCAGGGCCTGCTCCACGGCCTGGCCCAGGGCCTCCGGCGACAGGTCACCGGTGGTCGCCGAGCCGCTGGCCCGGCCGCGGTAGACGGTGATGGAAACGCCACGGTCGCGCGCCTCTTCCAGCGTGTCGATCTCGCCGAGGCGCACGTTGACTTCGCGCGACAGCGACGAATTGACGCTGACCTCGGCCTGGTCCGCGCCGCCGGCGCGCGCTCGCCGAAGCACGTCGGACGCGACGTCGGTGAGCAGCGCCTGCTCGCCGTCCGGGTCGTCGAGCAGGTCGTGGGCACCGCGCTGGATCACGTCGCGGGAAGCGCTCATGCCGTCCCCCCGACGGTCAGACCGTCGATCTTCAGGGTCGGCTGGCCGACACCCACCGGGACGCCTTGGCCGTCCTTGCCGCACACGCCGACGCCGGCATCGAGCTCAAGGTCGTTGCCGACCATCGACACCCGCGTCAGTACATCCGGGCCGTTGCCGATCAGCGTCGCGCCCTTCAGCGGCGCGCCGACCTTGCCGTTCTTCACCCGGTAGGCCTCCGAGGCGACGAACACGAACTTGCCGGAGGTGATGTCGACCTGGCCGCCGTTGAAGTTCACCGCGTAGATGCCATCGTCCACCGACGCCAGGATTTCCTCCGGGTCGTGGTCGCCGGGCCGCATGTAGGTGTTCGTCATCCGCGGCATGGGAACGTGTGCGAAGGATTCCCGGCGGCCGTTTCCGGTCGGCTTCATGCCCATCGCCCGAGCGTTGAGCTTGTCCTGCATCAGGCCCGTCAGGCGGCCGTTCTCGATCAGCGTGGTGCACGAGGTCGGCGTCCCCTCGTCGTCGATCGACAGGGAGCCGCGCCGACCGGGCAGGGTCCCGTCATCGACGACGGTGCAGTGCTCGGTCGCGACCCGTTCCCCGATCCGGCCGTTGAATGCCGAGATGCCCTTGCGATGGAAATCACCCTCGAGGCCGTGGCCGATCGCCTCGTGCAGCAGCACGCCGGGCCAACCCGGTCCGAGCACGACGGTCATCTGGCCGGCCGGGGCGTCCTCGGCGCCGAGGTTCAGGGTGGCCTGGCGGACCGCCTCGCCGGCGAGGCGCTGCCAGGCGTCGGCCTGCATCAGTTCGTCCAGCGCGTAGCGACCGCCGCCCCCGGCATTGCCCGATTCGCGCCGATCGCCTTCCTCGGCGATCACCCGGACGTCGAGCCGGACCAGCGGCCGCACGTCGCCGGCGCGGGTGCCGTCGCTGGCCGCGATCAGCACCGACTCGTACTGGCAGGCGAGCGAAACGTTGACCTGGCTGACGCGCGGATCCAGCGAACGGGCGTAGGCGTCGATCGTGCGCAGCAGGTCGACCTTGTCGGCCGAGCCGCGCGCCGCGATCGGATCGTCCGGCGAGTACAGCGCCGGCGCCTGCACCGGGCTCGCCACCGGAAGGCTGCCGGAGCTTCCACTGCGAGCGATCGAGCGGGCGCTGCCGGCGGCCTCCATCAGGGCCGGCAGGTTGATCGTGTCGGCGTAGGCGAAGCCCGTACCGGTGCCGACGATCGCCCGCACTCCGACCCCCTGGTCGATGTGGAAGCCGCCGGCCTTGACGATGCCGTCCTCCAGGCTCCAGGTCTCGGTCCGGCGATGCTGGAAATACAGGTCGCCGAGATCCACCGCGCCGGCCACCAGCCGGCCCAGCACGCGGTCGAGATCGTCCGGCTGGAGCTCGGCCGGGGTCAGGAGATGTTCGGTCGCCAGTTGCAGCATGTCGTCAGGGTACTCGTATGGTGCCAGTCGTCGAGGCAGTCGCAGCGGCGTTGGTCGCCGCCAGTCAAAGAAATTCCTTGTGTGTCCACGGATGAACGCAGATGAACACTGATGAACGAACCGGTGAAACAATGATCTTTCGATTCAGCGCCGAGCTTCGGCAAGGATTCGATCCTCGTCCGGACTCCCGAGCCCATGGGGCGGATTTTCCGGGTCTTGCGAGACCGATCGATTTCTTGATCGAGAGCCGATCATCCGAACCACGACACCGACATTATCCGTGTTGATCCGTGTTCATCTGTGGACTAAACATCGTTAATCGCGCTCTCGATCGCGCCGAATCCAGATATCCGGGCAATGGCCGCCGATTCAACCACCCTCGGCAGTCCCGGGCGGTGATTCCGGCTCCGGCAGGCTTTCGACGCCGCGGGCGCTGACCGGCACCAGCACCGGGTCGTCCCAGGGACCGGTCACCGTGTACTGGACCTCGGAAATCCCGCGCAGCGGCTTGTCGAGCAGCTGCTGCAGCGCCGCGCCGGCCGCGGCGCCGATCGGGCCGCCGGTCAGCGCGCCGATGATCGGCAGGGTCGAGCCGACGCCGGGCTGAACGATCAGGGTCTGGTCGTAGGTCTGCTCGGCCAGGTCCGTTTCGCCACGGATCTGCACGATCGCTGCCGGCGCCTCGATCACCAGGTCGTCGGTCACCGCGCGGCCCTGGGCCAGTTCGAAATGCCCCGCGACCCGGTCGAAGGTCAGCCCCTCGGCGAACACGTCGGTGAAGTCCATCCGCAGGCGGCGAGGAATCGAATTGAGGCTGACCAGCCCGAGCAGGCGGCCGGCGCCGACGCGCGCTTCGGGAATCACGCCGTCGCCGATCGCCAGGTCCAGCTCGCCCTCGAAGCGCTCGAGGGTGAAATCCAGCGGACTGCCCGGCCATCCTCCGGTAAGCGTGATCACCGCCCGGCCGCGCTGCAGCGCAAGGTCGTAGCCGGCGTCGGCGAGCACCTGCCCCAGGCTGTCGGCAGTCAGGCGGAAGCGTCCGCGCGTTCTCGGCTGGTCCGAATCGGCCGGCATCCTCCAGCGCCCGCCGCCGGTCAGGCCGAGGGTCGGGTGCTCGATCGAGAACTGCTCGATTTCCAGTCCGCGCGCGGCGGCGTGCGTATTGACCGACAGCCGACCCAGCGCCAGGTCGCCGTAGCGCAGGTCGTCGATCCGAACGTCGACCTCGGGCAGCCGGCGAGGATCGATCCGGCTCGGCCGCGAGGGCGTCCCGTCGGCGTCCTCGCGCCGCGGCCAGTGCAGGCGATCGAGGTCGACGACCACCGCCCCGGCACCGGCGGCGGGCAGCCGGAACCGGCCGGCCAGCGCCGGGCCGTCCAGCAGCAGGCGCCAGTAGTCCGCTTCGCGGCCCAGGGACGCGGCCACCGGTCCGAGCGACGCGGCATCGAAGCGCAGATCGCCGATCGTCACATCGACCCATCCGTCGACCGCGCGGTCCAGCGCCAGCTCGAGGCCTGCACCCCCGGATGCGTCACCGGGGGCTTCAACGGCCCCGGGGCCGGTCGCGAATTGCCCGACCCAGCCCGACAGGTCGAGGGCGGCGAGGTCGCCGACGACCCGAAAGGCCTCGGCGGTCGGCAGCGAGGCCTCCGCCGCACCCAGCCCCAGGCCGAGCCGGTCCGCGCCGACCAGGCCTTCGATCCGGTCGACCAGGTCGAAGCGGATCGGTGCCGGCGAGTCGCCGAGCGGCACGTCCAGGCGGAACGGCCAGCGAGCGTCGGCCGGCTTGTCGAGCGGCTCGGGCCAGGCCAGTGCCAGGCCGACCAGGTCGCTTTCCACGATCACCGAGCCGGTCGGCCCGGAATCGCCGCGATCCGGTACCGACGGCCCGCTCGACTCCGTGTTCGCCGGCGAATCCTCCGCGCCCCGGATCGTGACGTCGAAGCGCGGCGCACCGGAGGCGTCGGCCAGGAGCGGTGCCAGTTCGGCCGGACGGTCGTCCGGCAGCGCCGCGGCCGGCGGCCATTCGCCGGCCAGGCGCAGTTCGAAGGTCGGTTGGAAGTCGGCCGCGACCTCCAGCTCGACCGCCCTTCCCGCGCGCCGCCCGCCCAGCACCGACGGCCCGAACCCGTCGCGGCCGAAGCGCACGCGGCCGGTCAGCGCATCGAGCCGGTAGGCCGGCGCCGGCCAGCGCAGCACGGCCTCGTCGAACACCACCTCGCCGTCGAGCTGCCAGTCGTCGATCCGCTTGACCGGCAGCACCACGCGAGCGGTCGCGGCCGCGGCGCCGCGCAACTCCAGCCGTTCCAGGGTCGGTCGCGCCGCCTCCAGCGGCAGGGCCCGGACCAGGTCGACCAGGGCGTCCGCTCCCGTCCCTGCCGCCGTTTCCAGCATGAGGGTCAGCTCGGCGTCGCGCAGCCGCGGAATCTCGATCCGCGGCCCGACCAGCGCCGTGCCGGCGATCCGGCCCGTGCCGATCGCCGCGGTCATCGACTCGCCGAGGAAGGTCACGCGCGCCTCGAGGTCGGTCGCGGCCGGCCAACCGTCGGCGTAGGCCAGGGTCAGCCCCCCGACGTCGATCCGACTTTCCAGGCCGCCGTCGGGCAGGCGTTGCTTCCAGGTCCGCGGGGTTCCGAACAACGTGGTCGTCGCCTCGGCCCGATCGACGCCGACCAGGGCATCGACCAGCCACGCGCGCGTCTTCGGGGGCAGGCCGCGCCGCGGAATCCAGTCGGCCGGCGCCTCGGTCGAGATGCGCGGGGTCTCGACCAGCAGGTCGAGAAACAGCGGATGGGCGACCGAATCGCCGGCGTCGAACAGTCGTCCGTCGATCGCAAGCACGACCTCCGGGTGGGCCAGCACCAGATCGCGGACGTCCATCGACGACGGCCGCAACAGCAGCGAGCCCTCGTCGGCGTCGAAGCGCAGAGGTCGCTCGAACAGCCCCGGCCATTCGAGCCCGACCACGCCGCAGGGCTGCACGACCAGCGCGTCGCCGGCCAGCGCCAACTCCAGCCGCGAGGCGTGCACGTCCAGCGGACCGGGCATCCGCTCGGCGACCCGACCGGTCAGTTCCACACGAACGTCAAGGTCTTCGATCACGCCGGAGGCTGCGTGGAGATGGCCGCTGGCGTCCCCGCCGAGGGCCAGGTCGCGCGCGATTCCGGCCAGCTCGAATTCCGGCAGCGCGCCGCGCTCGCGCAGGGGCTCGGTCCACCGGTGCAAAAGCGCCAGGTCGATCGATTCCGCCGCCAGCGCCCAGTGATCCGGGCTCCGGCCGACCGCCGCGTTCTCGATCCAGGTCACGCCCCGGTCCGGATCGCGTCCTTCGATATCGAGCACCAGCGCCTCGTGGTCGGTGTCGTGGTCGGTCTCGTCGTTGGTCGGGTCGTTGATCTCGCGATCCGGCCCGTTGCCGTTTTCGTTGCCGCCCGCGGCGATCAGGGAAAGGACCAGCCGCTCGACCACCTGCTCCTCGTCGAGCCGTTCCAGGGCCAGGTCACCGATCGCCTCGAGGCCGGCCGCCGGGGACCAGTCGACCCACAGGTCGCCGGCCACGCGCAGCGACTCGGAGCCCTCTTCGAACGGCGGCACCCGCAGCTCGTCGATGCGTGCATGCGCGCGCACGGCGCGCAGACCCGAGTCCGGGAGCTCGAGGCGCAGCCCGATCTCGATCGGCGTTCCGGTCAAAACGGTTCCGCCATCGTCGGCACGGTCGACGATTGGAGCAACGATTGGAGCAACGATTGGAGCAACGATCGGAGCGACGACGGTCTCGGCGACTGTCTCGTTCACCGGCTCGACGAGTGAAGCGCCCTCCGGATCCGCCGTCTCGGCGGGGAGATCGGCTCCCGACTGCCGGCCCGGCCGGTCGATCGGATCGCCTTCCGGGCGTCCGGCAGGCTCGGCGCCTGCCCGACGAGCCCATCGTCCGTCCAGCCCCTCCGGAATCGCCAGCAGGTGGGCCGCGATCCGGGCGCCGTCGCGGGCCAGCGCCGCTTCCGGTACGCGCAGGCGCATCGGCGGCAGGTCGCGGGGTTCGATCCGGATGCCGACGTCGCGCAGCGTCAGGTCGCCGGCGGTCAGCGCGCGCTCCCAGCCGCGCCCGACGCGCCCACCCTGTTCCAGCTGCCAGCTCCAGCGGCCCCGATCGTCTTGCACGGCGGCGATGTCGAGGCCGAGCGCGGCCAGGCCGACCGTGTTGCGCGCCGGTCGGACCAGGTTGTAGAGCCGCAGCTGCAGACGGGCCTGGTCGATCTGCAGCAACGGCGCGTCGTCCGGGCCCACCTCCAGCCCGTGCAGGCGGATCTCCGGCGACATCCTCGGCCAGCGGGCGCGGATTTCGCGGATCCGCACGGGCTGCTGCAGGGCCTCGGCGAGCAGGTCCTGGACCAGCGGCCGGGCCACGTCGGCATAGGGCGCGAGCAGGCGGCCGATGCTGACCAGCGCCGCCGAACCGATGATGACCACGGCGACCAGCTTCCAGAACCCGCGCCGCAGGCTGCGCAGGCGCCGTCGTGGCCGGCGCGGAGCGGACGGCGTCGAGGAAGAAGTCGGTCCCGAGCTCAATCCTGCCCCCGGATCAGAGCAGCACGACGTCGAACTGTTCCTGCCCGTACTGTTCCTCGGGCTGGAAGCGGATGTTGGTCCCGAGCTGTTCGGTCAGTTCGGCGATGGTCCGGGTGTGTTCCTCGAGAATCTTGTCGACGACCTGGGGCGGGGCCATGACCATCAGCTGGCCGGTCTCGAACTGGCGGACCGCGCGCAGGATCTCGCGGAAGATTTCCGAGCACACGGTCTCCACCGACTTCTGCCAGCCCCGGCCGTTGCAGTGCGGACAGGGTTCGCACAGGCGGTGCTCCAGGCTCTCGGTCGTGCGCTTGCGGGTCATCTCGACCAGGCCCAGCGGCGAGATCTCCGACACGGTGCTCCTGGCCGGGTCCCGCGCCAGCGCCTGGGTCAGCGTGCGCAGCACCTGGCGCTTGTGCTCGTCGTCGTCCATGTCGATGAAATCGATGATGATGATGCCGCCCAGGTTGCGCAGCCGCAGCTGACGGGCCAGCGCCTGGGCCGCCTCGAGGTTGGTCTTGAACACGGTCTCGGCGAAATTGCGCACGCCGACGTAGCCGCCCGTATTGACGTCGATCGTGGTCATCGCCTCGGTCTGGTCGATCGTCAGGTGGCCGCCGGATTTCAGCGTCACGTCGCGCTTCAGCGCCCGGGTGATCTCGTCTTCGACCCCGAACAGGTCGAACAGCGGGCCCGAGCCGCCGTGGGCCTCGATCCGGTCGGCCCATTCGGCGACGAAGTTCGCGGCGAAGGCCTGGGCCTGGCGCAGGGTCTTCGCATCGTCGATGCGCACCCGGTCGATGCCGCCGTGCATCAGGTCGCGGATCGCGCGCAGCGGCAGCGACAGGTCCTCGTAGATGCAGTCGCCGGGCTTCGGTGACCCGGCCATCCGGCGCTCGATGTCGCGCCACAGGCGGCGCAGGTAGTCGAGGTCGCGGCGCAGCGCATCGAGCTCCACGCCTTCGGCATTGGTGCGCAGGATCAGGCCGATGTCCTCGGCCGACGCCCCGCCGGGCTCATCGACGGCGGTGTCGCGCCCCCCCCTGCCGCTTTCCCCGTCGCTTTTCCGACCGCTCGTTCTGTCGGCCTCCTGGCTCTTCCCGTCGCCGTCGTCGGTCCGGCGCTCGGACATCAACTGCTCGACCAGACCGCGCAGGCGTGCACGCTCCTCTTCGTTGTCGATCCTGAGCGAAACCCCGACCGAGCGGACCCCGGGCAGGTAGACCAGGTAGCGCGAAGGCAGGCTGAGCTGGGTGGTCAGGCGCGCGCCCTTCGAGCCCATCGGGTCCTTGACCACCTGGACCAGCACCTCCTGCCCCTCGCGGATCAGTTCGCCGATCGGCGGCACGGTGGGCTCGTCCAGTTCGTCGTCCAGCGCCGTGGACAATTCGGGCCGCGGCCGCGCGATCTCGCCGGCGTGCAGGAACGCGGTGCGGCTCAGGCCGATGTTCACGAAGGCGGCCTGCATGCCGGGGAGCACGCGCTCGACGCGGCCGAAGTAGATATTGCCGACGTAGCTGATGTCGTCGGCGCGCTCCAGGTGCAGCTCCTGGAGCAGGCCGTTCTCGACCAGCGCCACTCGGCTTTCCGACGGCGTCACGTTGATCAGCAGTTCATTGCTCACGGTCGGGCTTCGCTGTTGGGAGGGTCGTCAGGGGCCGCACGGGGGCATCGAGGAGGGTCGGTTCCGGGTCCGAGGCGACGATTCCTCGATCGATCCGTGCCGCGATCCAGCCGCCGGCGGGACGCGTCGAGCATAGCATCGACGGGGTCACGGCCCACGCTGGCTCAGGCCGGGTCGAAGCCCGCGCCGCGCAGCAGGTCGGCGGTTTCGAACAGCGGCAGGCCGACCACGCCCGAGTAACTGCCGCGAAGCTCACGGATCCACGCCGCCGGTGCGCCCTGGATGCCGTAGGCGCCGGCCTTGTCCATCGGATCGCCGGAGGCCACGTAGCGCCGGATCCACGCCGGGTCGATCGTCGCGAATTCGACCTCGGTGATGGATTCGCATTCGGCGAATTCGCCCTCGGGACCGCGCAGCGCCACCGCCGAGTGCACCCGGTGGCTCGTGCCCGACAGGCGCTCGAGCATCGCGATCGCCTCCTCCTCGTCCGCGGGCTTGCCGAGAAGGACGCCGTCGAGGACCACGCTCGTGTCGGCGCCGAGGGTCCAGTCCGGGAACCCGCCGGCGGCGGCCTTCTCGCGCGCCATCCGGCGCACGTAGTCCGACGGCGCCTCACCCTCTCTTGCCGACTCGTCGATATCGGCCGGAATCACGTCGAAGCGCGGCAGGAGCACGGCCAGCAGTTCGCGCCGGCGCGGCGAACCGGAGGCGAGGATCATGCGCGGGGCGCGGTCGCTCGAAGTCGATGGCATGGCAGGCATCGTAGCGTCTACTTGTGATACGGATGGCCGCTGCTCAGGGACCAGGCGCGATAGACCTGTTCGGCCAGCAGCACGCGGACCAGCATGTGCGGCAGGGTCAGCGGCCCGAGGGACCAGCGTTGGTCTGCAGCTGCGAGCACCGCGTCGTCGAGGCCGGTCGAGCCGCCGACCAGCAACGCGACCGGCCGACCGTCCATCTGCCAGCCTTCGAGGCGCTTCGACAGCTCGGCGGTGGACCACGGCTTGCCCCGCCCGTCCAGGGCGACGACCTGAGCACCGTCGGGAATCCTGGCCTGGATCCGCGCGGCTTCGTCGCGGCGGATCTCGATCTCGGACGTGCCCCGTCCGCCGTCGAGCTCGATCAGCCGGAGCGACAGGTGGGGCGGCAGGCGGCGACGGTATTCCTCGAACCCGTCGGATACCCAGGCGGGCATCCGGCGCCCGATGGCGATCAGCGCCAGGTCCATCGGGACGGCGTTACAGCGTCTGGGCCGGGCGTTCGCGGATCGAGGCGTCCCAGAGCTTCTCCAGGTTGTAGAAGGCCCGGGTCTGGGGCAGCATCAGGTGGACGACCACATCGGCCAGGTCGACCAGCACCCATTCGCCGCCTTCTTCGCCTTCGACGCCCAGCGGCGGCGGCAGCTCCAGCGCCTTGAGCTTCAGCGAGATGCGCTCGGCCATGGCCTTGATCTGGCGGCTGGAGGTGCCGCTGGCCACGATCATGAAGTCGGCAAAGGTGTTTCGTTCGCGCAGGTCGAAGACCTGGAGATCCTGCGCCTTGGCATCTTCCAGCACGGCGACGGCGAGGTCGCGCAGGCGCTGGACGGATTCGGCGTTGTCGGCAGATTTCAAAGGGCGGAACCGTCTCGCTGCAATGGGGTGGCGGTCATTGTACGCCCCCCGCGGCGCCGACGCGACCGACCCGCCCTGCCGGACCGTCCGGGGACCGGTCCGCCGAAACGAACGAACCCGACGCCGAGGGCCGGCGCCGGGTTCGAGGACCGACCGGATGCGACCCGGCGTCAGTTCGGGCAGGTGCCCACGTTCGACAGGCGCGACAGCGTGCGGTCGGTGGCGTAGTCCGTGTCGATCGGCGCACCGATCTCGAAGGACAGCACTTCGCGCACGCTCTCGAGGCCGTCGAACACCCGCTCGAGCACGCCGACCGAGCTGTTGGTGATGTCGGTTTCCTCGCAGTAGATGCACCAGCCCCGGAACTCGAGTACGTCCAGTGCCTTGGCGCCGGGGATCGTGGCCTCGACTTCGTTGCCGGCGAACACCCAGCGCGGCTGGCCGGTGACGTCGAAGAAGTAGCGCACCCAGGCCTCGGCGACCGCGGTGTAGAGCAAGGTCACGCCGCCTTCGCGGAACTCGGCCGGGAACCAGTGGCCCAGCAGCTGCCGGCGCTCGCCGTCGACCAGCGGGCAATCGCTGTTGTGGTCGGGGGTGTAGATCTCCGCACCGTGGTAGCCGTTCAGGCGCCAGGCGAAGATCAGCTCGCGTTCGTCGAGCGCCGTGACCTGGATCTCGCCGACCACGTCGACGGTCTGGCGAATGCCGTTGCTGGTCACCCGGTAGATCGGCTGGCTGAAGTAGGAACTGTTCAGCTCGGCCGGTGCGCCGTTGGAGATGTAGAACGTCGCCAGGCCGTCTTCGTCGTAGGTGTACCAGGTCACGAAGGCGTTGCTGCCGGCGACCTGGTACTCGATGCCCTGGTTGATCAGTCGGTCGCGCGGGCTCCACAGGCCGCGCTGCGGCTGGATGCCGTTCAGCTCGCCGACCTCGGCGGTGACCGTGACCTGGGCCTCGGCGTTGGTCGCGTTGTCCATGACCACGAAGTAGCGGCCCGGCTGGATGCTGGGCGGGGCAGTCACGGTCCAGGTGCCGCCCGACTGCGACCCCACCGCGACCTGCGTCGCCGGCTGGGGCTGGACCGGCGTGCCGACCATCGAGAAGTCGAGGCGACGCAGCGACAGGCCGGTCAGCGGCCCGTCGGCCTGGACGGACAGCGTGGCCGCGCTGGACGGCACGTCGATGAACGCCAGCTCGTGCTCGGTCTGCGGCGGGATCACCAGCGTGTAGTCCTGGCCTTCGAACAGCGGCGTGACCTGCGGCGTGTTCGGACCGACCCGGTCCACCGTCACCGGAATCACCCCGATATTGGCCGTGAAGTCCGGCGACGAGGCCACGCCCACGGCACCGACCCAGCGCTCGCTGGCCTTCATGGCCGGCTGGTCCCAGTAGATCGGCAGCGTCAGCGGCCCGCCGGGGTGGACCGCCGGTCCGGAGACGACCAGGCTCGGGTCGAGGTCCTCGGACAGTACGGCGAACTCGAAGGGCACGTTGTCGCTGCCTGCGCCCGACGAGGCATTCCAGTTCTGGACCACGATCCACCACTGGCCCGGCAGGGGGGTGGCGATGTTGCAGAGTTCGAGGTCGGTCGGCGTGGTCGACCGGCAGACTTCCTCGGACTCTTCGGCCACGCCATTGCCGTTGACATCTCGGCCGACGAACAGGTCAACGTCCTGCGACGGCGACGTGAAGGTCTCGGCGTGCAGCAGCAGCGCACCGGAGGGCACATCGACCAGCTCGAGGGCGACGCCTGCACCGCCGTCGTAGGGGGTGTCGCGGGTCGGGTCCTGGGCCAGCTGGGGAACCCGAGCCGTGGGCAGCGTCAGCGCGCTGGTCCGGAACAGTGCTTCCGAAAGAACGCCCAGTTGCTCGATGGAAAGTTCGCCGCGGCCGCGGTTGGTTTCCGTCGTGTAGTGCTGCACGTCCGGCAGCTCGCCGGGAGTGACGAAGGCCCCCACCGGCAGCCGCTGGTCGGCGAACACGCCGCCGACGGACTCGAGGACGATCGACCCGGTGCCCCAGGTGCCGAGCGGCACCGAGCCCGGCGAGACCGAGATGTCCAGGACCTGGCTGCCGCCCTCCTGCAGGGTGAAGTCGCTCGGGCTGACCGCGATGTCGAGGTCGCCCTCGACGCGGACGTTCCAGATGCCGTCACCCAGCGCACGGACCCGGCGGGTGAAGTCGCACTGGGACGCGCAGCCGTCGCTGGCGATGCCGGGCAGGTTGAGCTGACCGGGATCGCCGCCGAGGCTGGGATTGGCGTCCTCGAATTCCTGCGTCGTGACCGGGAGATACAGGCCGATCTGCGAGGCCAGGTCGACCTGGACGCCGCCGGCGCCGCGATCGATGGTGCTGGCCGGCGAGCCGTCGTCCAGCGTGATCAGGTCGGGGTCCGCGGTCGTGACCAGCGCCGAGAACACGTGGTCCGGGGTCCAGTCCGGGTGCGAGGCGCGCAGCAGGGCCGCCGCACCCGCCACGTGCGGCGACGACATCGACGTTCCGGTCAGGAACGCGATCGAGTTGACGCCGTCGAAGCCGGCGCCCAGCACGTCGGTGCCCGGCGCGGTTACGTTCGGCTTCATGGTGTCGGGCGAGCCGATCGCCGGTCCACGCGACGACGAGGTATTCAGGCGACCGCCGAAGTCGTCGTCGACGACCCGGATCGTGCCCGTCAGGCGACCCTGGTGGCCGCTGCCGCTGGCCAGCCAGCTCCGGATGCGGTCACCGTCGCTGTCGCCGATGTGCATCGCCGGCAGGCAGTGCTGGTCGCCGTTGATGCTCTCGCCCTGGGCGTCCGTATTGGCCAGGATCATGCCGCCGGCGCCGGCAGCCAGCACGTTGCGACCCTTCTCGATGCGGCCGTAGGTGCCGCGGTCGCAGACCACGATCTCGCCGTTGAAGGTCCCCGGCGGGAACGGGTTGGTGGCGCCGGTATTCTGGCCGCAGGTCGAGCCGAGCTCGGCCTCGCCCGTACCGCACAGGGCGTTGCCGAAGTCGCCGGCGTAGACGATCGGGAGAATCTCCGTGCCACCGGTCAGGCCCAGTCCGGTCAGGCTGCCCAGCGTGAACGGCCCGCCGGAAGCGCCGAGCAGGCGATTGGCGAGGACGCGATCGTGAGTGGCGTTGGCCACGGCGAAGGACCACGGCGCGTTGGCCGGCGTGCCGACCGTGCCCGCGTCGGGGCCCGAGTTGCCGGCCGAGGTCGCGGCCGCGACGCCGGCGGCGCGCAGGTTCAGGAACAGTTCCTGCGAGGTCGTGAAGCTCTGACCGATGCCCGCCCAGGGATCGGTCGGCGGCCCGCCGATCGAATAGTTCAGCGTATCGACCTCGTCGACGATGGCCTGCTCGAGCGCCGCAGCGGTCGAACTGCCGAAACACACGAAGCTGCCGTCCGGGTCGTCCGGGTCGGACTCGCAGGCCTTGTAGGAAATGATGCTGGCGTTCGGCGCCACGCCGGAGGTCGAGAAGAAGATCGACTGGCCGGCGATGTTCAGCGAGAACGACAGCGGAAAGCCGGCGGCGATGCTGGCCACGTGCGACCCGTGGTTGTCCGGGTCCTTGCCGTCGGTGCCTTCGTCGGTGAAGTCGTAGACGCCGATGATCTTGTCGCTGCACGGCACGTTCGGCTGACTGCACAGGCCGTAGAACTGACCGCGCGGGTTGTCGATCTGGGGCGCGCCCGGGCGGGTCTCGTCGAAGAAATTCGATTCCCAGTTGATGCCCGTGTCGACGATACCGATCACCATGCCGTCGCCCCGGTTCGGCGCGACCGTGCCGTTCTGGCCGACCCAGTAGCGGGTCGCGCCGATCCACTGCGGCCCGTTGTCGGTCAGCGGCCGATGAACGAACTCCGGCTCGACCGAGCGCACGCCCGGCAGCGCGGCCAGGCGCTCGGCCTCGGCGGCGCTCAGCTCGACGGCGAAGCCGTTGAGCACGTGGCGATAGACGTGCTTCGGCGCCAGGTCACGGCCCAGGATCGCTCCGGCGCGCGACAGGACATCGCCGCGCACCGCATCCAGGTGCATCGCATACTCCGCCACCGCCGGGGCGTCGGCATCGAGCCGGACCGCGCCGGTGGCTTCCGGCGCGGTCGGCGCGAAGCGCTTGGCCGACTTGCGGCCGCGGGCGTCGAAGGTCTCCAGCGTGCCGCCGCGGAACTGCGCGCTCGGCAGCGCGTCGAGGCGAACGATGAAGGTGGCCGATTCCAGCCCCTTGGCACCGCCGACCGGGCGCTCGGATTTGGCCACTGCGGCAGGTCCCCCGACCGCCACGAGAAAGGTTGCAACAAGGGCCGAGACCAGCGTCGCGGTGGAAAAGCGTCGAATTGCCTGAGTCATGTCCGGTTCGTTCTCCGAAGGATTCGTTTCCAGTGGACGCCCGGACCCGCCGGGGCCGTCGTCCAGGTTGCCAACACGCCGGAGCGCTCCGTGAAGGAGGCTCCCGGAATTCACGTCGCCGGGTCGACCGGCACGCGCATCGTGACCAGCTCTTCCGCGCTGGTCGGGTGAATGCCAATGGTGCGATCAAAATCCGCCTTGGTCAAACCGGCCCGGACGGCGACCGCGAAGCCCTGGACGATTTCGCCGGCGTCGGGTCCGACCACGTGCAGGCCGAGCACCCGGTCGCTGTCCCGATCGACCAGCAGCTTCATCAGGGCCTTTTCGCCACGCCCCGCCAGGGTGTAGCGCATCGGGGTGAACTCCGAACGATAGACATCGAGCGCTTCGCAACGTTCCCGTGCCTCGTGTTCGGCCAGCCCCACGCTGGCCGCCGGCGGCTGGCTGAACACTGCCGAGGGGACGTTGTCGTGGCTGGCCTGGCGCGGCATACCGCCGTACTGCGTATCGGCGAACGCGTGCCCCTCGGCCAGCGCCACCGGCGTGAGCTGGATGCGGTCGGTCACGTCGCCGACCGCGAAGATGTTCTCGACCGAGGTGCGGCTGTCGTCGTCGACCTCGATCCGGCCGCCCCGGCCCAGCGTCACGCCGGCCGCCTCGAGGCCGAGATCGCCGACGTAGGGCGAGCGGCCGGTGGCGAAGAACACCTGGTCGTAGCGCGCGGTGGAGTCGTCGGTGAAGGTCACCTCGATGCGGCCGTCGTCGGCCCGGTCCAGCCGCGCCGGGCAGACCTGCGTCCGGATGTCCACGCCGCGCTCGCGCATGCCGGCGTCGACCACGCGGCGGACGTCCTCGTCGAAGCCGCGGAGGATGCGGTCCCGGCGGTAGGCGACGGTGACCTTCGTGCCCAGGCCGTTGAAGATGCCGGCGAACTCGACCGCGATGTAGCCGCCGCCGACGATCAGCAACTCCTTCGGCTGCTCCGGCAGGTCGAAGGCGTCGTCGGAAATGATGCCCAGTTCGGCCCCGGGGATATCCAGCTTCGTCGGCCGGCCGCCGACCGCGACCAGGATCGTCTTGGCCGTGAACCGCCGCTCGCCGACCTCGACCGTGTGCGCGTCGATCAGACGGCCCCGGCCCTCGTGCACGGTCACGCCGGCGCCCTCGAGGAGCCGCCCGTAGACGCCTTCGAGCCGGGTGATTTCCTTTTCCTTCGCCGCGACCAGCGCCGGCCAGTCGAAGCGGGCCTCGCCGACGCTCCAGCCGTAGCCGGCCGCGTCCTCGAAGGCCTCGGAGAACTGGCTGGCAAACACCATCAGCTTCTTCGGCACGCAGCCGCGGATCACGCAGGTGCCGCCGAGGCGCGATTCCTCGCACAGGCCGACGCGGGCGCCGTGGCCGGCCGAGATCCGCGCGGCGCGCACGCCGCCGGAGCCGCCGCCGATCACAAACAGGTCGTAGTCATAAGGATGCATCGATGAATCCGGGGCTTTGGGGCAGGTAGAATCGACGGTACGAACCATTCAGCGCGAACCATCGGTGCGAATCGGTACTGCGAACCGGCGGCCTCGCACTGGACCGCTCGGGGCCGGAATCCCGCGGGCTTCGGCGAGCGCATCGCCGACGCGCCCCGTAGCCGGCCGCGCAGGATGATACCGCAACGACCCGATCGACCCGTCCCGGAGACCCGAACGATGCCGCCCGACCCGGCCCCGCTGCCCACGACCCTGGTCGAGGCCTTCAAGGCCACGACCTACCGCGTCCGCCTGGCCGGCGGTGCGGAGGTCGACGTGCGCATCGGCGAGCGGGTCCAGTGGCCCGCCGACGAACCCTCGCGGGGGCCGGTCGGTCACTGGATGATCGTCACGCCCGACAACCCCGGCGCACGATCGCGCGACGAGGACGAGAACCGTCGCATGCGCGCCGAGCTCGACGCGGCGCTGGCCGAGGCCCGGATTCCGGTCCGCGGCACCACCCGGCACATCGACCCGCGCGGCCGCTGGCCGGACGAGCACGGCCGCCTGGTCGAAGTGCGCCGGCTCGACGAAGGCCTGGCCCTGGCCCGGCGCTTCGGCCAGGCCGCGGTGGTCTGCGGCACCGGCGACGGGCCGGCCGAACTGGTCCCGCTCCCCCGCGCTGGCGGGGGCGGATGAGCGCCCTGCTCCGCGCCGTCGACCTGGTCTTCGAACGCGCCGGCGAACCGGTGTTCGAGCCGGTTTCGCTGGCAGTCCACGGCGGCGACGTGCTGGCCCTGACCGGCCGCAACGGTGCCGGCAAGACCACCCTGCTGCGCGCCCTGGCCGGCGTGATCCGGCCGTCCGCCGGAACGCGCAGCGCGACCGCCGACTGCGCCCTGGTCGGCCACCTGCCGGCGATCAAGCACGACCTGACCTGCCGCGAGAACCTCGAGTTCGAGCGCGCCATGGGGCCGCCCGGGCGACCGGCGGCCGAGGCCCTGGCCCGGGTCGGCCTGGCCGGGCTGGGTCGGCGCCCTACGCGTGCGCTCTCGGCCGGCCAGCGACGTCGGCTGGGCCTGGCCCGGCTGCTGGTCCGCCGGGTGCCGATCTGGCTGCTCGACGAGCCCTATGCCAGCCTCGACGACGAGGGCTGCGTGATCGTCGACCGGCTGGTGTCCGACCACGCGGAGGCCGGCGGCGCCGTGGTGCTGGCCACCCACCAGCGCTTCCCCGACCACCCACGGCTGGCCCGGCTGGCCGTGGTGGCAGCCGACGCCGCGCACGGGGATCCGCACGTCGATACGCTCATCGATAGGCAAGGGGACGCGCCGTGAGCGCGCTGCGCGAAGCCCGTGCGCTGCTGGTCCGCGACCTGCGGCTGGCCTTCCGCCGGATCGGCCAGACGCTGCTGCCGCTGTTCTTCCTGTTCGCGGTCGTGGTGCTGATTCCGCTGGGCGTCGGCCCCGGCCCCGACCTGCTGGCCCGGCTCTCCGGCGGCATGATCTGGGTCGCCGCGCTGCTGGCCAGCCTGCTGGCGCTGGAGCACCTGTTCCGGCCCGACTACGACGACGGCTCGCTGGAGCAGTGGTTCGTCGGCAACCGCGAGGGCTACCTGGCCGTGTACGTCCGGCTGCTCGCCTACTGGCTCGTCACCGGCCTGCCGGTGGTGCTGTTCTCCCCGCTGGCCGGTCTGATGCTCAACCTGCCCGCGCCGGCGCTGGGTACGCTGGTGGCGAGTCTCGCGATCGGCACGCCCGCCCTGACCCTGATCGGCGCGCTGGCCGCGGCGCTGACCCTGACCACCCGCGGCGCCGGCGCGTTGCTGGCGATCCTCGTCTTTCCGCTGGTCGTGCCGCTGCTGATCTTCGCCGCCGGCGCGGTCCAGCTGGCCGCCGACGGCTTCGCCCCCGGTGCTCACCTGGGTTTCCTGGGGGCCTTTACAATAGTGTGTCTGACCCTGGCGCCGATCGGCATCCGGGCCGCTCTCAAGATGAATCTCGAATGATCTGGCAGTCGATCAAACTGGCATTCCACAAGCTCGGGTCGCCGCCCGTGTTCAGCGTGTTCGCGCGTCGCCTCGCGCCCTGGCTGTGGGCGGCGTTCCTGGCCTGCACGCTGTACGGCGTGTACCTGGCCCTGTACGTGGCCCCGCCCGACTACCAGCAGGGCGACTCGGCCCGCATCCTGTACATCCACGTGCCGGCCGCATGGCAGGCGCTGCTCGGCTACCTGATCATGGCGGTGCTGGCCGCGATCGCGCTGATCTGGCGCATCCGCACCGCCGAGATCATGGCCATGGCCGCGGCGCCGATCGGCGCCGGTCTCACGCTGATCTGCCTGGTCACCGGCTCGCTCTGGGGCAAGCCGATGTGGGGCACCTGGTGGGAATGGGACGCGCGCCTGACCTCGATGCTCGTGTTGCTGTTCATCTACGTCGGCATCATGGCGCTGTACGCGGCCTACGACGATCCGCGCAAGGGCGCGCGCGTGGCGTCGGTCCTGGTCATCGCCGGCCTGGTCAACCTGCCGATCATCCATTTCTCGGTCGAATGGTGGACCACGCTGCACCAGGGCCAGACGATCCGCGTGTTCGGCGAGTCGTCGATGCACCCGTCGATGATCCCGCCGCTGATCTGGACCACGCTGGGCACCAAGTTCCTGTTCGGCGCCGCCCTGCTGGACCGCGCCCGCAACCTGCTGCTGGCCCAGGACCAGCACAAGCGCTGGGTCCAGCGCGAACTCGCGCCCGGCCTGGAAGCCCCAGGCGCGGTCGATCCGATCGAACGGGGAGCGGCGATCCGATGATGTCGACGATCCTCCCCGATCTGAACTACGCGGCCTTCGTGTGGTCCAGTTACGGCGTGTTCGCGGCCGTCTGCGCGTGGCAGTTCCTCGCCCCGTGGATTCGCCGTCGTCGCCTGGTCCGGCAGATTCGCGAGCAGCTCGAGGAGCGCTCCGCGGCGAACGCATTGAAGGAGAACGACGCCCCATGACCCGCACCCGCAAGCGCCGCCTGCTGATCGTCGTCCTGATCCTCGTCGGCATGTCCCTCGCGACCGCCGTGGCGATCACCGCGATGAACCAGAACGTGATGTTCTTCGTCAGCCCCACGGACGTCGCCGAACAGGAACTGTCGCCCGAGCGGCGCTTCCGCCTCGGCGGCCTGGTCGCCGACGGCACCGTGGTTCGCGCACCGGGCAGCCTGGACGTCGAATTCCAGGTCACCGACGGTCGCCATAACGTGCCGGTGACCTACAGCGGCATCCTGCCCGACCTGTTCCGCGAGGGACAGGGCGTGATCGCCCACGGCTACCTGCGCGACGGACGCTTCGAGGCCGACGAGGTGCTGGCCCGCCACGACGAGACCTACACCCCGCCGGAGGTCCTGCGGGCGCTGGAAGAGGCCGGTCACCCCGGTCCGGACACGAACCCATGACGGGCGGCGTACTGGGCGAGCTGGGCCAGATCGCGCTGATCGTTTCGCTGGTTCTGGCGATCCTCCTCGCCACGCTGCCCCTGATCGGCGCGTGGCGCGACGACGCCCGGCTGATGAGCCTGGCCCCGTCGCTGGCCGTCGGCCTGTTCGTGTTCGTCGCGATCGCCTTCGGCATCCTGTCCGCCGCGTTCGTCGCCAACGACTTCACGATCGCCTACGTCGCCAACCATTCGAACCTCCTGCTGCCGGTGCACTACCGCCTGACCGGCGTCTGGGGCGGCCACGAGGGCTCGCTGCTGCTCTGGGTGCTGATGCTGTCGGGCTGGATGGTGGCCGTGGTCCTGTTCTCGCGTTCCCTGTCGCGGCCGTTCCTGGCCCGCGTGCTGGCGGTGATGGGCATGATCACGATCGGCTTCCTGCTGTTCACGATCCTGACGTCGAATCCCTTCGAGCGGCTGCTGCCGGGCCCGCCCGACGGCGCCGACCTGAACCCGCTGCTGCAGGACCCAGGCATGATCTTCCACCCGCCGCTGCTGTACATGGGCTACGTCGGCTTCGCGGTGGCCTTCGCCTTCGCCGTCGCCGGCCTGCTCGGCGGCAAGGTCGAGCGCGAATGGGTGCGCTGGTCGCGGCCGTGGACGCTGGCCGCCTGGTCGTTCCTCACCGGCGGCATCGCGCTGGGCTCCTGGTGGGCCTACTACGAGCTCGGCTGGGGCGGCTGGTGGTTCTGGGACCCGGTCGAGAACGCCTCGTTCATGCCGTGGCTGGTCGGCACCGCGCTGATCCACTCGCAGGCCGTGACCGAGAAGCGCAACGCGTTCCCCGCCTGGACCGTGCTGCTGGCGATCGCCGCCTTCTCCCTGTCGCTGCTCGGCACCTTCCTGGTCCGCTCCGGCGTGCTGACCTCGGTCCACGCCTTCGCCAACGACCCCGAGCGCGGCCTGTTCATCCTGGCCTTCCTCGGCATCGTCACCGGCGGGGCGCTGCTGCTGTTCCTGCTGCGCGCGCCGAAGCTCGCCGCCGGCGAGGGCTTCGACTGGTTCTCGCGCGAGACCCTGCTTCTGGCCAACAACCTGCTGCTGGTCGTCTCCGCGGCCATGGTCCTGCTCGGAACGCTGTTCCCGATCCTCAACGACTTCATGGGCTGGGGCCAGGTCTCGGTCGGTCCGCCCTACTTCTCGGCGATGTTCATCCTGCTGATGACGCCGCTGGTGCTGCTGCTGCCCTTCGGACCCATGAGCCGGTGGAAGCAGGACAGCGTCGGCCGGGCGCTGAAACCGCTCGTGGTGCCGGCGATCGTGGCCGTCCTCGGCGGCGTCATCATCGCCGGTGCGCTGGATGCGTTCACGCTGCGCGCCGTGACGGGCTGGATCGGCGGCCTCTGGCTGGTCCTCGGCGCCCTGGCCTTCGTCGCCCGCGCGGCGAAGTCGTCGTCGGGCCTGCTCCGGGGCCACTGGGGCATGGTCGCCGCGCACCTCGGCGTCGGCGTGTTCGTGATCGGCGTGGCGATGGTCGAATCGTCGACCGCCGAGCGCGACTTCGCGATGCGCCCCGGTGAGACCGTCGAGACCGCCGGCCTGGCCTTCCGCCTGGACGAGATCGCCACGGTCAAGGGCCCGAACTGGTCGGCCGAGGAAGCCCGCTTCACGGTGCTGAAGGACGGTGAGGCCTGGACCGCGATGACCCCGCAGAAGCGCCGCTATTACCGCTCCGGCCAGGTCATGACCCAGGTCGCCCTGGAGCCCGGCCTGTTCCGCGACCTCTACATCGCCATGGGCCAGCCGCTGGACGGCGACGCCTGGTCGATCCGCGTCCACGTCAAGCCGTTCATCCGCTGGATCTGGGGCGGTGCGGTGCTGATGCTGATCGGCGGCCTGCTGGCCGCGACCGACCCGCGCTACCGCCGCCTGGCGAAGCACGCCATGACGCGCACCGACGCGGCCGTCGGCGGTCCGCAGCAGGCCGCGGCATGACTCGTCTGCTCGCGGTCCCGTTGCTGCTGTTCGCAGTCCTGCTGATCCTGCTGTTCACCGGGCTGAAGACCGCCGACGAGCGCCAGCTGATCCGAAGCCCGCTGATCGGCAAGCCGGTGCCGGACTTCGCCTTGCCTTCGCTGGCCGACCCGGGCCGCACCATCACCAACGACGCGCTGGCCGGCCGTCCCTACCTGATCAACGTCTGGGGAAGCTGGTGCCCGGCCTGCCGCATCGAGCACCCCTTCATCGTCCGGCTGGGCGAGGAAGCGCCGGTGCCACTGGTGGGCATCAACTGGAAGGACGAACGCGACGACGCACTGCGCTGGCTGGAGCGGTTCGGCGACGGCTGGGACCTGCAGGTCGTCGACTACGACAGCGACCTGGTCATCGATCTGGGCGTTGTCGCCGCGCCGGAGACCTTCCTGGTCGACCACAACGGCATCATCCGGCACAAGCACACCGGTCCGATCGACGCCGAGAGCTTCGCCGACCTGATGCAGCGAAGCCGCGGCCTCGCCGCGCTGGCGGAGCAAGCGCAGTGACGGTGCGTTTCCGGACCTTCGCCGCCGCCCTGCTGCTGGTCCTGGCCGCGACCGGCGCGGCGCAGAACCCGATCCAGCCGCTGGAATTCGCCAGCGAGACCCAGCGCGAGCGCTACCACGCACTGATCGACGAACTGCGCTGCACCGTGTGCCAGAACCAGGCGCTGTCCAGCTCCGACGCACCGCTGGCCGCCGACCTGCGCGAGGCGGTCTACCGCCAGATTCGCGAGGGCCGGGCCGACAACGAGATTCGCCAGTTCATGCGCGACCGCTACGGCGATTTCGTGCTGTACAACCCGCCGCTGGCCGCCCATACGCTGCTGCTGTGGGCCGGCCCGCCGCTGCTGCTGGTCGTCGGCGGCATTCTCGCCGCGCTGATCGTCCGCGCCCAGCGCCGTCGCCTGGCCGAGTCGGCGGGCACGCCGGCCGGCGATTCGCCCTCCGATCCGCCCGCTACCTGACCCCGCCCCCGGAGACCGCCCGACGTGTTCCTGTTCCTGAGTGCGCTCGCCTGCCTGGTCGCGCTGGCCTTCGTCCTGGTGCCGCTGCTGCGCAGTGCGCCGGAAGCCCGCCGCATCCGCCATCGCCTCGAGGCGCTGGATGCCCTGAAGGAGGACCTGCCGGCCGCTGAATGGTCGCGTCGACACGACGCGCTCCAGCGGGAGCTCGCCGCGATGCCCCGCAGCAACGACCATCGCCTGACGGCGGCGCTGGTCGTCGTGCTGGTGCCGGTGCTGGTGGTCCTGGTCTACCGCGTCGCCGGCACGCCCGAGGCGCTGGACCCGATGGACCCCCGGGCGACCGAGGTCCGCGAGGTCCTCGGCGACCTGGCCGCGGCGGTCGACGAGAACCCCGAGGACGTCGAGGCCTGGACGCGCATGGGCCTGATCTGGAAGAACCTGCAGCAGTGGCCCGCCGCCGACGCCGCCTGGCGTCGCGTGCTGTTTCTGGAGCCCGACAATTCCTTTGCCCACGTCGAGCTGGCCGAGACGCTGCTGTTCGCTTCCGGCCGGCCCGAGATGCCGCCGGAGGCCGCCGCCCTGCTCGACCGCGCCGTCGAGCTCGACCCGACCAACCAGAAGGCCCTGTGGCTGTCCGGCATGGGCGCGTTCCAGCAGGGCCGTTTCCGCGAGGCGCTGGTCGACTGGGAACGCCTCGATACCCTGCTGCCGGCCGGCGGCGTCAAGGACCAGGTCAACGAACAGATGGCACGGGCCCGCGCGGCCCTGGCCAGCGACGCGCACGCGTCCGCCGGCGTGGCGGTGCAGGCGCCGGCCGCCGGCGCCGCGGATCGGCCGTCACCGGCCACGCCCCGCGACGACGCGGGGGCCGGCGTCTCGCTGACGGTCACCGTCGACCTCGCCCCCGAACTGGCCGGCGCCGTCTCCGGCGACGAGACCGTGTTCGTGTTCGCCCGCGCTGCCTCCGGCCCGCCGATGCCGCTGGCCGTGCAACGCTTCCCGGCCGCCGCCCTGCCCCGCACGGTGACCCTGACCGACGCCGACGCGATGGCGCCGAACATGAACCTGTCGAGCTTCGACACCTGGAACGTCACCGCCCGCATCAGCGCCAGCGGCAACGCGACCGCTTCACCGGGCGACCTGCAGGGCGTGCGCGAGGCGGTCACCGTCGAGGACGGGGACATCGCGCTGCGCATCAACGAGCGCGTCCGGTAGCCGCTGGACCCGGCCACCGCAGCCCACAGAGCGCAGCGACCAGCAGGATCGCGACGAAGACAGGGCCTGCCCAGCGATTGGGCCTGCGCTCGAACGTGTACCGCGCCCCGAGCAGGGTCCCCGCCGCTTCGTGATCGGCCCCCATTCCCAGGCCCGCCGCCCAGGGTCGGGGCGGCAGGCGCAAGAGCGTCTCGTCGGGCCCGAGCCGCTGCATGCGGGCCAGCGGGTCCTGGATCCGGTCGAGACTCGCAGGAACCGACCGGTCCACGCGCACGATGCCAGCTGCGTTCGCCTCCACGGCTTCGATCGTCGCATCGTCCAGCCCCGACACGACCAGCGTCCGCTCGGACGGCAGGCCGAGATAAGCGACAAGGAGTGCGACCGGAACGAAGCCGGCCGTCCAGAGCGTTGCGCGGCGAAGCCGGGCGAATTGCGACATGGCGGTTCTCCGGGGCGGATTCGATCGTCTCCGAGCCCGACGATCGAAGCAAGCGTGCGACGTTCGGGGTCGATCGGCGCGGATGATCTGCGACCCCGTTCCGCGTCGGCCGGACGCCGGCGGGCTTCGAGGCCAACGGTAGCGCGATCGACCGTTTCCGGGCGACAGGAAATCGACCCGACGTGATGTAGGAAATCGTCCATGCAGCACGCGGGCGCGCGAACGGGCACCGTGCGATCCCGGCCCCGTCGCTGCGACGCCTAGCCGGCCTCGACCAGCGCGTTGACCAGCATCTCGATCAGCGCCGCCCCGGCCCAGGTCAGCGGCACGATCACGGCGTAGGCGACGAAGCGCGTCACCGCGCCCATATCGAAGGGCCAGACCGGCAGGCGCGCGACTTCGCGGTGCAGCGACAGCGCCGCGGACTGCCGCATCATGGCCGCGTCGTCGTCGCCCTTCGGCTCGCGGGCCCGGCGAAGCATCCGCTGCGCGTCCTCGAGCGCCGCCCTGCGCTGGGCCAGCAGCTTGCGGTGCAGCGGCAGTACGGGCAGCAGGAGCAGGAGAAGCACGAACGGCGCGAAGATCACCAGCCCCGGCAGCGTCGTCCACCAGTCGATCGGACCGCCGAGCCACATGATCGACATCAGCGCCATGCCGCCGAGGGAGACCAGCGTGGACGTCACGGCCATGCTCCCGACCGGCATGTGGCTGTCCGGCTCGAAGATGTCCGTTTCCAGCTCGGGCACCAGGCGGCGGAACGTCAGCGCGTTCTGGACCAGGGCGCTCATGGCGACGTACATCGTCAGCCAGACGAACAGCGGCCCGATCGCGAACACGCTGGACGCGAAGTTCGCGGTCAGGCCGATCCACACGTTCTCCCAGCTTCCGGCCAGGAGCCGGCTCTGGACCAGCCAGAGCAGCACCGCCGCACCCGCCGATCGCAGCGTCCAGGCCAGCGAGCGCCGGTCGATGGCATCGCGCAGCTCGGCGCGCCGCTTCGACGAGGGCACGTACGCCTCCAGCGTATCCAGGCACTGGTGCGTGCGCATCGTGATGAAGTGGAACATCGGCACGATGTAGGCCACCGCGCAGGTGAAGAAGAGCGGGATGGACCAGGGGAACTGCCCGTCGTAGCCCGGATGTCGCACGATCTGCAGCCCGGCGGCACCGAACAGGGCGGCGCCCGCGGCGAGGAGGATCAATGCCGACCACCAACGCCCGAAGCGACCGGGCGGCACGAGGCGCAGCATCCAGATCCGGGTTCGCGAAGAAGGGCTCAAGAGCAGACCGGGCGATGGAGTCGGCTCGGAATATAGCAGCCCTCCGACCGGCGAGCGCCGCGGCTGCGTTCGCGTCGACCCCGACGTCCGGCTCAGCCGGAGCCGCGCGAGAACAAGCGACCCAGCCAGCGGAACGGCGCGGTGAGCAGGCGACCGACGCCGGAACGGCCGTCGGCCGGTGCCGCGCCGGGCCGCTTGCGACGGCGCGCTCCCCGCACCCGGGCGTCGAACACCAGCTCGACGCTGCCCATGCGGATCACGTCGCCGGGCTGCAGGTAGGCGCTCAACACCTTGCGATCGTTCACGAAGGTCCCGTTGGCCGACATCATGTTGACCACCTTCCAGCGGCCCTTGTCGTGGACCAGCTGGCAGTGCCGACCCGAGACGCTGTCGGCATCGATGACGATTTCGGCGCGCTCGCTCCGGCCGATTTCCCACTTGGTCCTGTCCCTGCCGGTCTCGTCCTTGCCTCCCGCGAGCTCGAACATCACGCCCATCACCGACTCGTTGAGCCCTACCAGGATCGGGCGGTCCGGACCCGCGTGTTCCCGGGCACGGGCGATGGCGATCTCCGGGTCCAGCGACGGCGAAGCGTGCTCGGGCGCCAGCATCTCCTCGTGGACCAGCATCGAGGTGTGGGACGCCTGCTCGAGCTGGTCGGCATCGGCCCAGCTGCCGGGAATCGACGCATCCAGCGCCCCCTGCGACGACCGCATGCCCTCCCGACCGGTCGGTCGAGCGGCGGCCGGCGCAGGACCCTTCCCGAAGTCTTCTTGCCCCGCCTCGCCGCGCTCGCGCTCGTCCGGGGCAGCGCCCTCGGGTGCGTCGGGCCAGTCGCCGTGCGGTGCATCCGCCGGTGTCTCGGATCCCAGCAGCGCGTCCAGGTCGCCGCTGCTCGCGACCACGGTCCGGTCCGCGTCGGGCTCGGTGCTCTGCTGTTCGACGTCGATGACGCGGAAGCGATCGTCGCCGAACTGGACCACGTCGCCGTCCTCCAGCGTCGTCGCCTCGGTGATCTTGCGGCTGTTGACGTAGGTGCCGTTGGTCGAGCCCCGGTCCTCGACGACGAGCGAATCGGCCTCGACCCGGAATTCGGCGTGGAGGCGGGAGCACTTGACGCAGTCGAGCACGAGCTCGCGCTCTCCGCCCCGGCCCACGGTGATCGTGCCGGACACGGGCGTCTTCCGGCGGGTCGCCTGGTGTTCGAGGGAAAAGCGGTCGCGCGGCGCGCCGTCGGTCGCCGGACCGGCGCCGGAGTTCCGTTCGGAGCGGTCGTCGGACGCTTGATCGGGATCGGAATCGCGCGCACTCATGAGGGCAACCTGTGGTCCGGGCGTGATGACCGTCACGATTTTACCGCAGCGCGCGCCGTGCGCCGACCGCCGCCGCGGAAACGCGGTCCAGCGCGGCCGATACCTGTCGCGCTCGTCAGTTCAGCGCGGCGGATACCCGTCGCGCGGCGGCCGCGTAGGCGCCCGGGTCGAACTCGTGCTCGTTCGCCAGCGATTCGAACCAGACATCGAGGACGGAAGCGACCGCGCCGGCGTCGTCGAGCACGATGCTGAGCGTCTCCACGGCCAGGAAGGCCTGCTCGGCGCTGGTGAAGTCGCCGTAGCGGCCCTCGCCGGCCCGCGCCAGCAGCAGCTCGCGCATGCGCCGCATCTCCCCTGCGCTGTAGTCGTGGCCGGCAACGAACCGGCGCAGGGCGTCGACGGCGCCGTCGAGTTCGCCGGCCGCGCCCTGCAGCGCCCCGCGACCGCGGGCGGTCGCCCGGTGCAGATCCCGGGTCCGTTCCCGTAGCCGCTCGCCGATCGGGGCATCGAGCACGTCAGCGATCGCCAGCAGCATCTGGAAGCTGCTGTCGTCGAGGCGCACCATCCCCGGCGGCAGTCCGCTCGTCACGGGCGTCGAGTGCATGCGCAGCGCGTCCATCGGGTGGTGGCAGGCGTGGCAGTCGAAGAACGCGAGCTCGGGAAAGATTCCGTGACCTTCGAAACGCTCGGAGCGGATCAGGGCGAGCTGGCGCTCGGCCTTCATCACCATGCCCGTCACCCACATGTTCACGCTGCCGATCTCGCCCTTGCGCCGGACGTAGTCCTCGTCGATCTCGTAGTGCGCCGGCTGGTTGACCGTGAAGGTCTCGAGCTCGAAGCTCATGCGCGGATGGCCGGCGGCCATGATGTCGTGGTCGGCGAACCTGTGCTCCGTGCCCACGTGGCACGACAGGCAGAGCCGCGCCCGCGCCTCGGGCTGCTCGGTCGGGTACATGCCGCGCGCGAGATTGTCTTGATGCGTCGCGCCCTCTTCGGCGTGCGATTCGATCCAGCGCTCGGCCCCGCCGTGGCAGGCCTCGCAGCCCACACCGTCGCTGATCTGGAACTTCTCGCCGCGCCGCTCCACCGGCACGTTGTCGGCGTGGCAGTCCAGGCAGACCTGCGCGGTGGTGGCATTGCCCAGTCCCAGACGCTCGGCCATCCGCCTCGACTCCTCGCTGCGCAGCACGTTGTAGGCACGCGAGTGGTAGTCGTCGTTGGACCAGGTGCGGTACTCGTTGAGCAGCACGTTCGAGGTTTCGTCCGGAGAAACCTTGCCGTGGCAGACCGACGTCGCGCAGGTCGCGGGCCCGAGGTGCAGGTCGTCGCTTTCGTACGGCAGGGGCTGGGCGAGCGCCGTCGACGCCGCCCATGCCGCCGCCGCGGCCAGCGCGATCCGATGACCGCGCGCCGGTGCGCCCGCCCGCCTACTCATGACCGGCCCCTTCCTGGCCAGCCCCTTCCTGGCCGGTCCCATGATGAACGGCCGGGTCATGCTCGATCACGCCGGGGTCGCCCTCGTCCTGCTCGACCTCGTCGCGGACGAACCAGGGGTTCCCGTCGTCGTCGAGATACAGGCCCTGCATTTCCTCCAGCGTCAGCGGACGGGCGCCGAGGCGGCCGAACACTGCGACCTGGCCGCCGGTCTCGTCGACGCCGCGGTCCCGCTCCAGCGGCCTCGACAGGGAGAGCGCGGGGCGCGCGGTGGGATAGGTCGCGATCAGCGCGGGATTCGGCCGCGGACTGAAGCCGTAGAAGTTCGGCTGCAGCTCCGGCGACGTCAACTGGACAACCTTCAGGCCGCCGCGGCCGTCGGCGACGTAGGCGAACAGCGACGCGTTGGTCGAGGCCACGATCACGTCACGCGCATCGACGATTCCGCCGTCGCGATCGTCATCGCCGGCAAATCGCTCGACGACCTCCATTGCTTCCGGACGGGTCACGTCGACGATGACCAGCCCGTCGCGACCCGCTGCGACGTAGGCATAGGTGCGGGAGACATACACGTTGTGCGCGTCGGCCAGCGCGATCGTGTTGTTCTCGACGATCCGCGGCGCCGCCGGATCCGTCACGTCGACGACCGACAGCCCGCGGGCGTCGACCACGAACAGGTAGCGGAACTGCAGCGTCGTGGCCCGGGCCCCGGTCAGCGGGATCGTCGAGGCCACGCGCGGCGAAAGCGGGTCCGACAGGTCGAGCACCACGATGCCGCGGTCGGCGGCGACATAGGCCCGGTCGCCGGCCATGGTGACGTGGCGGGCGCCGTCGAGCACGCCGTCCTCGTTCCAGGTCAGCGCTCGCTCCAGGTCGTTGTTGCGCGGCTCGCCGTCGGCCAGCGTGTTGACGTCGACCAGGATCAGGCCCTCGACGGCGTCCGTGATCACCGCATAATCGTAGATCGGCGCAAACGGCTGCTCCTGGTTGGTCTCCCGCATCAGCTCGCCCTCGTTGCGGTCCGGGTGGATCGGCTGGGTCGTCACGAGATCGACGCAGGTGGCGTTCTCCGAGGCCACCTGCATGTCCTGGCCGAGCGGACTGAACGGCGCCGAGACGATGCGCTGCGAGAAGCCCTTGTTGGCCACCGAGGCGATGTCGTAGACGCGGAAGCCCTCGTCGCCGCCGGCGGTGTACAGGTACTCGCCGCGCTGCTGGATGCAGCCGACGCGGCCAGCCGAATGGCGGTGCGCGGTCTCCAGTTCACGATCGCGTTCCAGGTGCGCGGCATGCCAGTCGGGATAGGCGTAGCGATGCAGGTAGCTGCCGATCACCGCCTGCGGCTCGTCCCACTCGGTGACCTGCACCGCCGACAGCTCGCCGTCGCCGCCGACCCACGCGTGGTAGCCGACGAAGTCGAGGAAGTTGGTGCCGAGCATCAGCGTCTGGGCGACGATCGCGTTGTTGTCACCGTCGGCCGACAGGTGACAGTCGCTGCAGACCCGCGTCTCGGTCTTGCGCACCGTGTGCGGGAAGTGCGTGTTCATCGCCTGCGAGCTGTAGCCGGCCGACGAGATCGGCGGCTGCTGCACGTAGATCTTCTGGCGGAACGCATCGGTGGAGGACAGCACGAGCGCCGACGACGAGCGCGCCGGCGCGTACTGGCCACCCTGCTGCTCGCCCTGGCGGGCCAGCATGAAGGTCTGGTCGCGCGCCACCTGCGGGTTGTAGGTCGAGTAGTTGCGCGACGGCCCGCCCTCGTAGTGCAGCCGATCGGTCTTCCAGTTGGCCTCGACCGGCAGGTGACAGCCGCCGCAGCTGGTCGTCCACGAGGTGTGGCAGGCGTAGCACTCCATTTCCTCGTAGCGGTGCGCCCGCGCATCGCTGGGCACGTCCATGCCCCAGGTCTGGGCCGTCACGTCCGTACTCATCAGCTTCGCCCTGGCCGCCCGCTCGTTGTAGCCGGCACTGCCCTCCATGACCGAGTCGCGGACCAGGCTCAGGGTCCATTCGAGGTCCGGGTTCATCGCCGAGCGCTGGACCAGCTCGTTGCCGATCCACTCGAAGCGCCGGCGGCCGTCCGGCGTGCGCAGCAGACTCATGTCGGTGCCGCCCTCGAGCGCAGCGGGGCCCGAGGTCCGCAGGTTCGGGTACGCGTCGGCGGTGCCGTGGCAGTCCACGCACTCGATCTCGATGGCCATCGCCACCTCACCGTAGAGATGACCGTTGCCGTGCGTGTCCTGGGCGAAGTGGCAGTCCACGCAGTGCATGCCCGCGTCGAGATGGATCGACGACATGTGCACGGCCTTGTCGAACTTTTCCGGGTCGTCGTTCGACACGATGTTTCCTTCGTCGTCGAGCAGGTTGCCCTCGCGGTCGCGCTTGAACACGGCCCGGAAGTTCCAGCCGTGGCCGTGGTAGTCGGCGAACTGCGTGTCGCTCAGCTCCGGGTTCATCTCCGAGACCTGGCGCAGGAAATCGACGTCGGCCCAGTTGCCGCGCGGCGCGGCGCCCTCGGGATTGCGGTCGAGCACTGCGCGCATCTCGTCCGCGTCCGGGTACTGCTGTTCCTCGGGCCACATGTGGGGCGCGTCGGACTCGTAGTCCCACATCGTGTAGCCCATGTAGCTGTTGACGAACATGTTCGGCTGGTGCATGTGGCAGACCATGCACTGGCTGGTCGGGATCGAGTTGGTGAACGCGTGCTGAAGCGGGTGACCCGATTCGTCGTCGGGGATGGTCGGATCCACGGTCTGCGTCCGGCCGCGGTGGCCGAAGGCGGCGTAGGGGCCCGAATGGCGAGGATCGCGGTCGTTGGCGTAGACCACGTGGCAGGACGCGCAGCCCGAGTTGCGGTAGTCGCCGGGCTGATCGTTGGTGCCCATGAACCACATGTTCGGGTCGTTCAGGCGGGTCTTGGTGATGTTCAGCACCGGCACCGAGATGCGCGCGCCCGTCCCCGGACCACGATTCGACTGACGGATGTCCGGACGGCCCGGCTCCTCGAGCAGCACGATGCGCCCGGTGGCGTTCGGGTTGCCCGTCTCCGGGAACAGGCTGAGCTTGTTGCGCCCGCCGCGCTCGAACACCCGGAAATGATCACCGGGCTTGATGGTCTCCCACGCCGGCAGCGGCAGCAGCTCCGGCAGGATTCCGAGCGCACGCATCGTTTCGTCGGGCTCGATCGGCGCGGTCACGCGCGCCGGCTCGCCGTCCGCCGTATAGGCCTCGCCGAGGATGTAGTTCTTCCGGTCGAGAATGCCGTTGTTGTAGGCCGCACCGCCCCACAGCATCGCGCTGGTCGCCATCAGGCTGCGCTCGGCCTTGTGGATGATCTCCAGGTGACAGGCGCCGCAGGCCTCACGCACCACGCGATAGTCCGACGGGTTCATGAAGCGGATGAACTCGGGGCTCTCGTGGTTGAGCAGCGTGTAGGTCCGCTCGGGGTTGGCGCTGCTCGGCGTGTGCCACTCGTCGGGATACAGCGGCAGCACGTGGGCGGTCTCCAGGGTCCGCTGGTAGGCCTCGTCGCCCATTGCCGCCCCGGCCGGCAGCATCCGGGTCGCATCACCGCCGTGGCAATCCGTGCAGCCGAGCTTGACCGCCGGGTTCGCGTGCATGCTCGGCCGATCGGTCTCCACGTGGCAGCTCATGCAGCCTTCGCTCTTGGCAAGCACCTCTTCGGCCGACTGGGACTCGGGCGCCGGCGGTGTATAGAGGTAGGAGCGGTCGACGGGATCGGCATAGCCGCCGGCGGCCAGAAGCTCGAAGGAAAGCACTGCGAGGAGCACGGCGATGCCTGCAACGGCACAGAGTCGGAGTGCCGAGTCTTCGCTCCTGAACGCCACGGACTTGAACAGCTTGAAAATCATCGTGTCGTCCTCGCTCAATACGTAAGGATCATGTTGAACAGCAGGCTCTGCGGCGTGTCGTCGTCCGGGAACAGCGACTCGTAACCGTCGCCGGGAATCAGCGCGGCATAGGAGAGCCGGAACACCACGTTCTGGATCATCGTCGGCCGCCAGATCGCCGACACGGACAGGTCCGTTCCGATGCTGCGGCCGATGTCGGCCTGGTTGCGCGCAACTTCGAGCACGCCGGTTTCGTCGAACCACAGCTGGTTGGCGTTGAACGACAGGCGAAGCTCCGGCAGCACGTCGAAGTCACCGCCGACGCCGAGCAGGATCAGGCCCGGGTTGGTGAAATTCGACTGGCCCAGTTCCTTGCTCGAGCGCAGCGAGTTGAGGATGCCGTTGCGCCCGGAAAGCGCCACCCGGCCACCGCCGACCAGCGGCACCGCCTGGCGGATCCAGTAGCTGGTGTCGGCGCCTGCGAACTGCGGATTCTCGAACACCGCGTCGAAGCCTTCGGACCTGTCGTCGAAGGGGTCGTCGTCGCCCGACTGGTACAGGAACGAGGCCCGGTACCGCTGCCAGTCGAAGTCCATGGATGCTTCGGCGGCCAGGAACCAGGCGCGGATGTCGCTCTCTTCGTTGGTGAAGATGCTGTTCTCTTCCGTGCCGTAGGCGTAGTAGGCCGAACCGGTGATGTTCAGCCGGTCGATGTGGCCGTCGGCGCTGTAGCCCAGGTAGCCGACGTCGTAGCGGCGCGGCCGCTCCATGCCGATCGAGGCCGGGCGGGCGATGAAGCCGTTGCTGTCGAACACGATCTCGTCGTCCTCGCGGTTGCGGTTCCAGGCCAGCAGGAACGACGAGAAGTAGCCGAGCTTCGGCATGTCCTGCCAGTACAGGTTGGCGACGAACAGGTCATCCTTGCGGGGCGCCGTGCCGAGGTCGTTCAGGCCGCTGTTGATGTCCTTCTCGAGGCGGCGGAACCAGGCCAGGTTGTACTGGAACACGTTGTTCCTGCGCGTTCCGAACAGGCGCACGCCGAGCTGGTCGTCCTGGAACAGGAAGCCGCGGAAGTCGGCGTTGAAGGGCTGGATGCCGATCCGGATGCTGTCGAAGTCGTACTGCTTCGACACGTCGCGGATGTGGTAGTCGAAGAAGGCCGCCTGGATGCCGACGTGGTGGTCGTGGCGCGTCGTGCCGTCGCGCGGGTCGACGTTCAGGTTCAGGATCTCGTCGGCCTGCGCGTAGTTGTAGTTGATGACCGGGGTGAAGCGGAACTCGTAGTCCGGCGGCCGGAACACCGTGTCGCCCTTGTAGTAGACGAACTCGGCGCCGACGTTCTGGACGAAGCCGAACTGGTCCTGGCCGCCGAACACGTTGAGGGCGCCCGATCCGTCGGCGCTCTGCACCCCGACCGGCGTCGGCAGGTTGCGGACCTCCACGAAGCTGTCGGAAAAGGCGGTGACGTTGAAGAACCAGTCCTCGCCGTGGATCGGCGTGTCGCCCTTGTAGCGGTTGCGGTTGTACGGATCCCACCAGCGCTCGTCGTAGAAGGCATCGACGATGCGCCAGCGATCCGGCACGGGGATCGGATCGACGTAGGCATCGACGCCCGGTCGCGGCACTGCCGAGGTGGAAACCGGCAGGGTCGGCCGCTCGACGATCTCGACCCGGCCGCGGACCTCGTCGCGTTCGCGCTCGCCGGGTCGGCGCCGCCGGACCGGGCGGTCGCTCTCCCCGGTCGGCTCGGCATCGGCCGGTGGGGTCGGCTCGTCCTGCGGCGCGCTCGGCCGCCGGCGCCGGGTCGAGCGACGCCGCTCCCGGGCCTGCGGTTCCGCGCTGTCCTGGGCGGCCGCCTCGGCGCGCTGCGCTGCCTCCTGTTGTGCGGCCTCGTCCTGCGCGCCAGCCGGGAGCGCGACGAGCATCAGCGACAGCACGACCGCAGCAGCGCCGACGGCCGTCCGCGCGGTCGACACGCTCCCGATCGGCTGGGTCCGTGAGTGCATGGCTCCCTCCCGCTCCTTGTTTCGATGGCCCTCGCCCTCCGCGCACCAAACGCGCGAGAGCCTCTGTGTTCTCCCCCTAGATCCCGCTGCAGGCGTTCTGGACGTTCGAGTCCAGGAACGGCGCGAACGGGCACTGCACGTAGCGCAGGCGCACGCCGCGCGGCGTCAGGCGATCGGCGCGAATCGCATCCGGCGCGTTGTTCACCATGCCGCCGAGTCGTTGTCCGGCCCGCTCGACCCCGAGCAGCGCGATCATGTCGTCCTGGTCGATGCCGTCGCCGGACACGCCGATGCCGCCGACGAGCGTGTCGCCGCGATAGATCGGCACGCTGCCCGGGAAGATCTGGATGCCGTTGGCGAGGTTGCCGCCCGGCGCCGTCGAAATGCCCGAACCGAGCTCCACGCCGACGCAGTTGTCCGGCGTCTCGGCCGGGAACAGGCCGGCCACGAAGCCGATGTGCTGGACGATGCCGTTCATCGCCAGGTCGAGCTGCAGGCCGGTGGAGAACACGCTCCACTCGCCGGCCGGCTTGCTGAGCGGCCCCGCATCGGTGCCGAGAATGCCGTCGGGGAAGAAGGGCCGCGACAGGTTGCCGCCGGCGCGGTCCGAAAAGGCCGTGCCGTCGGCCAGCGCGCTCGCCCCGACGAAGGCGCGCACGGCGTCGACGTAGTCCGGAATGTCCACGAAGCGGCGCGGCGCCAGGTTCGCGTCGAGGTAGACGGTCGGTTCCGTGACGCCCTCGAGGAACGCGCCGGCCGCGGCCGAGGAAAAGAACGCTGCGGTCCGCGCCTTCTGCAGCGAGACGTCGGCGCCGAACACGGGCGCGTCGCGCGAACGCGCCATGCCGAGGACCACGCCGTTGGAGTCGACGACCGACACGGTCACGCGCGCCTGGCTGCCCAGCGGTCGCCGGATCTGGGCCCGCGCCTGGTTGGCCACGCCCAGTGCCTCGTCGAGAATCACCCGCACTTCCTCGGCGCTCAGCGCCGATGCATCGGTGCCGGCCTGCGGCGGATAGCGGTCCTGATCGGCACCGTCGACGAACACGAAGGCGTCGCGGTCCGGGAAGGTCGCAGCCGGCGCACCGCGGATGCCCGACGGCGCCGTGCCGAACACGGTGCCCTCGCGAACGCTGCCGTCGCTGTAGCCCGGTACGGGAATCAGGCTGCCATCGCCCGGCCCCAGCGTGGAAAAGGCCGGCGCCGCGGCCGGGTCGGCGGCCAGGTCGTCGAAGTCTACGTCCGTGAAGCGCAGGGTCTTGCCCTCGACCGTGATCCGGTCGGCGCGGATGTCGTCCGGCGGCGTGAAACCGAAGGTGGCGGCCAGCGCGATCCGCTCGTCGAGATCGACGTCGAAATCGAGGATGTTGCGGTCGATGCCGTAGTCGCCATCGGCCATCACGCCGACACCGCCGACCAGCGCGCCGTCCTTGTACAGCGGCAGGCCGCCCGGGTCCGCCGACAGGCCCAGCGGCGAGCGCTGCGGACCGGGTGACGCGCCGCCGCCGGTCGCTGCCAGGGTGAAGTCCGAGCAGGCCAGCTGGCTGAACTGCACGCCGAACAGCGGCCCCGACGGCTGGTTGAACTCGCCGGGATTGAAGTGCTCCTGGACGATCTGGTTGGCCGTGCGGGTCGTGAACGCGTTGCCGTCGCTGGTCGAAAGGTAGGCGCCGGTCACCGCCTTGGCGATCGCCGCCAGCGCGTCGCCGCCGACGGTGGCCGGAAGCACGATGCCTTCGAGGCCGCCGTCGATGGCCGGCCGGCCCGGGTCGGTGGTGGCGAGGAGGACGTCGGGGTTGCTGCCGTTCATGCGATAGACGGCCAGCACGTTGCCGACCCGGTCGACCACCGCGATCGTCGCCACGGCGCCGAGCGCGTCCGCCTGATGCACGGCACGCGCGATCACCGCCTCGCTGTCGTCGGCAAGCAGCCGCGGGCCGGTGACGGACCCGAGCGTTCGCGGCCCACGCAGGGCGATCCGCGGCGAGGACGGGACGGTCCGCAGGAGCCGGTGTTCGAGCAGTTCGAGCCGCTCCAGGTAGGCGTCCTCGGAGAAGGGACTCGTGCCGACCGGGTCGTCGGCCGCAGCCGTGGCGCAGAGCGCCAGGGCAAGCAGCGTGACGGTGGGTCGGATCGAACGCGCGTTCCGGTTCATGGTCGCTCCCCCTCTCGAAGAAGGTGGGTGACCGTTCCGCCGGAGCGGCTGCCCTCGCCGGCGTGGTGCCCCCGCATCGCGTCGCGGAACGGCAGGTGGAAGTCGTGGCAACCGCGGCAGCTCAGAACCGCCATGATCTCGCCCGCGCCGCTCGGCCCATGACACTGCAGGCAGTTGTCGAGGCCCGGAATCAGCACGTCCTCGCTCCGTGCCGACGTCTCGGCAGCGTGGCAGGAGCTGCAGGCGACTTCGTCGTCCATCCTAGCGCGGCTCCGCGTCAGATGCACCTCGTGGTCGAAGCCTGCATACGGGTACCAGTCGTCGACCAGCCGGACCGGTTGCACGGCCCAGCGCTCGAGGAACGGTCGCGACGCATCGGTGCCGACCTCGTGGCAGGTCACGCAGCCCGAGCGCGAGAACTGGTTCGTCGCTTCCTGCAGCGCCAGGCGTCGACCGCAGTCCAGCGCCGAGCCCTCGCAGGTTTCCTCGCTGCGACTGCGCCCCGGCCGTCGCCGGCCGCGCTCGGCCGGCCCGCCGCGCAGCTCCGGGTCGGCGTGCTTGCGGATGTAGTGCTCCTCGAGCGCCAGGAGCACCGATTCGACGTCCCCGTGCGGCAGCTGCTTGCGCGGAAAATCGTCATCGAAGGACAGCGAGTGGCAGTCCTGGCAGGCCGTCTCCATGCTCAGGGTCGCGAAATGCTCCCCGTCCGGGTCGAGCGCGTGGCACCTCGAGCACGCCAGGGCCTCGCCGGTGGTCAGGGACTCGACCTTGCTCGGGTCGAGGTGCAGATCGTGCGGGAACTTCAGGTTCGAGGTCTCCGACGCGGACGGGGAATGCGGCACGCGCTCCCTGATCCAGTCGCCGGCGGGCTCGAAGCGCAGCAGCGAGAGCCGGAACTGCGGATGCGCGGCCTCGGAGAACCCGGCGACGGCCTCCGGCAGCGGGTGACCGTCGCGGGTCTGCGCAAAGGCCTCCGGCGCCTCGTGGCAGTCGACGCACAGCGCTTCCTCGTTGCGCACGAGGCGCGAGGGTTCCAGGTGCTCGCGGTGGCAGGTGGCGCAGCGCGTGGCGTCGAGCGTGGGCACGGCCACGACGCTGCGATCGACGTGGCCGGTCACCTCGGCGTGGCAGTCCAGGCAGCCGCCGTCGGGCGCGCGTTTTAACAGCTGCTGGTGGCAGGCCTGGCAATCCAGGCCGATCTCCGGCGTGTGGTGCACTCCGGCCAGCGGCCCCGTCGACCAGACGTGATCGGACGGCAGCAGCGGGTTCTCGCGCAGCTCCCGGCCCATCTCGGGCCAGAAGTAGCCGGCCAGGGGGATCGCGAGAAACAGCAGCAGGACGGCGATCAGACCGATCCATGCCGGCCGGCGCATGGCGAGACCGGTCTGCGCCAGTTCGATGCGGTGGTGGGTCGCCGCCCCGGCGCCCTGCCTGGGCTCGACGGTCGCGAGTTCCAGCACCGCGTCGAAGCCGGGCTCGGGTTCGCCGACCGTGATGACCTGGTCGCCGAGCTCGATGCGATCGCCCGCCTGGAGCACGCCCCGTCGACGGGACCTGCCGCCGGCCACCGTGTCGGCGCCACCGACGAAGCGGTAGCGGAAGCGACCCTTCGACGTCGGGCGCAGTTCGACGTGCCGCCGTGCCACCGCCGGGTCGCGCAGCTGGATCGACTGGTCGCTGGCGTGACCGACCGTGATCACCGCTTCGTCGAGCACGCGCTCGTCGAGCGCCTCGCGACCCGCCCGGTCCTTGTGGATGTGTCGAAGCAGCGTCTGCATGCGCGCTACCAGTAGAGGAAGACCGAGAGCACGTGGACCAGCAGCGCGGCGAGCATCGCCACGGTCAGCGGCACGTGGACGTAGAGCCAGATTCGCAGCCAGCCCTGGAGGCGGATGTCGTGGCGCAGCCGGCGCAGCACGCTCCGCCGCCGCCCGAACAGGGCCAGCAGGTCCTGCAGCACGAGCGCCTCCTCGCGCTTGCCGGCCCGCGGAACGCTGGCCGCCAGGTAGTCGATGACGGCTTCCTGGTCGCGATTGGCCACCAGCGTCGACGCATCACCGTCCCGGTCCGGGTCCAGCACCAGGGACCGGTCCCGGCCGTCGAGCTGGGCCACCACGCCCCCGCCCAGGCGGGTGCGGTCCAGCGCGCTGTCGACCACGGCGAAGGTGTGGCCGTCGCAGCGCCGGGCCAGGTCGCGGATCTTCTCGTCGAGCGCATTGAACTCGGCCAGCCAGTCCTTGCGGCGGCGGCCTGAGCGGGTCCGGGCCAGGCGCCTCGGGTAGCTCATGTAGACGAACAGGCCGTAGAACCCGCTGACGATCACGCCCACCATCAGCGCGTAGAACAGCGTGTGCACGTTCAGCCCGAACTGGAACGCGCAGTGCAGCGTGGCGACGACCAGCAGGGCCGCGCCGAGGTAGACGTGCGCGGAGGTCCAGCCCTCCACGGTGCCGAGCGTCGATCGGTAGCTGCGCTTGCGGATGCCGAGCAGCGACAGCCAGACGATCAGCACCGCGCCCGCCGCACCCAGCGTGTAGCCCTGCCAGCTCCCGCCGTTGGGCGGCAGGTCGCCGTCCTGGGTCAGGTAGAGCGCGATGGCGGCGACCACCAGCACCACGGCGACCTTGAAGTAGCGTCGATCGCGGTACTGGAGCAGGTTGCGGAACACGGGCTCAGCGCTTCACGATGACGTCGGCGAAGCGGTCCGGCCCGATCCGGATCGCCGCGCCGGTCGGGCAGGCGCGCACGCAGGCCGGGCCGCCGGAGAGCTCCATGCAGCCGTCGCACTTGACCGCCACCTTCGACGATGCGTCCCTGTCGGCGTGGTCGACCGTCGCCGTCGCCGTCGACGCCTCGCCCGGCGCCGGCCCGAGGCCGAGCAGCAGCCAGGCGAGCAGGCCGGTCTTCCCCACCTGGCGCGGGGCCAGGTGGATCGCGTCGTAGGGGCAGTGGGTCTCGCAGTTGCCGCAGCCGATGCACGAGTCGTCGATGAACACCTCGCCGCTGCGCGCGCGGTGGATCGCGTCGACGGGGCAGTCCTTCATGCAGTGCGGGTGCTCGCAGTGGCGACAGGAGATCGGCACCTGGACCGAGGCGAAGCTTGCACCGCTCTTGCGGTCCAGCCGGCTGATGCCGCCGTGGGTCTCGGCACAGGCCTTCTCGCAGTGGTCGCAGCCCACGCACAGGTCCTCGTCGATCAGCATCGCGTTCGTCGCCTCGCCAAGCCCTTCGGACATGAAGAAGGAGACGATGCTGCCGCCTTCGGGCATCGAGCCGAGCAGCGTCTCGACCTTCAGCTGCTGCTGCGTTTCGCGCTGGATGTCCGCGATCCGCTGCGGGTCCTGGTTCAGGAGCGCCAGGAACTCGGGACTGCGCAGCGCGATGGTCTCCGTGCGCACGGCCGCGGTCGCGGTCTCGCGCCGCGTCGGGTCGCCCATCAGCGCCATCTGGCCGAAGATCCGACCGCTCTGCAGGTGATCGATGGCGATCGTCCTGCCGTCGACCTCGCGGGTCATCGCCACCGTGCCGCTGCGGATCAGGTGCAGCACGTCGCCGGTGTCCCCTTCGCGATGGATCGTCTCGCCCGCCGCGTATTCTCGCTGCTCGGTCCGGCCGGCGATCCTGCGCAGCACGTCGAGCGGCAGGTCGGGGGCGAAGGTCTTCTGCAATGCGCGAACGACGAAGACCCAGTCGATGCCCCGCTTGACCTCCTCGTTGGAGTTCATCACCTTGATCATCATCCGGCGCGGGGTCTCGAGCAGGATGGTCCCCGGGCCGATCTCGGCGAAACCGCTGCGCGGCCGGCCCGAGATCAGGCTCATCTCGCCGAAGAACTGCCCGGCCTTCAGCGTATGGACCGGTCCGTCGTTCTCGTACCGGAGCCGGACCTCGCCCTCGGCGATCGTGTAGAAGGTGCTGGTGTAGTCGCCGTCGCGGTAGATCGTCGACCCCTCCTCGACGATGCGCGTGGACCGCGGGCGCTCCGGCGGCGCGCGGTCGGCGTCGCCGATCGGCTCGCCCTGCGCCTTCAGCTCGCGCAGCGATTCCTTGTGGCGGTTCATCAGCTGCTTCCAGCGTTCTTCCTCCACCGCTTTCGTCTCGGCTTCGGCCTCGCGCCGGGCGTCCTCGTCGGGCACGCTGGCGATCACCCGGCTCTCGAGGACCAGCTCGCGGAACTGGAGCGCGTTCATCCGCCGGAACATCGGCAGGCGCTGCTGGTAGAGGTCGAGGATCTCCTCCGGGTCGGCCACGTAGGGCAGGCCCGCGAACTGGAGCCTGAGGAGCTCGTAGTCGACCGGCTTGACGTCGTTGCCGCGAAGGGTCTCGACCACGTCGAAGCCCTGGTTCATGGCCTGCTTGATCAGCGGATAGCCGCCGAGCGCGCCGATCACGTACAGGCCCGGCACGTTGCTCTCGTAGCGGCTGCTCAGCTCCGGCAGCGCCGTGGGCCGATCGTCGGGGAACTTCACCCCGCAGGCCTCGACGAAGCGGCGCGGCGGCACGGACCCCAGCCGCGCGATGATCCGGTGGCAGGCCACGCGCTTCTCGCCTTCCGGCGTGTCGAGCACGATGGCGCCGGGCTGGCCGGCGGCCTCTGGCGCCTCGACGCGCTTGACGTTGCTCTCGTAGAAGCACGAGAACGCCACGCCGGGATCGTTGATCGCCTTCAGCACCGCATCGAGGTTGCCCTGCTTGGCGCGGGCGAACTCGGCCCGGCGGTTGACGATGTGGACCGTGTTCTGCTCGGCCAGCCCCAGCGCGTTCTCGATCGCCGCGTCGCCGGCGCCGACCACGACGATCGTCTCGTCGCGGTAGGCCTCCGGGTCGTCGAGCTGGTACTGCACGATCGACGCGTCCTCGCCGGGCACGCCGAGCCTGCGCGGATTGCCCTGGGTGCCGATCGCGAGGACCACGGTCTCGGCCTCGACGACCTCGCCGTTGTTCAGCGAGAGGCGGAAATCCCCCCGCTGTCCCTCGATGCCGGTGACCTCGGCGCCGAAACGCACGTTGACCTGCTTCTCTTCCAGGCCCTTGCGCCACCAGTCCAGGATCTGCTCGCGCGTCCCGGCCCGGAAGCGCATCGGTGATCTCAGGTCGAGGAAGTTGGGCTCGGCCATCACGTGCTTGCCCTTCTGGTAGCGGTGGATGGTCTTGGCCGGGCCGTCGAAGGCCTCGAGGAGGATGTGCGTGGGGGCGTGGTCGGGGTTCGTCTCGCGCGCAATGGCGTCGTACTCGGCCGCGCGTGCCGCCGCACTCAGGCCTCCCGGTCCCGAGCCGACGACTGCGACGTGATACCTCTCGGCCATGATCGACGTCCTTGCCCCGGACTCGCCGGGCGCAGGTCCATCCCCTTCGTGCGGCGGCCGATCGGAGCTCCCCGCTCCGCCGATCGCCGGCTCCGACTCCCGCTCCAGAATAAGCGCCCGCCCCGGAATTGCAAGCCGGCGCGCCGGCGCGGACCGATGGACTAGAATCCCGAAGCGCCCACCGACCCGGACTTGCCGTGACCTCCACCATCCCGTCCACGCCGAAGTGGACCCGCGTGCCCGCCGCCGGAAAGCAGATCAACACCTGCGCGATCACGCCCGACGGCCACCGCGTGGTCTGCGGCACCTGGGTCGAGCGCGGACCGGGCGTCAGCGGGGACTTCCACGTCTACTGCTACGACGCCTCGGGCGACCTGCTCTACTCGATTCCGGTCTCGGACGAGGCGATCGAGCACGGCGTGTACTGGGTCGCGATCAGCGACGACGGTTCGACGCTCGCCGCCGGCGGCGAAGTGTCCGACACCGAGGGCTTTCTGCGCGTCTACGGCATTCATCCCGACGCGCCGCCGAACACCATGCGGCTCGTCCCCCTGCTCGCCACGTCGACGCCGAGCCGCGTCAACGAGGTCAGCCTCGGCGCGGACGGCAGCCGCCTGGTCGCCTGCTACGGCAGCACCGTTGCGCTGTACGGCGCCGACGGCAGCTTCGAGTTCCGATTGCTCGACACCTTCGACGCAGGGGCCGAGGCCGACGTCCAGAGCGTGATGATCGACGAGGCCGGCCGGCGAGCGGTGGCCGCGTCCCGGACCTACGGAGCAAACAATGCCACCACCGGCAAGCTGGTCCGGCTCGAGATCGGCAGCGAAGGATTCACGTCGCACCGCGTCACCCCCTTCGACAGCGGCGTGATGCGCGTGGCGATCACCGCCGACGGCAGCGCCTGGGGCGGCAGCCTGCACGACGGCAGCTGCGTGTGCTTCCAGGACAACGTAAGCGAGGAACCGGCCTGGCGCTTCAAGCCGACCGGCGACCAGCTGCCGAAGGGCCAGGCGATCTCCCTGGCCTATGGCTTCGCCATCTCGGGCTCGAGCGCCGGCACCGTGCACGTGGCGGTCGGCGCGAACCTGGACCGCCCCGCCACGCCCGCGGCCGACCCGTCCTACGGCGGTGTCGTGTACTCGCTGGCCTCGAAGCAGTCCGACGGAACGGTCGCCTCCGACTTCCTGTGGAGTCGACCGACCGCGTTCGGCGTCAACCCGGGCGTGGGCCTCGACGAGGCCGGCCTGCACGTCACCGCCACCGACGGCAAACCCGCCGACCACGGCCACGGCGTCCACGAGAGCGCCGGGCACTTCTACCTGTACGACAACGCCACCGGCGACCTCGCCTGGTCCGTAAAGACCCGGACCATGAACTGGCCCATGGCGATCTCCGCTGACGGCCACGCCATCGTCGGCGGCAGTGACGACGGCAGCCTGTACTACTGGACGGCAGACGCCGAGCAGGACGCAGCGACCCCGGCCCCGTGAGCGATACCACGCGGTCGCGCTGGCTCGAGAGCGTCGCGCTGTGCGCGGCCTGGCTGGGCATCTGGGGGCTGGGCCACCTGGCCGAGTTCACCGCCCACGCCAGCGTCTGGTACCCGCCGTCGGCGCTGACCTTCACCGCCCTGCTGGTCATCGGCCTGCGCGCCGTCCCGGCCCTGCTCGTGGCCAACGTCGTGGCCACGGTCTGGTCGGTCTGGCTCTACGACATCAGCGCCGGCTGGCAGGACATCATCGGCGGCGGTCTCGCGAACGCCGTGGTCCATATCGGCTGCTACGGCCTCGGCGCGGCGGCGCTCGGGCGCGTGGCCGACCGCCAGCAGCACAGCCTCCCGCGCATCGTCATCGCGTTCCTGGGCATCGCGATCACCGCGTCCATGGCGACCACCGCCGGCGTCATCACCAGCCTGGTCGTGTTCGACCTGCTCGACGCCGACGCCATCGCCGGGACCTGGCTGGCCTTCTGGATCGGCGACTTCGTCGCGCTCGTCGTGCTCGGCCCGCTCTGCGGCGCCCTGCTGATCAAGCTGGTCCGCGCACCGGCGTTCTGGATCGAGCCGATGGACGGCGTGCGCAAGGACGGCCTGACCGGCTCCTTCGCCTTCAAGCTCTCGGTCAGCGCGCTCGTGGTCGCCGCGGCCATGCTCGCCGCCCAGCGCCTCGGCACGGTGGAGAGCGCGTTCCTGATCTTCTTCCTGCTGATCCCCCAGATGTGGCTGACCCACTCGGAATCGCCCCTGCGAACGGCGGCGAGCCTGGGCGTCGTCAGCTTCCTGATCGTCGTCCTGCTCGGCGCCCTGGGCCTGGCGGAGTTCGTGTTCGTGTACCAGTTCGCGATCGCGGTGATCGCGACGACCGCGTGGTTCGGCCTGGCCCTGCCGCTGCTGGTCTCCGACAACCAGCAGCTGCGCGAACGGCTGATGTTCGACGGCCTGACCGGCGCCACCACGCGCGACCTGTTGATCTTCCAGGCCGGCCGCGAGCTCGCCCTGGCCCGGCGCGGCACCCCCAGCTGCCTGGCCGTGGTCGACCTGGACCGGTTCAAGCGCATCAACGACGAGCACGGCCACCCCGCCGGCGACCGCGCCCTGGTCGAGCTGGCCGACCTCATGCGCCGCGAAACGCGCGGCACCGACGTCGTGGCCCGCTACGGCGGCGACGAGTTCGTGCTGCTGCTGCCCGACACCACGCTAGCCGAAGCACGCGGCAGGCTGAATGCGCTGTGCGACGCCGTCCGGTCGGAACTGACTGTTGCGGGCGAGGCCGTCACCGTCAGCATCGGGCTGACCGAGGCGGTGCCGGACGACGACTTCGACCGCTGGTTCGAGCGCGCCGACTCGGCCCTGCTCGAGGCCAAGCGCCGGGGGCGAGATCGGGTGGAGGTTCGGGTTCCCGGCTGAGCACGCGCAGGATCACCGGCGCAGCGAGGCAAGCGGTGCGCCGCCCGAATCACCCGCCGCTCTCGTGGCCTTCCTGCAGGTAGACCGACTGCTGGGAGATCGTCCGACTCAAGGTATCGAACGGTCGTCTGTTGCCGCGGATCGCTGGGGCGCTTGTGAGGCAATCAGGCCGACATGTGCTACGTTTGCCCTTTGACCGCGGAGCAATCGCGCGTGTAGCGACGATCAAAGCCTTGGATCAAGTCCCTACGCGGAGCCGATTTGAAGAAGCAGATGGCACAAGACTTTCGCACTCTTGTTGTTCTGGCTCTTGTCCTTGCTTCAATCGGATGTTCAAACGACGAGCCCGCGCCGGAACACGCAACTCATCCGGATACCGAAGCCGAAGCCGCAGTTTCCACTAACCAAGGATTAGGGCCGAATATCCATGCTGCACTCTGCCGGTCGCCGCTCGAGAATGATGGGGACCTGCATTATTCCGGTCAGGTCGGCGATGGAACTGGTTTACGCGTCTGGTATTACGACTGCGAAAAGGTGTTCGGCCCGCCGGTCTGCGATGACCGATACGAACCAGTACTAGGAAACAAATACACGTTCCAGGAAATTCACAGTACGACGGGGCACAGCGAGGGAGGCCTGCGGATCAGCTATCAGTGCAAGGGACTCGATGAAACGAACCCTGTAATGACTTGCGTTGATGGCCTGAACGGCACCTTGGGACCGACGTCAGAATTCGAGACGGTTTACGAATGCAGTCGTGACATTGCTGCGCCCTGGTGCAACGCAGACTTTCAAGATAGTTACCCACCCAACTTCATGACGGATTATGCCTGGGACGGTGGCTGGGGGCCCGGCACCCTCAGCTACCAGTGCTTTCGGTTCCATCATGACCCACCACCATGGCCGCCGAGCTAGGTCCTGGCTCTTGATTTGACCACCAGCGGCGCCGAGGCGAGGTCTTTCAAGGCCGTGCTGAGCCGCATCGGCGTCGACCGGGTTCTCGTCGCCCTAGAAGCATGGTCGCTCGAGCGGCGGATGCAAAAGGTGGGGTGGACCTTGCGATTGACCGGGTTTCGCCCAAGGTCACCATCGACATCACCGTCCGCTCTGAATCAATAGCGGTCACCGCGGACACCGTCCCTGCGGCGACGAACCGAGCCGGCCTTGCTTTCCAGCGGCGGCGCATCTTGCGCGGCATAACGTGTTAGTTGGGCGGCATTTGCGACGAAAGCCAACTACAGATACTTACGCAAGTGGTCAGGAAACAGCCGCTCAGTCGAATCCCGGAATTTCGCTGTACTAATCCAGACCACATCGTTCTTGATGCCTTGATCAATGTATGCATAGTGCTCTGTAGCGTAGGCCGAATGATCTGAGAACTTCACCTCGAACACGAACACCACTTCATGCCCAGGTTGCCCTTCGTGCGAAAAAATATTCTCGAGAACGCATACCTGCTGCTTGCAAATAATGGGCTGACTCAACTCCTCGTAGATCTCACGGACGACAGCTTGTTCGGCAGACTCGCCAAACTCAATGCCACCCCCCGGCGGGCGCCAGCCCTTGATCTGACCTTGACTGTCCCGCACGGCCATAACCAGCACTTCCTCGGCTCGTCGGATGAGCGCGATTGACAGAGGACGAACAGATCGCGGGGGCGCCCAAACCTTTCGGTCATTCATTCTTTAGTACCTGGCCAAAATCCCGCGACAACGTTTCAGTGCCGCCTAACGTTTTAGCTTACATCTACTTGAGGCAGACCGAGCATTGCGGCAGCACCCGGAGCGCTGGGTCAAGTGGCAGGTGCAGCGCCCTGTTTGGCCTTACCTGCCACCGCTCCGAATGTCTTCTTTCTGCCAAGAGCGTTCGCCCAAAAATCCTGAAAATCCCGCGTTACTTGTCGAATCGGCACAATTACTCAGGCTCGTCAATCCAAGTAGTCTTTACCGGCCCTTGACCAATGATCTGAACTTCGACGGGCTCGTCGCCGCACGCGCCGTCGAAATGAACGCCACCTTTGGGATGCAAAACATACGCGCCGGCGGTAAGCGAGAGCGTATCGTCGCATCTGCCCGAATCGCCTTTTCCGAACGACCATACGCCGGATATCACAGTGATGTGTCTGTCTTGGTCATGATGATGCGGCGGGAACGTCAGACCAGGAGGAATCTGTAGGCGAACGACATACACGCCAGTCTCGGACGGATCTCCGGACAATACGGAGTAGCCCAACTCCTGCACCTCAGGATGGGGCTCATATGGCACGTCTGCCGCTTGAATATCGACGAACCCGGAGGCAGCGTCGTCAGCTAATGTCGTTGTTGCTGAGCTCGTCATAAGAGACGAGAACACCAAAAACGAGATAAATAGGCGCATGTTGTCTCCAAAAAGGTTGATTGTCTGCTTCGTGTCAAAAGCTGACTGTCTACGAATTCACTCACCATTGCTTACTTTCTGGAGTAAAGCGGACGTTCAGCTGCGATCATTTTGCTGCTGCGGGCTAACAGTTGGCCGCTTAGCCGCCGGGGGCTGGCGGCACGGCGGGTGGACAGGCGAAAGTAGGCGCCGATGTTCGGACGAGCCAGGAACGCTGGCGCCCCCGGTCGGCCTACAGCGGCGGGTTCTGCGGCGGCCCCGGCTGTGCCCATCAGTCCGGCGTCGTGAACGCCCTCTCTACGACTTCGACCGGGGTCTCGTCCTCGACGACGACCTCGACAATGCCTCGCCGCCGAGTTCCAAAAGCGGTCTTGTTACTTGAAACAAGTGACCATCCCTATCTGCTTGATTAGGGTTCATCAGACGAGGAGCCCTCGAGAAACACCCTGAAGAACTCCCAATAGCTCTCGCCGAGCGCGGCGAACATCGCCCGGGGAGAACCATGGCCCACGCCAGGCAGGACCTCGAACGAATGTGGGATGTTCAATGCGGTCAGGTGCTCGGAGAACCGCCGGTTGTTCTCCAGGAGCGGATCCGACTCTCCGATCAGTTGACGCATCGCCACCTTGCCACGCACCGCGTCCGCATTCTGCTCGGCGAGGAAGATGGGGCTCTGGGACCGGAAGTATTCCTGATCTCCTCCATAAACGCGGTCGAGAGTGTCCTGCGCTCTCTCGACTCCGGCGGTGGGCGCATTCTGGGGGTCGAGCATCTCTTGCAGAGGCCCGGCATTGAGCATCGAGATTGCCCCGAACAGGTGCGGGTATTTGAGCCCCAGCCTCGCTGCACCGTAGCCGCCCATACTGGCGCCCTCAAGAATGCGCCCTGGCGCCGAAGCGATCGTACGGTAAGCGGCATCAATGTGCGGAATCAGCTCGGAAACGACGATGCTCTCCATGGGGAGACTGCCGTCCCTGGAGTCGACCCACATGCTTGCACCGAGGCCGTCCGGGAAGACGACGATCAAGGGAGGCACTTTTCCTGTCCGGATGGCTGCATCGAAGCGGCTCGAAAGGATTGCAAGCACGCCTGGCGGAAAGCCACTCCCTCCGTGGAGCCAATACACGACGGGAAAGCGTTCCTCCGGCCTCGCCTCGTAGGCTGGTGGGAGGTAGATGTGGTACCCAAGCTCCAACTGCATCGCTGCGCTGGGGTACGTCCGTGCCAGGGCAAGGTGCTCGGAGGATCCTGGCGAAACGGGCTGACCGAACGCAATCGTTGGCGACAAGAGCAGCGCGAGTGCCAGTAAAATCAGGTTTCGCATTTCGAGCAACGGGTCATCTGCGCGTTCTCCCGAGGAGCATTGTAATTCGCGCCGCCGCAGAACGTTTTAGCTAAGCGGCGCGCAAAGCGCGTCCGATGGAGGCCCGCAGGGCCGGAATGTCTTGAGCGACTTGTTAGAAATCAAGTCTTGGCGACCTCCTTAAAAGTGAACCCTTTGAGATCACTTTCCTGCACTACCTTTTGAAATTGCTCACTGAAGAAAATATCGGCAACATTTCCAAAGGCAAAAATCAAAGGAGGCTCAATGTTCGAGAAATAGCGTTTTAAGTAACTCTCGATATTTTGTTGAAAATGAATACCTGCAGCAATCCAATCCGATAAGGCCTTCAGGTCAAGATCCCCCTCTGGTTTATCGCCAGGATAGTCTGGCGGTTCTGTAATACCCTCGACCTCGGGCAGTCTTGTCTTAATTGGATGGATGAAAAAATAGCTAGATTCCAATTGGACGTTACTCGTATAGCTCTCTAGTGGCTGTCCGTACCAAATTCCGGACCGTTTTTCCGCGCCAACCCCATAAAAAGAGACAGGAATTGCCTGAAATTCTTCGGGGCTTAGAAGCTCGCAGGCTCTTTCGCTGAGCACGATTCCTTCATCACTTCTTGGGCAATCACCCAGCGGAGGAGCCGTTCCGTCCTTGACGTATACCCTGGCCCCAAGAGACTTGACATTGTCTTTGAGAGGACGCCCATTCCTGAATTTCAGCATCTGCTCTCTTGCCTCTGAACCAAACCGTACACGCGCGAATCGTGGCGGTCTCCTACCCAGCATGAGAATCTTGGTCATTGAGTTCTAACGTCTTAGCTAAGCGGCGCGCGTAGCGCGTCCGATGGAGGCCCGCCAGGGCCGGAACGTACTTGAGCGACTTGTTAGATTGCGGCCTCGGAAGTCTTCTCATAGCTGATCTCTTTCTCTCATGTCGCCAGCTATTTTCTCCAGCTCCTCCGGATTGTCCGATCGCAGGATGTGGTAGAGCATCATGATCTCACCGGGCAGAGAAAACATAACCTTGAGTAGGGGCAATACCAGAAACAGCGCAATTGCCAAAATGGCGAGCCAGTTTGAAACCTGGTAGATGGCGAAGAGCCAATAGAGGAGCGCAACAACGCCTAAAACAAAGATTATTCCAAGTAGGAATTTGAGAGTGTATTTGAGCTTTGTCTTCATCCCTGAGTCAATCTAACTATGAAATATGTGACGAAAGGGCTGTATAGCGAGTAGGCGCGCGAAATGGCGCGTTAGTCCGCGTATTTTCGTCGCCGATTGGCTTCAAGTCTCTGATTTCCAACGCCCTGCCCCGCTCGCCTCGCGTACCTATCCTGCATGATCGCTGTTTAGCGCGCAAGTTTCCTACCCGAATTTCGGAAATTTCCCGATGGCGATCCGCCCCTCGATGGGGTCGACTGGGCGGGAGCCCCGACGAGCCGCCCGCATGGCCGAAAAACTCCTCGACCGGATGCGCCGCCTGATCCGGGTCCGGCACTACAGCCCGAAGACCGAGAAGGCGTACATCCACTGGGTCCGACGCTTCATCCTGTTCCACGGCAAGCGGCATCCGGAGACGATGGGCGCCGAGGAGGTCACGGCGTACCTGAGCCACCTGGCCACGGAGCGGGACTGCGCGGCGGCGACGCAGAACCAGGCGCTCAACGCGATCCTGTTCCTGTACCGCCACGTGCTCGAGATCGACCTGCCGTGGCTGGACGAGGTGGTGCGCGCGAAGCGGCCGCAGCGGGTGCCCGTGGTGCTGACGGTGGCGGAGATCCGGTCGATCCTTGCCCAGCTGCAGCCGCCGCACGACCTGGTCGTGCGGCTGCTCTACGGCTCCGGCCTTCGCGTCGGGGAAGCGGCGGCGCTGCGGATCAAGGACGTCGACCTCGAGCGACGCTCGATCACGGTCCGCGACGGCAAGGGCGCGAAGGACCGGATCACGGTGCTGGCCGACCGCTGCGTCGAGCCGCTGGCCGCGCAGATCGAGCGCGCCGCGGCCGTGGCCCGGCGCGATCGCGAACGGGGCGTTGGCGGGGTGATCCTGCCCCACGCGCTGGCGCGCAAGTACCCGAACGTGCAGTTCGAGGCGGCCTGGATGTTCGTCTTTCCCGCCCGGCACGTGAGCCGGGAACCGCGCAGCGGGCGGATCGCGCGCTATCACCTGCTGACCGGCTCGATCCAGCGGGCGGTCAAGAAGGCAACGCGGCAGGCCGGCATCCGCAAGCCGGTGACCAGCCACGTGTTCCGCCACTCCTTCGCCACCCACCTGCTCGAGTCCGGTGCGGACATCCGGACGATTCAACAGTTACTCGGCCACTCGGACGTGCGCACGACGATGATCTACACCCACGTGGTTCAGCGCGGAGCGCTGGGGGCGCGGAGTCCGCTGGATGGCTGAGGATTCCGTGCGCGCGTGCCGGGTCAGGCGCTGCGCAGGATCTTCTCCATCGGCCGGCCCTTCGCCAGCTCGTCGACCAGCTTGTCGAGGTAGCGGACCTGCTTCGTCAGCGGTGTTTCGATGTCCTCGATCCGGTAGCCGCAGATGGTTCCGGTGATGCGCTTCGCGTTCGGGTTGAGTTCCGCCCGTTCGAAGAACTGCTCGAAGGTCACGCCTTCATCGATCAGCCGCTTCACGTCGCGTTCGTCGAAGCCCGTCAGCCATTCGATGACCCGGTGCAGTTCCTCGACCGTGCGGCCCTTCTTCTCGACCTTGGTGACATAGTGCGGGTAGACCGCAGCGAAGGTCAGGGTCGCCATGCGTGCATCGTGCTCGGGGGTGGTGGTCATCGGCCCTCCTGGGGTGGGTGCGAGACGGTGAGTGCGGAATGCATTCGAGTTCGGCCCGGCGGCGTCAACCGCCCTGCCTGGCCAGCTTCTTCTGGAGCGGCTCGGCGGACAGGTGCCTGGCCACGTCGAAGGGGTCGCAGTTGCCGCTGGCGCTGGTGAACTCGATCGGGCCGACCCGGCGAGCGACCTTCAGCGCCGCGCTGTTCAGCGCCTTGCTGCGCTTGCCGATGCCCATCAGCGCCGTGCCCATGGACATGCGCACGTTCTCGGGCTCGTCGTCGATCGCCCGGTCGATCCGCTCGATGTGGTCGAGGAAGTACGCGTCCTCCGGCGCCTTCTTGCCCTTCCACTTCGAGGCCTCGTACAGCAGGCCGTAGCCGCAGTCGCGGCGCACCGGGTCGTCGCTGCGAACCCAGTCGTCGGCCAGTTCCAGCGCGAAGGGCGCCTTGGCCAGGGTGGCGTCGCAGGACGCGAACACGTGGGCCAGCATGCCGCCGGCGAGTTGCTCGACCTGGCGCTCGGCCTGTTCGCGGGTGATCTTCTTCGGCTCGTCGATCAGCAGCGCGATGACCCGGGCGTCGTAGACGTCGGTGGCCCACAGCGCTTCGGCCAGCGCATGATCGCGCCCGAACTCCTTGGCGAGCTTGCGAAGCTGGGTCAGGCCGATGCCGAAGCTGCGCAGTCCCGCCCGGCCTTCTCCAAGCTTCTCCCAGTGCTGCATGCCGCGCTCGTTGCGTTCCGCTTCGAGCCGCTCGAGGACATCGTGTTCGTTCATGGGTCCCTCCTTCGTCCGCAGTCCGGACAGACGAGCTGCCCGTTCATGTTGCCATCCTGGCCGATGCGTTTCCCGTCCGACCGACCGCCCGGCAGACCGCTCGACCCCGCTAGCCTTCGCTGAGCAACGCCACCGAGCCGTCCGCGTGAACTGTAAAGCGGAGCGTGCGGAACCACTGGCCCTCCTTCGCGTAGGCCGCTTCTCCGGACGCGACCCTGCCGTCGTGGAGTTCCGCGCGATAGCTTAGCGTTCCGCCCGCCGCCTGCGGAGCGAAGAACACGCGGCCTGCGCTGTCCGGCGCGACGGGGCCGATCGAGACGCGGCTGGTCGGAAGTTCGACGACGAATTCCCGGACGGGGTGATCGGACCGGTTCTGCACGTGCACCGTCGGCGCCATCTCGCGGCCCACGAGAACGGTTACCGCGACGAGCAGCAGCCCGGCGACGAGAGCGATCGAGAGCTTTTTCATTGCAGTCTCCGCAAGGTCGGGCGTGCAGGATGCCGCGCATCGACCGTCCTGGCCCGTCCCATTGGTCCCGCTTCGACCCGGCCCGGCACCGGTCAGACGTCCTCGATCAGTTCCCGGTGCACCCGCACGGCGGTATTGCGCGGCCGGATCGTCCGGCCGCGGGCCTCCAGGTGCGCGCGGCAGATCGACGCACCGATCAGCAGGATCAGCGAAGAGTAGTTGACCCACAGCAGCAGCAGGACCAGCGAGCCGGCCGCGCCGTAGGCCGAACCGGCCGCGGTGCTGGCCAGGTACCACGCGATCAGCGACTTGCCGACGGTGAACAGCAGCGCGGTGATGAACGCGCCGGGCAGCACGTCCTTCCAGCGCAGCATCACGTCGGGCAGGATGCGGAAGATGGCCGCGAACAGCAGCGTGACCACGGTCAGCGAGATCACCGGTTCGACGGCCAGCAGCAGCAGGCCGGGAATCGGCAGCCACTGCTCGGCGTAGGCGACCACGGCGCGGACCGCGACGCCGAGGAGCAGCGAGACCAGCAGGATGAAGCCGATCGACAGCACCATGGTCAGCGACAGCAGCCGCGCCTTGACGAACAGCCAGATCGAGTTGCGCGACGGCCGCGGCATGACGTCCCAGATCTGGTTCAGCGATTTCTGCATCTGGGCGAACACGGTGGTCGCACCGAGGATCGTGGCGGCAAGACCGGCCACCGTGGGCCAGATGCCCGACTGCTCGATCTGCGAGTTCTCGATCGCGGTCTCCACGGCGCTCATGGCCTGCGGACCCAGGGCCATCTCCAGCTGGTCCATCAGCTGCTGGCGTGCGGCATCCTCGCCGAGCAGCAGGCCGAGCATGGCCACGACCAGGATGACCACGGGCGCGATTGAGAACACGGTGAAGAAGGCCAGCGCCGCGGCGTAGATGAAGGCCTGGCTGTCCAGCCAGTTCTTGCCGGCGGCCTTGAACACCGCCGCCCAGTAGAACAGGAAATCGCGGATCGAGGAAACGGCTGAAGACATCATGGGAAAAGGATAACGAAGCCGCGTGCGCGAATCCGTGCTTCCGGTCCGGGCCCGCAGCGCGAACGCTTACATCGGGTCTTCGGGCCCGCCCACGACCATCCGCACGGCCCGGGCCTCTTCGCCCCAGGGCGCGATGTTGGTCATCTGCAGCACGACGGTGCCGTCCGGCCGCTCGGCCAGCTTGATCCGCCAGTGCCAGTCGGGCCCCTCGCCGGCCGGGTAGCTGTACTCGCCGGCGATCAGCGCGCCGTGGTCGCGCACCGGCTCGAGGCGCACGCGCTCGGGCTGGTGCCAGCTGTCGGACCAGGTCCAGCCGTCGTCCCGGCGCAGCTCGCCGGTCTGCGGCGCGTCCTTCCAGGCCCAGGTGTAGACGATGCGGTCGGTCTCGACCTTCAGCGTGCCGTCGCTGTGCTCTGCTTCGTTCCCCGTGGGGTCGAGCCAGAGTTCGTTGGGGCCGGTCCACTCGGCCCCGGCGTTGGCGTCGAGCCAGGCCTCGATCGTGGTCATGGAGTCGTCCTCGCTTGCATGCAGGCTGGGATGGGCGAACGCCGCCAGACCGAGCAGGCCGGCGGCAAGAAGGCAAGGAACGGGTTCACGGTCGGTCATGGTCGGTCTCCCGGTGTCTGGATGGGCAACGGCGCCGCACGCGCCGGCGCGGCCGGCGGCGGTCGCTCGCAGGCAACGGCCGACGGACGCCCGCAGGCCTTCTACAGCGTACTACGACCAGCCCGGCCGCCAGCGCGACGCATCCTTCAGCTCGCGCCAGTCGATCGCGCGTTCGCGCCCGGTGAGCACGGCCTCGAGCAGACAATGCACGACATTTCCGTCGTCGTCGAACTCCACCTCGCTGACCCGGAAATGCTTCTCCCGCTTCTCGGGCTGCACCGCCGTCCACTTGCTGTTCAACAGCTTCTTCGGGTGGAGGCGGTTCACGGGAGAAACACCTCGTCGAAGGCTTGCCCCCTGCCGATGCGGTCGAGGTCGTCGAAGAAGGTCGCGGGCCGGACCAGCGGCTCCACGGCAAGCCGCGCCGCTCGATAGTGGGTGCGGACGTCACCGGCGAAGAACGCCGCGCCGCGGTCGAGTCCGCGCACGGCTTCGATAACGTGCTCGGGCAGCTCGATGTTCTCGGGCCGGTACGGTTCCCGGTGGTCGACGATCAGCGCCGCGCCCTCGTCGAACCAGGTCGGGATCTCGCGCAGGAAGCGCCAGAAGCCGACACGGTGCTGGATCTCGGCGTGGAGCCACTCGTGCGCGATCACGTCGACGTTGCGCCCCTCGGGGCCGAGGACGATGCACGCGCCCCAGGGCGCCCGGTGCATGCTCGCCGTGGCGTTCGCACCCCAGGCCGCCGCGATCTGCTCGTCCGCCACCACCAGCATCCGCGGGCGGGACTGCGGCGCACCGAAGACGGCCTCGATCCGCGCCGCGGCGCCGTCGACGTGGCGCGCGACCTCGTCGGCCACGGCCGTCGGCACCGGGCCGGCCAGGTACAGTTCGCCGGCATGGCGGTGCTCGGCGGACAGTCGCGCACAGGCCGCGGCCGGGTGCTGCGCGGCCAGCGCGACGCCGATGCAGGTGGCAATGCAGATCGCGACGAGAAGCGCTGCGCCACCGACGGCAGCGCAGGTCCGGACCTTTCGTTTTCGCGGGGTCATTCGCGTTCCTGCCTCCTCGTCGATCCGGCCCCGCGGCTTCGCCCTGCGGCTGCGCGCGCCGCCGATACCGCCCGGGACCCCAGCACGGCGATCACCGCGGCCGCGACATTGACGGCCACGTCGCGCAGGTCGAACACGCGCGCCGGCAGCACCCACTGGATCGCCTCGTCGACCACGCCGGCCAGGCCGGTCGCCGCCACGGCCAGCAGGCGCGGTGCCGGGACGCGCCTGCCGTTCGAGCGCCGCTCCAGCAGGGCCTCCTGGACCAGCAGGGCCAGCACCCCGTACTCCATCAGGTGCGAGCGCTCGGGGATGCCCATGCGCACGAACAGCATCAGGTAGACGGCGAACACGCCCGCCAGCACACCCCATTCCAGTCCGCGCCGCCCGACCGCCAGGCCCTGCAGCACGATCGCCGCGCCGATCAGCACGAAGGCCAGGATGAAGGCCGGGTCGAGCACGCCGCGCTCACCCAGCGCGTCGACCAGGCGCGCGGCCAGGCCCAGCGTGGCGTAGATCACCGCGAGCACCGACAGGGCCAGCAGCCAGAGCACGCGCTCGCGCCGTGAGGTGGTCCCGAACGGGCCGTCGGCGAGTGCTGTCCTCACGAAGACGCCCGCGCGGCGGTCACCGCGGACGGAACGGGCGAGCGCACCGGGTCAACGGTCGTCGACTGCAGCGCCGCGGTGCGCAAGGTCGGCGCCGCTCGGCTCGAAGCCCAGCACCAGGCGCTCGGGCAGCAGGAGGTCGTGCACCGCATCGCCCTCGACCCGGGTCCACAGCACGGTCACGTCCGAAAGCGCGTGGCCGTCGTAGCGGCCCGACCATTCGACCCGTTCGTCGCGCTCTCCGCGGTGTTCGCTGGCAAACCGCAGGTAGCCGTCCCCCCGGATGACCTCGACCGGCGCGCAGTCCTGTTCGTCGTCGATGGTCCAGCACAGTTCGCCGCCGGCGAAGGACAGCACCCCGTCGACACCGAATGCGCCGTAGACGCCGTGGGCACGGATCTCGCCGGGCACGGCCAGGCCGTCGAGCTCGAGCGAAGAATCACCCGGCTGCGCTGTGGCTGCTGGAGCCGTCGAGACGAGCAGGAGCACGAGCCCGGCGATGGTCCGGCGTCGAAGGCACGGTCGGGCGGGGCATCGAAGTCGGAAATGCGCGACGGTCATGGCGATCTCCTGGCGCTGGCTGCGCACGTTGCCTGAAGGTCCGACCCCGGCCGGCACCGATCGTTCGGCCGGTGGGCGTGCGACGTGTCCATGCCGCGATTCAACCGCCGCCGCCCTTGCCGGACGATCGCGAACGCTTCTCCCACAGGTTCACGAAGAAGTTGCCCACCGAACCGATCAGCATGAACAGGGAGCCGAACACGAACAGCCAGATCGCGAGGGTCTTGTAGGCCTCGAACCGTTCGAAGAACAGGATGCTGCCGATGAAGAAGCTCAGGTTGCCGACCAGGCCGATGGTCATGTGGATCCAGCTGTAGTCCTGGACGAGGACGCGGAGCGGTTTGTTGTCGATGTCCATCGCGATCCCTCGATTCGGGAAATGGAGGTTCGACGAACAGGATAGCCGCCCCCGCCTGGCCTGCACGGAGCATCGCCCCTCGTCAGCGCCCCATTGTTCAGACCGGAGAGCCTTCGTCGTTGCCGGGGAGCGGCTCGAGCACCACCACGAGGAACGTTGCGATCGGCCCCAGCAACGGCGAGTGCAGGAACCCGTTCAGCCCGCCGCGGCCCTTGCCCTGCGCCAGGCCCGCGTTGATCAGGCACAGCGTGCCCCAGCCCGCGTACCACTCGTTGAAAAAGCCATCACCCATGGTGCAACCCGTTGTCCCGACCGCCAGTTCGAAAGCCTATCGGACCGGTGCGATCACCGCGCGCACTCACCGGACTCGGAACTGTGCCACCACTCGCGGAATCGGCAGCACAACCCGTCGCCATCGAAGTCGGCGACCAGCACGCCGTCGACCTCGATCGCCTCGCCGGAGTCGCGCCGCACCAGCGACGTTCGCCAGTGGGCCACGCCCGTTGCGCCTTCGACGGAGAGGATCTCGTAGCGAAACCGAATGTCGCGCTGCCGCTCGATGGCCTGGCCCCAGGCGGCCACGATTTCGCTTCGCCCACGCTGCGGCGCCTCCAGCGGCGTCCAGTGGTACTCCGCATCGGTCGTGAACAGCGGCGCCGCCGCCTCCGGTCGTTCGGACATCCAGGCCCTGCCGTAGCGGTCGAGCCAGTCGCCGAACGTGTCGTGCGTGATGGGGTGTTCCATGGCAATCGTCCTATGTTCCGCTTGGGTCAAGTGCGCCTGGGTCCAGTGCGCTTGGTTCCAGTGCGCGTGGGTCCGACTCTCCTGGGGCCGCTTCAGGGGCGCGCGTTCGGATGCGCCACGACGAACCGCAACACCGTTCGAGCTCCGTCCGGCGGCACGTGCTCGGACTGCAGAACACCACCGACGCGGCGAATCATCCGGGCCGAGGCCTCGTTGCCGGCATGGCAGTGGATGTGCACATCGCCGATCCCCCGGGCACGCGCCTGCTCGATCGTGCGCGCCAGCAGTTCGATCCCGAGCCCTTCGCCTCGCCGGGACGGCCGGATGCCCAGGCCGATATGCCCGCCACAGGCGCGCAGGCCGCTGTTGAGCCGATGACGGAGGTTGGAGACGCCGAGCAGGTCCTGGCCGTCGACCAGCCAGAAGGTGGAACTGGGGACGTAGCCATCCGGCAGATCGACGCCCCGCTCGAAGCGCTCGATGCGCCGGAGCATGGCGTCGAAATCCTGCGGATCGAAATCCATCGGAAAGGGATAGCGTTCCTCGTCGCCGAGTTCGTCGAGGTAGGCCCGGTAGCTGGCTTCGAAGCGACCATCGGGCCGGACCAGGCGCAGGCGACTCCGGCGCGCCTCGTCGAACCTCGAGACGTCCTGCCCGGGAAGCGTCATCACCGCCTCGCCGAGATCGTTGGACCCGCGTTCGACCCAGCCCCGACGCGCGTAGAACCCGAACGCCCGCGTATCGCGCTCCGTGGTCAGCGTCAGCGTCGCGTGGCCAGCGTCCCGCAAGGCCGCGACCAGCGGGGCCATCAGGCGGGCGCCGACGCCTTTGCCTTCGTGCTCCGGGCGAACGAACAGCGCGTAGACCGAGCCGTCGCGAAGGTCCCCCATCGAAAATCCGACGACCGTATCGCCGTCTTCGGCGCAGAAGCAGACGTGCGAAGGCGGCTGCCCCTTGCCGAGCATGTCGGCGATCGCGCCCGCGTCGATCCCGAGCTCGGCCGCACGCGAGGAGGTCAGGACGTTTTCCTTGACCGCGAAGCGAACGGCCATCAGGTCGCGCGCGTCGGATGGCGTCGCTGGACGGACCCGGATCACGGATGCTGTGCCTCTCCTGCGTCGCCGCCGCCGACCGTCAGGCCGTCTCGTTCGTCATCCCAGGCCATGTTCGCGATCTTCCACTCGCCGTCGATCTTGTACAGCTGGATGGAATTGATGCCGCGTTTCAGAAAGCGCGTCTGCGCCGCATCCTCGTAGGCTTCGTAGGTGCTAAACACGTGCGCGATCTGGCCGAAGGTCTCGATCACGTTGTGCACTTCGACCTCGAAGAAATCGCGTCCGCCCATCTTCCGCTCGAAATTCGCCGGATAGTCCACCGCGCGAATGATCTCCGGCCGGGCCACGCAGTCGTCGCCGACGACGGTCCGGATCATGTGCGCCTGGGGCAGGAACAGCTCGGCCTCGCGCGCCCAGTCACGCGCACGGTCGCCGGGGCCCGAGACCAGCGAATAGAGCTCGGTGACCAGCGCCCGGATGGCGTCGCGGTCGCTCACGACCGATTCCTCATCGGCCGGCTTCGAACAGCACGAGCGCGGCGACCGCGAAGAACACGATCCACGACAGGTGCCGCCCTCGTCCGCCCCACAGCGTGATCAGGCCGGTCGCGAAGAAGGTCGCGGCCGTAGCGAGAAGGACGCTGCGGTCGTCGAGGCGGTCGTGGGCCGCGAGCACCAGCAGCGCGGCGAAACCGAACCAGGCAACGGTCGTGATGTGCCAGGCGAAGCGGAGCACGTCGGCCATCGATTCCCGGCCGAACAGCCGCAGCGTGGGCAGCGACTCCAGGCGCTCGATGCGTTTCAGGACGAAGCGTTCGCCGAGCAGCGAATGGGCGAAACCGATGCCGACGAGGAGGACGGCTGCAAGATCGAGGACAAGCATCGTGGTTCCCGTGGTGGGCTCGGCGTTACCGCGGCCGCTCCAGTCTACCCGCGCTCGCCCGGCGCCTAGGCAGGACCGCCGGTCAGCAGGCCGGCGAACAGGTACGCGGCCGTCGGCCCGGCCAGCCCGAGATAGAGCAGCACCAGCATCCAGTAGATCACCGGCTCGCGGCTGCGCTCGAAGTGATCGATCTGGCCCCGGTAGCCCACCGTTGCGATCCAGCCCGAGTGCAGTGCGAAAGCCGTGTAGACGATCAAGGCGAGCGCGCAGAGGATCAGCAGCGGGCTCGCGGTCCAGTCGAGGACAGCGTCCAGGCCGAAGGCGGCCGCGATGCCGAGGAGGCCGAGCGTGGTGAACGCGATCGCGGCAAGCGGCCGCCCGGCCGGGTTGCGCGGCGGTCGCTTCCGGCTCACGGCAGGGCCTGCTGCAGATCGGTGCGCGAGGTCCGGCCCGGGGAAGAATCGGCGAAGGAGGTACCGGTGGCCATCGCGAACGCTCCGGTTCAGTCCTCGCTCAGCCCGCGCCGGTCCTCGTCGGACAGCACCCGCTCGAGCGCGGCCGTGTCGTAGAAGGATCGAACCGACGCGATCCGGCCGTCGCGAACCGTGATCCAGTCGCAGGAGGGAATGACGCCGCCGGCCGAGTGGTTCTCGAAGTACACCGCCGCGCGACCCGAATCCGCCACCACGGCCTGGATCTCGAGCCGGTTGACGCTCTTGCGCGCCAGCGGCTCGACGGTCGCCAGGTAGTGGTCGCGCCCCGCCAGGCGACCGAAGGGGCTGATGTGGACGAAGTCCGCGGCCAGGTGCTCGCGCAGCCAGGCCAGGTCCATGCGCTGCCAGGCCTGGATCCAGCCGCGGGCCAGGCTGCGCACATCGCCGGAGCGGTCGGTGGCCATGCCCCGCGATCAGACCTGCCAGAGCCCGTGCTGGATGCCGCCGAGCACGTAGATCGCGATCGTGCCCCGACCCGGAATCTCCATTGCCTCGAGGGCGACTTCGCCGCCGGACTCGGTGGCCGCGGCCAGGGCCCGCTCCAGGTCGTCGACCCGGTGGTACGGCCGAACGACCGGGTCTTCGTCCTCGTGCATCGGCGCCCGAACCCCGACCTCGGTACCGTCGGGCCGCGTGGCCGTTCGCGCCCCGCCCAGCTCGGCTACCGGTTCACCGAACTCGGCGCCGAGGCTCCGGGCGAGCGCGGCGCAGGTCGCATCGACGTCTGGCGTCACGAATTCCAGGTAGTGCAGGTCCATGGCGGCATCCTCGACGGGGAACGAATCGCCATCATTCCACTTCCGGAGGGTCGGCTGCAATCCCGCCGGACGCGCCGACGCGGCGCCGCGCCAGCTCCAGCGAGCCCAGCGCCGCCACGCCGCCGAAGACGAAGGCCCAGACCGAGTCGTCCAGCACCAGGTGCCAGGCCACCGGGCCGTCGCCGGACAGCAGGTTCATGGTCTGCAGGAACAGCGGCACGAAGACGGCGGTGCCGGCCGCCCCGCCGAGCAGCACCGGAAAGCGGCCGAAGCGGACAAAACGTTCGCGCCGGAACAGCAGGCCGGTGATCCACCAGAACAGCGCGCCGCTCAGGACGCCGAACAGCGCGAAGCGCAGGGCCAGCGAGAGCGCGAGGACCCCGCCGCTGCCTGCGCCGTCCGGCGCGTCCGCGACGGCCATCAGCGCGAGTACCGAGCCGATCAGGCCGAAGACCAGGCCCCAGAGACCGGCATGGACGAGGCCGCCGGGGAGTCGCGATGGCGGACGGGCGGAGGCTTCGGGTTCGGGACGCATGGCAGGCTCCTGGAGCGGGTCGGTGTCGAACAGGGTACGAATATGCCATCCCGATCGGACCGCGCAGGGGCCGGAAGATGGCAATCGGCGGGCAGGTGAAGAGCTACAGCGCGTGCTCGGTGCTGGTCTCGATGCGATACATCATCCGGTTGGCCAGCTCGGCGGCGAGCGCCTCGGGCAGGTACGGAACGGTCCGCTCGCCGTGCGGCAGGCGCACGGTCAGCGAGGCCAGGCCGTGGCGGCGCTGGTAGGGGCTGGTGGTCACCTTGACCTGCTGGCAGCGCGCGTCCTCGAACAGGATGATCTTCGTGCCCACCAGGCCTTCGCGAACCTGCAGGCCGTCCTCGCCGATCTGTACGCCCCAGCGCTTCCAGCGCAGGTGGATCAGGAACGCGAGCAGCACGGCGGCGGCAACCAGCGCTTCGGGCAGCCACGACCAGCCATCGCCGAAGAAGTGGTTCACCGCGGCCATCGCGAGCGGAATCGGCAGCAGCCGTTGCCAGTAGACCCGACGGAAGCGCTTGTCGATGGGTTCGAACTCCGGCGGCCGCCACTCGCGCGCCGCCATTTCCGACGCCACCGCCGGGAGGCGCTCGGGCGAAATGCCCGGCACCAGGAACCGCTTGCCCTGGTTGATGGGGTTCATCGCGTCGAGGGCGGCCTGGTGACCGACCGCGTGCCAACGGCGCAGGACGCGGCCGAACGCGGTCTGGACCAGTTCGAGGCTGTGCAGCTTGCTGCGCTTCAGGGAGGTCTCGCGCCGGTCCAGCAGGCCGTATTCGGCGTGCAGGCGTTCGGCGTCCCCGGTCAGCCGGTAGCCGTGGAAGCGGACCACCGCGATCAGGCCTGAGACGACCAGCCCCAGCGCGATGAACAGGGCGACCAGGCCCAGCACGGCGGCCACGGCGAGCAGCGGGGCCGACGACAGCGCATCGACATCGACCACCCCGGCCTGCTCGGCCCAGTCGACCGCGTCGTCGACGCGGTCGCCGATCCGCTCGGCCAGGGGACCGCCGATCACGCCGAGCACGATCCAGATCTGGTTCGAGGTCATGCCGTAGCGGAACAGGTCGCCGACGCTCGGCTGGTACTTGGCGTCGGCGGCCGGATCGAGATCCGCGGCTGCGCCACCATCCCCGGCGGATGCGGCCGGGGTCTCGACCGCGTCCGCTGCCCGGGCCCGGACTCCGGCGATGCGATCGCGCAACGCGTGCGCGTCGGCGGTCGGGATGCCCGGCAGTTCGACCTCGGTCTGGGCCGCGCCGGGGGTCTCCAGGTTCAGGCGGGTCAGGCCCAGCGGCTTCAGGTACAGGGGCTGGCTGAAGGCCACGTTCTGGACCCGCTCGAAGCGGACCTTCAGCTCCTTCTGCTCGAACAGGCCCTTGCGCACGCGGATGGCGTCGTCGGCCACCTGGAACCGGAAGCGCCGGTGATAGACCAGCGTGACCAGCAGGCCCGCCAGCAGCAGGCCGCCGGCGATCAGGCCGGCTTCGCGCAGGCCGAAGGACTCGGACAGGAACGCGCCGGTGCCGGCGCCGAAGAACAGGAACAGGTTCTCGCGCACCGCCTTCTGGACGCCGTTGATGTAGAGCGCCGCGACCGCGCTGCCGGGCAGGCGGTTCCACGCCGGTCCTCCGGCGTCGTCCGGCGGCGTGTCCGAGGCGGAGTCCGGCGACGCGGCGTCGCTCATCCGCCTTCGTCCCCGGAGTCGTTTCCGGAGTCGGCCTCGGAATCACCCGCGGTGTCGGCCAGCGCGTCGCGCAGGCGGATCTGCTCGGCCAGGTGTTCGCGCAGCGTATCCGCGGTCGTCGCCTCGAGGCCGATGATGTCGAGGTCCGAGGTCATGCCGCCGGCGGTGAACAGCTTCAGGCGGGCCAGGCCCTTCCATCGTTCGATTGGCCCGCTGGACGTCTCGACGTGCTGGATGCGCGCGAACGGCAGCATCGTCACCTTGCGCCAGAAGATGCCTTCGCGCGCGGCGATGTCGTGGTCGCGCAGGGCCCAGCCACGGCGACCGGCATCGACCCAGCGATAGACGCCGATCAGCAGCGCCAGCAGGCCCAGGGCGACCGGCGCGATCAATCCGGGCAGCAGCGTGACGCCCGGGATGAAGTTCGCCGCCGCGGACGCCGCAGCGATCGGCAGCCACCAGATCGCGGTGGTGAGCACGGTGTAGCCCCGGAAGCTCCGGGCGATCGGCTCGAACTCGAGCTCGCGGTAGTCCGGCAGCGCATCGAAGCGGCGCTGCGGGTTATGGAAGCCGGGTTCCTTCGGCGCGTCCGACGCCGAGGTGCTGTCGTTCATCCAGATCGTCCCGTTGCTGGTCGTTACGTGCCCGCTCGTAGCGTCGAGCCCCGGGACCATTGTCGCGCAGGTTGGGGGACGGGTCGTGTGCCGGAAGTCGGAGACCGACCGCTCGTCAGCGCTTGATGCCGCTGTCGTGCCAGCCGGAGGTGATCGGGTAGCGCCGGTCGCGGCCGAAGGCCTTGCGCGTCACGCGCGGGCCCGGCGCGCCCTGGCGGCGCTTGAATTCGGCGTTCAGCACCAGGCCGGCGACCCGGCGGACCATCGCCTCGTCGAGGCCCGTCGCTTCGACGATGTCGGAGATCGGCCGGTCTTCTTCCACGTAGAGCTCGATCACCCGGTCGAGCTGCGCGTACGGCGGCAGGCTGTGCTCGTCGAGCTGGTCGGGTCGAAGCTCGGCCGACGGCGGCCGGTCGATGACGCCCTGGGGGATCGCCGGCGACTGCGCGTTGCGCCAGTCGGCCAGGTCGTAGACCATGCCCTTCAGGCAGTCGCGGATCGGGCTGTAGCCGCCGCACATGTCGCCGTAGAGGGTGCTGTAGCCCACCGCCAGTTCGCTTTTGTTGCTGGTGGCCAGGACGAGGTGGCCGAACTTGTTCGACAGCGCCATCAGCAGCATGCCGCGGGCCCGGGCCTGGAGGTTCTCCTCGGCGATGTTCTCCGGCCGGTCGGCGAACGCCGCTTCGAGCTGCTGCAGGCTGGTCTGGAAGATCGGTTCGATCGAGATCGTGTCGGTCTGCAGGCCGAGCAGGTCGACCTGCTCGGTCGCAAGGATCAGCGACAGTTCGCTGGTGTGGCGCGACGGCATCAGGATGCCGTGGACGTTCTCGCCGCCCAGGGCATCGGCCGCCAGGGCGGCGCAGACCGCCGAATCGATGCCTCCGGACAGGCCGAGAACCGTCGACCGGAAGCCGTTCTTCAGCACGTAGTCGGCCAGGCCGCGCTGGAGGACGCGCCAGGTCACGGGGAGGGTATCGGTCTCGCCGGCGGGCCAGTGGCGGTACTCGATCCGGCCCGAGCCGGGGTCGAAGCCGACGTGCAGGAGATGTTCCTCGCAGAGGCCGGCCGGCGGCGAAAGCTCGCCGTTGCCGTCGATGCACAGCGAGTGACCGTCGAAGACCAGCTCGTCCTGGCCGCCGACGCAGTTCAGGTACAGCACCGGCAGTCCGGTTTCCGCATGGCGCGCCTTCAGGACCTCGCCGCGATCGATGTACTTGTCGTGGTAGTACGGCGACGCGTTCGAACTCAAGAGAAGTTGGGCGCCGGCGTCCGCGGCGGCCCGGGCCGCCTCCGGCGCCCAGGTGTCCTCGCAGATCAGCACGCCGACCTTCACGCCCTTGACCTCGACGACCAGCGGCGCGTCGCCCTGGACGAAGTAGCGGCGTTCGTCGAACACCGCGTAGTTCGGCAGGTCCCACTTGTCGTAGGTGCCCAGCACCTCGCCGTCGCGGATCCAGGCCGCGGAATTGAAGCGCTTGTCGCCGTCCGCCCGCGGATAGCCCACGACGACGTCGATGCCGTGGACCGCCTCGACGATCTGGCGGAAGGTCTCCTCCGTGCGTCGCATGAAGCCGGGGCGCAGCACCAGGTCCTCGGGCGGGTAGCCGGTCAGGGCCAGCTCGGGAAACAGGATCAGGTCGGCGCCGAGTTCGTCGCGGGCGCGCTCGATGGACGCCACGATCCGGTCGCGGTTGGCGGTGATGTGGCCGACGAGGAAATCGTCCTGGGCCAGAGCGATGTTCAGCATCGGTGCGGTTCCGCGTTGGACGGACGGTCACCCGCGCCGGCGGCCGGCGCGAGCGGAAACTGAAGCCCGGTGCCTGACCGGGCGGCGATCGAAGGACGGGCGCCGGCGCAGGGCCCGGGTCGAACCCGGGCCGGCGCGGTCAGCCCTTCAGGCGATCCGCGATCGCGGTGCCCAGTTCGACCGGCGAACGGACCGTCGTCACGCCGGCTTCTTCGAGCGCGGCGTACTTGGCATCGGCCGTTCCCTTGCCGCCGGCGATGATCGCGCCGGCGTGGCCCATGCGCTTGCCCGGGGGCGCCGTGACGCCGGCAATGTAGCCGACCACCGGCTTGGTCACGTGATCGGCGATGAACTCGGCCGCCTGCTCTTCGGCCGTGCCGCCGATCTCGCCGACCATGATGATGCCCTCGGTTTCCGGATCTTCCTGGAACAGGTCGAGGCAGTCGATGAAGCTCATGCCGTTGATCGGGTCGCCGCCGATGCCGATGCAGGTGGTCTGGCCGAGGCCGGCGTTGGTGGTCTGGAACACGGCCTCGTAGGTCAGCGTGCCCGAGCGCGACACGATGCCCACCTTGCCCGGCTTGTGGATGCGGCCCGGCATGATGCCGATCTTGCACTCGCCCGGCGTGATGATGCCCGGGCAGTTCGGGCCGATCAGGGTGACGTCCTCGTAGTCGGCCAGGGCCGCCTTGACGCGCATCATGTCGAGCACCGGGATGCCCTCGGTGATCGCGACGATGATCCGGATTCCGGCGTCGGCAGCCTCGAGGATCGCGTCGGCGGCAAAGGGCGGCGGCACGAAGATCATCGATGCGTCGGCGCCGGTTTCCTCGACGGCGGTCTCGACCGTGTCGAAGACCGGCAGGCCCAGGTGCTCCTGGCCGCCCTTGCCGGGCGTCACGCCGCCGACCAGGCGGGTGCCGTACTCGATCGCCTGCTCGGAATGGAAAGTGCCCTGCGAGCCGGTGAAGCCCTGGCAGATCACGCGGGTTTTCTTGTTGACCAATACGCTCATTTTCGAATTCCCTCAGGCCGCCGCTTCGACGGCCTTCTTCGCGCCGTCGTTCAAGTCGTCGGCGGTGATGATCTTCATGCCGCTGTCGGCCAGCAGCTGCTTGCCCTGCTCGACGTTTGTGCCTTCCAGCCGCACGACCACCGGCACTTCGACGCCCACTTCCTTGACCGCGCCGATGATGCCTTCGGCGATCAGGTCGCAGCGAACGATGCCGCCGAAGATGTTGACCAGGATGGCCTGCACGCTGTCCGAGGACAGGATCAGCTTGAAGGCTTCGGTCACGCGTTCCTTGGTCGCGCCGCCGCCCACGTCGAGGAAGTTGGCGGGCTCGCCGCCGGCCAGCTTGATCACGTCCATCGTGGCCATGGCCAGGCCGGCGCCGTTGACCATGCAGGCGATGTTGCCGTCCAGCGTGACGTAGTTCAGGTCGTGCTTGCTGGCGGCCAGCTCGACCGGGTCTTCCTGCGACTCGTCGCGCATGTCGGCGAGATCGGGATGGCGGAACAGCGCGCTGCCGTCGGCGTTGATCTTGGCGTCGAGGGCGCTGAGATTGCCCTCGCCGTCGATGATCAGCGGGTTGACCTCGACGATGGCCAGGTCCTTGTCGATGAACAGCTTGTACAGGCCGTCCATGATCTTGGTCAGCTGGCGGACCTGCTTGGAGTTCAGGCCCATGCCGAAGCCGATCTGGCGGGCCTGGTAGGGCATGAAGCCGGCCGCGTTGTCGACCGCGACCCGGATGATCTTCTCCGGGGATTCCTCGGCGACCTGCTCGATGTCCACGCCACCGGCGGCCGAGCCCATGAAGACCACGGCGCGCTGGCCGCGATCCACCAGGGCCGACAGGTACAGTTCCTGCTTGATGTCGGTGGCCTCGGCGATCAGCACGGAATGGACCGGCAGCGCGCGGCCGCCGGTCTGGTAGGTCTCGATGGACATGCCGAGCATCGTGTCCGCGTACTCGCGAACCTCGTCGAGGCTCGAGGCCAACTTCACACCGCCGGCCTTGCCGCGACCGCCGGCGTGGACCTGGGCCTTGACCACCCACTGGTTGCCGCCGACCGCTTCGGCCGCCTTGACTGCTTCGTCGGCCGTGGTCGCCAGTTCGCCGCGCGGCACCGGAATGCCGTACTCGGCGAACAGGGCCTTGGCCTGGTACTCATGAAAATTCATGACGATTTCCTGTTCGGTTCGGAGAAGATTCGGGTCGAGCGGCCGGTCGAACGGAGGATCGAGCGGCCGGGCCGGACAGCGCATCGCCCGGCAACCGGCGAAATATAACAAACCCGCCGCCCCGGCGCGGGCCGACGGGCCGTTGCGCGTCGGTCCGGACCGCCTTCGGACGTTTGCCGGAACCGGCCGATCGGCTATAGTGGCGACGTTCGCGGGCAGCCCCCGCGAACCGCGTTTCCACGGCCCGGGGAGGCACGTTTGAGCGACCTGTTCCAGAAGACCGCTGCCGATCGCGACCTGACCCGTCGTTCGCTGAATTACCTCGCCCTGTTCCGGATCGGGCTGGCCGGCGTGATCGTCGCCGTGGCCTTCGGCGGCTTCAACACCGCCGTCGAAGCCGAATACAAGGTGTTCCTGGCCCGCGCCACGGGCCTGACCTACATCCTGGCCGCCTTCTCCTTCGCCTACTACCAGTGGCGTCCGACCTTCCCGTTCCAGGAACTGGCCCGCTTTTCGCTGGCCACGGACATCGTCCTGCTGCTGCTGGTGCTGCACTGCTTCGGCGGGCTGGGCAGCGGCCTGGCCATCCTGCTGATCTTCACCGTCGGCATCGCCGGCCTGCTGCTGCCGATCCGCACGGCGCTGTTCTTCGCCGCACTGATCTCCCTCGGCGTGATCGGCGAGGCCTGGCTGGCGATGAGCCAGGGGTCCGGCGACGCGCTGGTGCTGCAGGCCGCGATCTACGGCATCGCGTCCTTCGCCACCGCGCTGGGCTGTTCCCTGCTCGGCCGCTGGGGCCGCGAGTACCAGCTGCTGGCCGAGCGCCGCCGCAACGACCTGGTCGGCCTGGAACAGGTCAACGACCTGATCATCCGCCGCATGCGGTCCGGCGTGCTGGTGGTCGATGCCGAGCTGAAGGTCCGGCAGATGAACGAATCGGCCTGGTACCTGCTCGGCAATCCGTCGGTCAGCGAGGACCGATTGAACGTGATCGCGCCTGCGCTGGTCGACCGCCTGACGCACTGGCGCAAGACCGGCCGCTCGGAAGAGGAAGGGCTGCTGCTCAAGGCCACCCAGGCCGCCGTGGTGCCCCAGTTCGTGCGGCTGCCCGGGGTGCTCGGCGAGGCAACGCTGATCTTCCTCGAGGACACCTCGGTCGTCGCCCGGCGCGCCCGCGACCTGGCCCAGGCGTCCCTGGCTCGGCTGTCGGCGTCGATCGCCCACGAGATCCGCAACCCGCTCGGCGCGCTCAGCCACGCCGCGCAGCTGCTCGGCGAATCGCCGGACCTGCCGAAGCAGGACCTGCGCCTGATCCAGATCATCCGCGACCACACGGCGCGCATGAACGACATCGTCGAGAACGTACTGAAGCTGTCGCGGCGTGAGCGGGCCCAGATCGAGCAGGTCAACATCACCGACTGGCTGCGATCCCTGGCCGACGAGTTCCGCGACCAGGCCGGACTGCCGCCGAGCCGGGTCCGGGTGGAGGCGCCGCGCAACGCGATCACCGTGCTGATCGACCCCGGCCAGATGCACCAGGCCGTCTCGAACCTGCTCGAGAACGCGTTGCGCCACGCCGGCAGCGAGAATCACGAGCCGACGCTGACGCTGCGACTCAGCCCGATCCGCGGGCACCGGGAGATGGCGCTGGACATCATCGACGACGGGCCCGGCATTCCGCTCGAGAAACGCAGCCAGATCTTCGAGCCGTTCTTCACCACCCACAAGCAGGGATCGGGACTCGGCCTGTTCCTGGCCCGCCAGCTCTGCGACGCCAACGCCGCACCGCTGGAGTATGTTCAAATCCCCAATGCGGGGGCCTGTTTCCGTATCCTGCTGAGAAGAACCGGCCAGGACGCGGAGGCGGCCGCCCACCCCAAGCTTGCCAACGTCTGATCCGCGCCCAAACGAGAGATCGGTATCGCCATGAGCCAACCCCGTGCACTGGTCGTCGACGACGAGCCGGACCTTCGTGAATTGCTGGACCTGACCCTGACCCGCATGGGCGTCGAGGTCGAGACGGCCGAAGACCTGTCCGACGCCCGTCGCAAGCTCGGCGCCGGCGAGTTCGACTTCTGCCTGACCGACATGCGCCTGCCCGACGGCAACGGCCTGAGCCTGGTCAAGGAGATCAACCGCGATCGGCCGAACCTGCCGGTGGCCATGATCACCGCCTACGGCAAGGTCGAGGACGCGGTGACCGCGCTGAAGTACGGCGCCTTCGACTTCGTGTCCAAGCCCGTCGATCTCGAGGCCCTGCGCAACCTGGTCCGGACCGCGATCAAGCTCCGCCAGGACGACGCCGAGAAGTCCGCGCCCGCCGACGACGAAGCGGCCGCAACGCCGAAGAAGAAGGAAGCCGACGCGTCGGCGGACAAGGCGCCGGACGTGGATCGAAAGGCACCGGCCGCGGACTCGGACCAGCAGGCGGCGATCCTCGATCGCATGATCGGACGCTCCGAGAGCATCAAGCGGGTGCGCCAGACCATCGTCAAGCTCGCACGCAGCCAGGCGCCGGTGATGATCAGCGGCGAATCGGGCACGGGCAAGGAACTGGCCGCGCGCCTGATCCACGACCTCAGCCCGCGCTCCGAGGAGCCCTTCGTCGCGGTCAATTGCGGGGCGATTCCGTCGGAATTGATGGAAAGCGAGTTCTTCGGTCACAAGAAGGGCAGCTTCACCGGGGCCGACAGCGACAAGGACGGCCTGTTCGTCGCGGCCAACGGCGGCACCCTGTTTCTCGACGAGGTCGCCGACCTGCCGCTGAACATGCAGGTCAAGTTGCTCCGCGTGATCCAGGAAAAGCGCGTGCGGCCGATCGGCGGAAAGGAAGAATTGCCGATCGACGTTCGCCTGCTCTCGGCATCGCACAAGGCGCTCAAGCCGCTGGTCGAGTCCGGCGACTTCCGCAGCGACCTCTATTTCCGCCTGAACGTCATCGAACTGGCACTGCCGGCGCTCGAACAGCGCAGCTCCGACATTCCCCTGCTGATCGAACACTTCCTCGAGGTCATCGCCGAACAGTGGGGCGACCCTCCGAAGACCCTGTCCGGGGAGGCGCTCGACGACCTGTGCAAGCACTCCTATTCGGGCAACGTGCGCGAGCTGTTCAACATCCTGCAGCGCGCGGTCACCCTGTGCGAGGGCGACGAGATCCAGGTCGACGACCTGCAGCTGGAGCGGGCTCGCCTCGACACCGGCGACGACCTGCCGACCGATCCGGGCGACCGCAGCCTCGACGACTACATGGAAAACATCGAGAAGCGGATTCTCGAGAACGCCCTGAAGGACGCGCGCTACAACAAGACCGAGGCGGCGCGGCGGCTGGGCATCACCTTCCGCTCGCTGCGCTACAAGCTCGACAAGTACGGCATCGACTGAACGCCCGCGCAGCGGCGCCGCCGTCTGCAGACCCTTCCCCGGAAACGAGAACGCCGCCCGGTCGAAACCGCGCGGCGTTCTTTCGTGGCGTCATCCGTCCGGCGTGGGCGGGGCAGGACTCGCCGGACGTCAGCTGGCGGAAATCGAGGTCGTCTCCGTCGCGCTGTCGTCGCCCGTATTGATCCGGGTCTCGTTGCTGCCGGTCACGGTCGCGGTTCCGGAGATGGCGTTCGCCGCCGGCGTGGCGCCGCTACCGACCGCGATCTCGACGGTCAGTGCCGCGTCGATCGCGTTGCCGGCCTCGAGGGACGGGATCGTCCACACGCCGTTCGAGTAGCTGCCGAGGAAGTTCGAGCTGACGTTGGCGACGCTGACGTTCGCCGGCAGAACGGTGGCCAGATCGACGGTCACGTTCGACCCGTCCGACGGTCCGACGTTGCTGGCCTGGAAGATGTAGACCAGGGTTTCGCCGGGCGCGACCGGATCGGCCGACTCACCCGAGGTGATCACGAGATCGATCTCGCGATCCACGGTGGTCGTGACCGAAGCGGCCTCCGACGGGTCTGCGAGCACCTGGCTGGGATCGATCGACAGGTTGCCGAGGCCGGCGGCGACCACGTCGAGCGCGGCGGTCGAGGCATCGACCAGGTAGACCACGTCCACGGTTTCGGCCTGGCCCGCCGGCAGCAGGGCCAGCGACCAGCTCCAGGTGTCCGGTGCGGTCTGGACGATCGAACCGGCCGAGGCCACGATCGATTCGATCGTGGTGCCCGCCGGCGGCAGCGCGATGACCAGGTCGGCGCCGATGTTCTCGCCGTCGAAGGTGGCGTTCTCGTTGGTCAGGGTGAAGGTGTGCAGCAGGTTGCCCGGACCCGGGGCCGAACTGCCGGCGATGACCGTGGCCGGGGCGACGGCATCGATGGTCAGGGCAACGGTCTCGGGACCGGTCACGTCGAGGCAGCGGATCGGGTCGGAATCGGCGGCGATGGACACGTCGACGCCGGCATCCACCGGCGTCGCGGACTGGATGCCGAAGCAGAAGTTCTGCATGCCCGGCTCGTAGGAGTTGACCGTCATCGTTCCGGTCAGCTCGACCGGCAGCCCCGCCACGACGGGGGTCCAGGTGCCGCTGACCGGGTCGTAGTCGGCGTCCGGGATATCGAACACGATGTCGCCCGACTGGGGCAGCATCACGACGAATCGGATTTCGTTGTTGAGGTCCGACGGTCCGCGAGCCGGGTCCACGGCCAGCGAGAAGTCGACGTCCTCCGGGCCGTTCGTGAGGTCGACCACGGCGGCCGGAATGGAGACGGCGTCGACCACCAGCTCCGCTTCGCGCACGACCTCCAGGTCCACGCTGTCGGTGTTGTTGCCGAGGTTGACGTCGGACACCGACGGCGCATCGATCACCGCGTCGGACACGGCCAGCGCGCCGAGCGGTGCATTCGAGGCGGCCAAGTAGGCCAGCTCCATCTGGACCTGCGAATCGGCGGGCAGGTTGCCGATCGTCCAGGTGCCGCTGCAGTTGGCGTCGAAACTGAAGCCGTTGCCGCCGGACACCACGGTCGGGCACGGAATGCTCCCGTCACCGGGCACCAGCACGTCGACGTCGACGAACACCGAGTCCGCGTCGAGCTGGCCGGTGTTGCTGGCCGTCAGCACCATGGAGCGCGACGCCCCGCCGCCGACGATCTCCAGCGTCTCGCCGGCCGGCGCCGTTTCCCAGACCACGCCGAGATCGGCCACGATCGGCTCGAAGCCGGCGCCGAACACCGGCGTTCCGCCCGGTGCACAGACCAGGTTCGCGCACTCGCCGCCGGAGCAATTGGCGACCCGCGATGCGCTGGTCACGACCTCGAGCACGGCCGGGTCGCCCTGGATTGCTGCCAGCAGCTGGTTGATGGTGCCGTCGGATTCGATCACGTACTCGCCGAGCACGTCGCCGTCGTAGCTGTCGAGCGCGAACACGAAGTCGCCCGGCTGCGGAACCGGGAGCGTGACCTGCGGCCCGGCGGGGTTGATCACGCAGCGCAGATCGTCCCAGTTGGTCCGCACTTCCAGCCGCCGTGCAGCGGGCTGGTAGCTGATCTCGGCGATGTCGCTGTCGATCGAGAGCGGCGGCTGGCCGTCGATGCTCACCTGCACCTGGGCGACAGCCTGTCCGGCCAGCAGACCGGCCAGCGCGACACCGTGGAGAATAAATCGATTCATAAATTCAGTTCGCCAAATGTAATCAAGGGGTTGCATAACGGGTGCTATTATCTCACACACGCCTGTTAAAACCTCATTCAGGCACCGCGAAATCCCGGCCCGCGAGCCGGCCGCATTCTGCGCTGATCGTCACGCTTCACTCGCCTCGTTTCGAGATCGGCCACACATTTCGGGAGCCCTCGCGACACGTTCCGGGTTCCCGCACCCTCGTTATCCTATGATGGACACTCGAATCCCCCATTTGGTTCCCGGACCGGATTGCGACGAAAAATGAACGCACAGGCCGCCTTCGACTCCCCGACAACGAGCGCGGGGCCCGACTTCAACGCAGTCGACGCCGCGACGCTCGACGCGGCCCTGCTGATCGACGCCTATCGTTCGGTGCGATCCGCAACCGAGCGGCTGATCGCCGACCTGGGGCCCGAGGACCAGAACCTCCAGCCCATGGCGCAGGCCAGCCCGATCAAGTGGCATCGGGCGCACACCACCTGGTTCTTCGAGACCTTCCTGCTCGAACGGGAGCTCGACGACTGGAAGCCGCAGCACCCGGCCTACGGCGAGCTGTTCAACAGCTACTACAACGGCATCGGGCGCCAGCATCCGCGGGCCCGGCGACACCTGATCGCTCGACCCGACCAGGCCGAGGTCACCGCCTACCGGGACCGGGTCGACGATGCGATGGTCGACTGGCTGCAAGGCCTCGACGAGAAGGGCATCGAACGGGTCGCCGGCCGGGTGATTCTCGGCCTGAACCACGAGCAGCAGCACCAGGAACTGATCCTCACGGACTACAAGGCCTCGATGCCGGACAATCCGCTGGCGCGCACGCTGGGCCAGCACCCCGATCCGGTCCGGGCCGGCCGGGTCGCCGACGCGGGCTGGCGGTCCTTCGACGCCGGCGAAACCGAGATCGGACACGCCGGCCCCGGGTTCGCCTTCGACAACGAGACCCCGCGTCACCGCGCCCTGCTCCATCGACCGTTCGCCCTGGCCACCCGGACCGTGACCTGCGGCGAATGGGCCGAGTTCATCGCCGACGGCGGGTATCGGCAGCCCCTGCTCTGGCTGGCCGACGGCTGGGCCTGGCTGCAGGAGAACGACGTACGGGCGCCGCTGTACTGGCACGACGACGGCACGCTGGAAACGCTGGCCGGACGGCGCGAGCGCCGGGCCGACGACCCGGTGACCCACATCGGCTTCTACGAGGCGATGGCCTACGCCGAATGGGCGGGCGCCCGGCTGCCGACGGAGGCCGAGTGGGAGCACGCCGCACGCGAAGCGCCCATTGCCGGGCACTTCGCGGACGCTGGCCGCTACCACCCGGAACCCGCGGGCGACGACGGCGCGCTCTGCCGGCTGTTCGGGTCGGTCTGGGAGTGGACCCAGTCGGCCTACCTGCCCTATCCGGGGTTCGAGCCCGCGCCGGGCGCGGTCGGCGAGTACAACGGCAAGTTCATGGCCAACCAGATGGTGCTGCGCGGCGGCAGCTGCGCCACGCCGCCGGGCCACGTCCGTCCCAGCTACCGGAATTTCTTCTATCCTGTCGACCGTTGGCAATTCACCGGTCTGCGACTGGCCCGGAGCGAATAATGGATTCCGAACACCCGAGCGCGGCGTTCCTGCGGGACGCCGTCGACGGACTGGGCCGCCCCCAGCCCGAGCTGCCCTGCAAGTACCTCTACGACGAGCGCGGATCGGCGCTGTTCGAAGCGATCTGCAGGACCCGGGACTACTACGTCACCCGGGCCGATCTCGCTCTCCACGAAGCACACCTCCAGGACATCGTCGACCGGATCGGCCCCGAAGCGCACATCGTCGAGTTCGGATCGGGCGCCGGCATCAAGATCCGCAGCATCCTCGAGGGCTGCGATCGGCCCCGGGCCTACACACCGATCGAGATCTCCGGCGAAGCGCTGGACGCGTCGGTCGAGGAACTGACCCGCCGCTTCCCGAACATCGAGATCCTCCCGCTGCAGGCCGACTACACCCAGCCGGTCCCGGACGAGGTGCTTCAGCTCGACCCTCCGGCCCGACGCCGCGTGGTCTACTTTCCCGGATCGACGATCAGCAACTTCACCCACGCCGAGGCGGTCGACTTTCTGGTGAGGATGCGACGCATCGCCGGTGCCGGCGGCGGCGTGCTGATCGGCGTCGACCTGGTCAAGGACGCCTCGACGCTGCGCGCAGCCTACGACGACGCCGACGGCGTGACCGCGGCGTTCAATCGCAACCTGCTGGTCCGCCTGCGCGACGAACTCGGCGCCGATCTCGACCCGGATGCCTTCGAGCACGAAGCTCGCTGGAACGACGGCGAGGAACGGATCGAGATGCACCTCGTCGCACGCCGCGACACGGCGATCGAGCTCGCCGGCCAGCGCTTCGACTTCGCCGCCGGCCAGTCGATCCACACGGAGAACAGCCACAAGTACTCGATCGAGAGCTTTCGGGCGCTGGCCGCGAAGGCGGGCCTCGCGTCGATCCGGACCTGGACCGACCCCGAGGGCCTGTTCAGCATGCATTACCTCGAGAGCGCCTGACCGCCGGCGCGGTGGCCGGGCTGCAGTTGGCGGACCGAGCCGCCGGCTGTCGGCGCGGCTCGTCGGTGCCCTGCGTCAGCCGGCGTCGCTCGCGGCCGCGCCCGGGGGCGGCAGGGGTTCGGGTGCCCTGCCCTGTTCGAGTCGAAGGGCATTCCGGTAGCAGCGAGTGGCCGCATCGAGCTGGCCGGCGCGATCGTGGACCCGCGCGAGGGCCGCGAACGCGCGGGCGTCTGGGCGCGCGCGGACGGCCTGTTCGAGATGCTCGCGTGCTCGTTCGTCGTCGCGGTGGTCCAGATACAGGCGACCCAGCGCACGATGCAGGGCCGCCGAGTCCGGCGACTCCCTCAGCCACTCCCGACAGGCCCGGATCCGGGCCGCACGATCGGCCTCGTCGGCCTCGGAGTACAGGTCGAGCAGGTCGTCGTCGAGCTCCACCGCGAGCAGGCGACGCAGCTCCGGCTCGGCCAGCTCGGCGCGGTCGAATTCCAGTGCGCGACGCGCGAACGCGGTCACCACCTCCGGATGCTGCTTCAACGCCGATTTCAGCGAGCGCCATGTGCCCTGGAGCTCGCCGACGTCGCCGGCCTCAGCCAGCTCGCGCGCGGCGGCCAGGCGGACCAGCCCGTCGGCGCGTTCCGCGTCGACCAGGCCGGCCTTGTGCAACGCCGGCACCAGCAGGCGCACCTCGTGCCAGCGCTCGGTCTGCTGATAGGCCTGGAGCAGCAGGCGGAGCACGCCCTCGTGCTTCTTCTTCTTCAGGTGCAGGTCTTCGAGCACCGGCACCGCGTCCTCGGCCTGGCCGTCGGCCAGCAGCAACCGGGCGCGCGTCAGCATGGTGATGAAGTGCTTCTGGCCGAACCTGCGATCGGCCTGCTCGAGATACAGGTCCCTGCGCTGATCTGCCGACTGGCCCTGGGCCGCGCGCGCGGCCGCCAGGTAACCGGCGGTCGAATCGCGGCGCTTCAGGGCCCGACCCAGCGATCGCTCCGCATCGGCCCAGCGGCCCTCGGTGAGCGCCATCAGGCCGCGATCGAGGTTGCGACGGTCATTGGCTTCGCGCAGCCGACGGGCCGCTTTACCCGGCGCCCGCAGCACGGCAACGGTCAGGGCCAGGACCAGCCAGGAAAGCAGGACCGCTCCGACCAGCACGAGCAGCGACATCTGCAGCCGCAGTCCGCCGGCTTCGATCAGCACCAGCCCCGGGTCCGCCATCAGTCGCGGCGCCAGCCAGGCCCCGCCGATCACGGCAACGGCCAGCAGCACCAGCGCCGTGACGATCACCGCGAACCGCTTCATCGCGTCGACTCCGGGCGAGTCGTCTCGAGGCCGGCCTCGACCGCCGCCGCGGCGGCATCGAAGGCGTCCGGAACGCCCGGCTCGTCCGGTTCGCGAGCCAGCTCGTCGAGCTGCTCCAGCGCCTGCCGGACAACGCGCGCCTCCGTGTCGAGATAGGCGCGGAGATCGGCGGCGGCCCGCTCGATCAATACCGTCGCCGTGTCATGGTCGGAGCGCGCGGCGGCCACGGCGGCGGCGGCAAGCGCCGCGCGGATCCGCTCGCGGGCCCGGTCCACCTCGGCCGGGTTCGGCGCCGCGTCATCGAGACGCTCGACGCGGACCAGGCGGCCGAAGGCCGAGCCGACCCGTTCGCGCCAGCCCGCTTCGTCGTCGCGCTCGGCGGAATCCGGGCGCTCGTTCGCACCCGCCGTCGTCCCTGCCGGTCGGACTGCCGGCCATGCGTCGACCGCGGCGGCCAGCGCATCCAGGCGCTGCACGCGGCCGGCGGTATCGGTCGCCTCGAGGGCACGGGCCGCCTCGACCAGACGATCCAGCGCGTCGGCCGCCGGCGCGGGTGCTCCGGCCACCGCTCCGACCTCCCGCAGCCGCTCCGCGGCGCGCGACCACGCGGCCCGCGCCGCGTCCACGTCGCCGTCGAGTTCGAGCCGGTCGCGTCCTTGCAGCAGCAGGGCCCGCGCGTGGACCAGGGCCAGGCGTCGCGCACTCTCCCGACCGGCCTGCTCCAGGTCGTCGCCGAGCGTACCGAGCCGCTGTTGCAGCCCCTCGACCCGCTGCTCGATGCGCTGTTCGAGCGCGGCCATGCGCGCTTCGAGGCTGGCCTCGGCGCTGGACTGGGTGCCCTCCAGCCGACCGACGCGCCGGGTCAGGGCCTCGACCTGCGATGCGCCCTCGCCCATCGATTGCTGGATCGAGCGTTCGACCGATTCCGCGATCGACCCGTCCATCGCGTCGAGGCGCTCGGCGAGCGCATCGACCCGGGCGGCCAGCGCGTCCAGTTCGTCCAGCCCGGACTGCAGCGGATCGATGCGATCGGCAAGGCGTTGCTCGAGCCGGTCGGCAAGCTGCCGATCCAGCTGGCGCACGTCGTCGGCGGAGAGTGCGTTCGCGGACCGCCCGTCGCTGCCCTCGCCCCAGTACGGGCGGGTTGCCAGGACCAGCGCGGCGATCGCGGCCAGCAGGGCCAGCACCGCAATCCCACGGCCGCCTCCGCGCCGGGACGGCGCCGGCTTGCGAGATGCGTCTTCCGACGCGCTTCCGGCCGAGCCTTCCGACGCGACGCCCGCCTCGTCCTTGCCCCCTGTCCGGGTCGTTTCGGTGGCCTCGTCGCCCGGCTCCGGGTCGGTGCCGGAAGCGCTCGGACCGGTGGCGTCCGGGTCGGTTTCGCTGGACTTGCGTTCGCTCATCGGAATGATTCGAGGTTCGACCGACCCCCGATGCTACCGGAACTGCAGCGGTGGCGGGGTCAGCGAGCGGCCAGGGTCGTCAGCGCGCGGTGCATCGCGTCCGGGGACGCGCCATCGGCGACTTCGATTTGACCGGCACCCAGACCACGCAGCGCATCGGCGAGGCGGCGAGAGGACACGACGAACCCGCCGGCCAGCCAGCGATCCCGCAGCGCGGCCCCCAGTCCGCGATCGAGCCCGGCCAGGGCGGCGGCGCTCGACAGCAGCGTGATCGTCGGGCGTTTCCGGTCCAGCGCCGCGACCAGCGCATCGGACGGCGCCACGGCTTCTCGAAGATAGGGCGCGAGACGCACCACCTCCGCACCACGGCCGCGCAGCGTATCGGCAATCAGGCGCCGTCCGCCGGGAGCCGCGAGGATCACGACCCGCCGGCCCGCAACGCGATCGGACGCGAGCTCGGGCAATTCGAGCACGTCTTCGCTGGTCCCGCCGGACCGGGGAAACTGCACCCGGGCCTGGCCTCCCGAACGATCCGCCAGGCGCGCTGCCGTGCCGGCGCCGGGCGCGATGAGTTGCGCTTCACCGAGCCGCCCCATGCCGAGCACGTCGGCGGCGACGTCGGCCGCGTGCGGGCTGGTGAGGACCAGAACGTCGACCGGTCCCTGCGCCTCGAAGGCGGCGGCCAGCGCGTCCTCGTCGACCGGCACGCGCCGCTGCAGCGGGCAGGCCAGCGCGTCGAAGCCGTCGTGGGCCAGTCGCTCGACGAGGCCGCTGTCGTCCGGCGCGGCGCGGGTCACGACGACCAGCGGCCTCGCGTCGGATCGGTCGGGAGTGCGCGGCGTGGGGGCGGCGGTCAAGGAAGCGGTCACGCCAGCCGGTCGGGCCATCGCGTCTCGCGGTGGCTCACCGCGATCGAAACGAACGAGGCCCGCTGCGCGCAGCGGGCCTCGGGGATAGATTCCGGGTGTCTGACATTGCCGACCAACGTGCAGGGGGCTTGCGTGTTGGCGTTGGCAGTAGGGGGACGCACATCAATCAACAACGTCGTGGGCGACACCCGGAAAAGCGAATCGTGGTCTAGCCTGTGGGCCTGGTCGGTCCCGGTCCGGGGAAACTGCCTGATTCCGATTCCCCCGAAGCGTTGGATCGATTGTGGCACAGGCGCGTGGCCGCTGTCCAGCCCCGCCCTGCCGCCCGTCGCTCGGCACCTGCGGCCAATCGCCACGAGCGCCTCGGTTCCGGCCTAGCCGATGTCCACGCCCAGTTCGGCCAGGATGTCCGCGCCGCCGGACGCCAGCAAGCGATCGGCCGCCTCCCGGCCCAGGGCGTCGGCATCGCCCGTCGCGCCTTCCAGCTCGACGTCGACCAGCACCCCGCCCGTACCGCCGATCCGTGCCCGGAGATGGACCCGGCCGTCGGCGACGTGGGCCAGGGCCGCCAGCGGCATCCGGCAGTCGGCGCCGAGGCGATCGACCACGGCCCGCTCCGCCGCGACCGCCGTGCGGGTCGTTTCGCAGCTGATCGCCGCGAGCAACTCGTGCAGCTCCCGGTCGTCCGCGCGGCATTCGATGGCGATCACGCCCTGGCCCGGCGCCGGAAGCCAGCCTTCGATCGGCAGTTCCAGCGCCTGGCGCGGCTCCACGCCGAGGCGGCGGACACCGGCCGCGGCGAGAATCGTCGCGTCGATCCGGCCGTCGAACACCGCGTTCATCCGGGTTTCGACATTGCCGCGCAGCGGGACGACCTCGAGGTCCGGGCGAAGCGCCTCGAGCTGGCGGATCCGCCGCAGGCTGGAACTGCCGACCCGGCTGCCGGCCGGCAGCTCCTCGATCGGCGTCCCGTCGCGAGTGATCCAGACATCGGCGGGATCGGCCCGGGGCAGCCAGGCGGCAAGGACCAGGCCGTCGGGCATGCGCGCCGGCACGTCCTTCAACGAGTGCACCGCGAGGTCGGCGCGGCCGTCGACGATGGCCTGTTCGAGTTCCTTCAGGAACAGGCCCTTGCCGCCGATCTCGGCCAGCGAACGATCCAGCACCTCGTCCCCGCGTGTGCTCAAGGGCAGCAGGTCCAGGGCCAGCTCCGGGTGGGCGGCCCGCAGTTCGTCGCGGACGTACTCGGTCTGCCACAGGGCCAGACGGCTCTTGCGCGTGGCGATGGTGCGTGGATTCATGTCGTTTTCCTGCCGGTGGCGTCATCGTCCGTCGCCGTGCTGTGCGATCGCCCGGCCGGCTTCTCGTGCGACGACTCGGCGGATTCTCCGGTCACCAACCGTTTGACGGCGGAATGATTGCGACGCGAGACCTCGGGCTCGAGCGCGATTCCGTCGACCGCGACGCGCTCGACGCCCTCGGCGTCGCGGAACAGCGAGCGAAGGTGGGGCCGGCTGACCAGCGCCGATCGGTGGACGCGAACGAAGCGGTCGGCGTGACGGGCCTCGAGGTCCTTCAGCGTGGCGTCGCACAGCGCCTGGCCGCCGGTGGCGTGCACGACGGTGCACTTGTCTTCGGACACCAGCGCGCGGACCTGGTCGAGCGGGATCCGCAGCAGCCGCTCGCCGACCCGGGCCGCCAGGGCGCCCTCGGCAGGGGCCGGCCCGCGTCGATGCAGGCGCGCCAGCGCCGTGCGCAGCCGTTCCGCCCGGACCGGCTTGACCAGGTAATCCATGGCCGGGATGTCGAAGGCGTCGACCGCATAGTCGTCGTGCGCGGTCACGAACACGACCGCCGGCGCGGGGTCGAGGCGGCGCAGTTCGCGCGCCAGGTCCAACCCGTTCGCGCCCGGCATCTCGATATCGAGCAGGACCAGGTCGGGCGCCAGCGAACGACAGCGCTCGACCACCCTTGATGCGCGCGACTCGCAGCCGACCACCTGCACACCGGGTTCCGCGCCGAGCAGCGAAACCATTCGCTCGACGGCCGGGGGTTCGTCGTCGACCACCATGACCCGGCAGGCCGCCGCGGAATTCACGCCGGCACTCCGAGCCGCTCGGCCAGCCAGCGATCGATGGCGGAGATCTCGTCGGGATGCACGCCGTGCGCCATCACCCAGGCCTGCCACTGCACGTCCACGTCGACCGCGACGAGCCGTTCCGCCGCGTGGCGGCCGAGCGCCATCGGCACGACCGGGTCCATGCTGCCGTGGCCCATGAAGACCGGCGCGGCGCGCCCCGGGGCCGTCGACCACGTGTCGATCTCGTCGGCCTCGAGCAGGTAGCACGACAGGGCGATCACGCCGGCCAGGCGCTCGGAGCGCGCCAGGCCGCAGCGCAGCGCGATCGCGCCGCCCTGGGAGAACCCGGCGAGGACGATCCGCTCGGCCGGGACGCCGCGCTCGATCTCGTCGTCGATCAGGCGATCGACGCGGGCGACCGAATCGGCGATCCCCTCGCGGTCCTGGTCGCGGGCGATGTCCATGCCGGCGATGTCGTACCAGGCGCGCATTTCCATGCCGCCGTTGACCGTGACCGGACGGACCGGCGCATGAGGGAAAACGAAGCGGATCGACCGCGCGGAGCTGCGCTGGAGCTGCGGTACAATCGGCTCGAAATCGTGACCGTCCGCGCCCAGGCCGTGCAGCCAGATCACGCTGGCGTCGGGGTCCGGACCGGTTTCGGTCACGATGCATTCGAGTCGATTCGAATCGAGGTAGTTCATGCCACGGATTCTAACCGCTGCACCGGGTCGCCTGGACCCGGCCCGGCCCGGGTCGACGTCGCCCCGGCGGGTCGCCCGCCCCGTGCCGTCCAGCCTCGCGCTGGCCGGCCTCGCGCTGCTGCTGCTTGCCGGTTGCGGGCTGAAGGGCGACCTGTTTCTTCCGGCCGAACCGCCGACCGCCGCCGACCCGACCGCCTCCGACCCGGACGGCTCCGATGCGGACAACGGGCGTGACGACGACCTGAGCGACGGCGAGGACGACGCACGCAGCCACAGCCAGCCATTGCACCGGCAACCGGAAACGCCTCGATGAAGCGCATTCCCGAGCCCGAACTGATGGACAGCGTGGACCAGGTCGAGGCCTACGCCGCGGCCGATTTCGACGAGGGCAACCAGGCCTTCGCCGACCGCGTCTGCCGGGCGCTGGACGATGCCTCTCCCGGGCGCCTGGTCGACCTCGGCTGCGGCCCCGGCGACATCTGCCTGCGGATCGCCGCCGGACTGCCGGACTGGCACATCGTCGGCATGGACGCGGGCCGGAACATGCTCGACGCCGCTCGACGCGCCGTGCGCGGCGTACCGTTCGCGGAGCGGATCGAGTTCCAGCTCGCCCGCCTGCCGGACCGCAACCTGCCCGAGGCCGATTTCCAGGCGGTGGTCTCCAACAGCCTGCTCCACCACCTGCCCGAACCCTCGGCGCTGTGGATCACCGTGCGCCAGGTCGGAGCGCCCGGTGCCTATGTCCAGGTCATGGACCTCGATCGACCGGACAGTGAGGACGAAGCGCGCGCGCTGGTCGATCGCTACGCCGCCGACGAGCCCGAGCTGTTGCGCGAGGACTTCTTCAACAGCCTGTGCGCGGCCTGGACCGTCGACGAGGTCCGCCGCCAGCTCGACGACTCCGGCCTGGCCCTGGACGTCGAGCGGGTCTCCGACCGGCACTGGATGGTGCACGGCCGCCTGCCGGAATGAAACCGACCGAACCGGTGACCCGGCGATGACCGACGCGAAGCCCGGGCCGTCCTTGCTGGCCTTCGTCAAGCTCGAGGGGCTGGGCAACGATTTCCTGCTGGTCGACTCGCGTCCGGGCGGGCCCGCGCTTTCACCCGACCTGATCCGCCGCCTGGCCGACCGCCGCCTCGGCGTCGGCTTCGACCAGCTGCTCCGGATCCAGCCGCCGCGTTCCGGGCACGCCTTCGACGTGGTCATCCACAACGCCGACGGCAGCCCCGCCGAGCAATGCGGCAACGGCATGCGCGCGCTGGCCGCCTGGCTCGACGCGCGCGGCGAACTGCCGCAAGGCGGCCTGGACATCGGCACGCCCGCCGGTCGCGTCCGCCTCGCCCGGGCCGATGCCGCGGACGGCGCCTCCGCGTGGTCGGCCGAACTGCCGGGGCTGGAGCTCGGCCCCGGCGATGCGACGCGGCGCGACGTCCGCCTAGGCAACCCGCATCGCGTGCTCACGATCGACCGGCCGCCGGACCCGGAACGCCTGGAGGACGCGCGACGCGCGCAGCCCGACGCCGCCGAGCTGAATCTCGGCATCGCCTACGTCCGTGATCCGCACCGGATCGAACTGCGAGTTCACGAGCGCGGCGCCGGCCCGACGCCGGCCTGCGGCAGCGGTGCCTGCGCGGCGGCGGCGGCGCTGATCGACGCCGGTGCGGTCGAGTCGCCGGTCCGGGTCGAGCAGCCGGGCGGAATCGTTGTGGTAGATTGGATTCCCGGAGAGTCCCGGGTCCGACTCACCGGCCCGGCTCGCGTTGTCTTCGAAGGAACGATCGCATGGCCGACCGCCGCAACGAACCCCGACCCGACCCCCTGAGTGGCGACATGAACGGCAACACGAATGGCGACATGAATCGCGACCCGGATTCCGGAGCGGATCGCGAAGTGAATCGTGAAGTGAATCGTGAAGCGAATGGTGAAGCCGCCGACGGCCAACCCCTTGCCGATGACCTCGCGCCCGAGCGCGTGGCCGCGTGGCTGCTCGACCACCCCGACGTTCTCACCGACGTTCTCACCGATTTTCTCACCGATCGGCCCGAACTGGCCGAACGGCTGCAGGTGCCGGTCGGCGACGAGGCTGTCTCCCTGACCGAGTTCCGCAGCCGGCGACTGGTCGACGAGAACGAGCGCCTGCGCCGCCAGCTGGCCGAACTCGGTGCGATCGCCGGCGAGAACGAGCAGCTGATGCGTCGCCTGCACACGCTGACCCTGGCGCTGACCGCCACCGAGAACCCGGCCGAGCTGTTCGACGAACTGGCCCGCCGGCTGCGCGCCGACTTCCGCGCCGACACCCTGCGGATCAAGCTCCGCGTCGCCTCCGACGTGGCGGCCGAGGGAGTGCTGGTCGAGGCCTGGGACGGCGAGGTTCCGGACTGGCTCCAGCCGGTCGTCGACGAGCGCCGGCCCGAGTGCGGCCGCCTGACCCGGCAGAAACGCGAATGGCTGTTCGGCGACGAGGCCGACGAGATCGGATCGGCGGCCCTGGTCCCGATCGG